>JAEEXP010000005.1 GCA_016287865.1 Caryophanales bacterium
AATTAATTCATCAAGAGTAATCTTAACGCTAATATTATCAATAGTTAAATAGATAGCGTTATCAATAAACAATACTTCAAGTGACTTAGAGTTAGTACCATTTGTTAAATCAATTAAAGCTTTGAGTTTAAGTGATTCATTAAAGTCTACGTAAAGATGTGCGTTAACGTCTAAGTTAAGAACTTTAATAGATATGGTAGCTTCTGCCTTCTTATTCTTAACGATTAAGAGTGCATCATCTAAAATAAAGCTTGCGAATGAAATATTATTAAAGTCATTTAATGTCTTCTTAGATACTTCATCTACTGGTTTAACTTTGAGTAATACATCAAAGAGTGAAAGTGATAAGCTTAATCCATCAGTTTCATCTTTAATCATAATATCGAGTTCATTAAGTTCACTAATAAAGTCAGAAACATTGAGCGATAACTTAATTTCTTTATCTGCGATAGTAAATTCTTTAATAAGTTTATCTAAATCAATACTGAAGATTATTCCAATAATGTTTTCAATAGAGATATTAGATGAATTTAAATCAAATTCTACTCCACCCTTAGATAGTAAAGTCATAAGGTCAGAGATACTGATAGATAATTTAATTCCTTCGATATCTAAATATAATTTATTATCTTGGAAGAATACATTGATAGTTTTACTTAAACCATTTGATTCAACGATAGCTTTAACATTTGCGATAATATCGCTATCAAATGATACTTCACCAGTAACGTTAATGTTTAATCCTTTAACGTTTAATGATAAATCTAAAGCCATTCTCTTCTTTTCGATTAAATCTAATACATCATCAATTAAGAAGTCAGCTTGAGATAAATCTTGGTATTCTTTATCAAGACCGATTCTTACTGAATCAAGGGCAGTTAGACTTGCGGATACATGATAGAAATTAGTTTCTACACTGAATCCCTTATCTTTTGTGTTGTTTATAATTATTTCAAGATCACTTAAGATATCAATATAATCAGATAAGTCTAAGTTAATAGAAATCTTTTCTGATTCAAACTTAAGTGTCTTAATTAGTTTTTCATAATCAAGTGATAGGATGATTCCTAAAATCTTTTCAACTGAAATATTAGTATCAAGGTCAAGACTTAAATCAACTCCAAACTTACTTAAAAGAGTAAATAGATAATCTTTTGATGCCATGATATTAATGTTTCCAACGCTTAAGTAAATAGAATCATCAATATATTTAACATAGAGTTTAACTTGTTTATTTTCATATGTGAGAATGATTTCTGCATCAAGTTTGATTGCTTCATTAAAATCAGCGAGTAAGTTAACATTAATCTTAAGGTCACTATATAAAGCTGATACTTTTAATGATAATGCCTTCTTATCTACAAGTGAGATAATATCATCTACTAAATATTGGATTTCTTTAATATTTGAATATTCGCTTGTTTCAATATTAAGTTCGTATGACTCAAGTGGTTTAATTAAGGCATTAGCTTTAATTTCATCGTAATTAATCTCAACTGAGATACCATCTTTATTCTTAAGTACTAAATTGATTTCTTTTAATGTTTCAAGAATTGAAGATAGGTCAACTGTAGTATTTAATTCTTCTTCATTTAATGCGAAATCTTTAATAATCTTATCGAAATCTAAAGATAATACTGTAATAATGATTGTCTTAATATCGATAGATGATTTTTCAATAGATGGACTAACTGCAACAAGTGCGCTTAAATCAACTCCTGCGTATTTCTTAACCAAATCAATAATATTCATTAAAGAAGCTTTTAAGTGAATGTTATAGAAGTCGATATAGATAATATCATTCTTAAACTTAATAGATGCTTCTACTTCCTTGCCTTCATACATTACTTTAGCTTTAACGTTTAATACTAGTGAATCAGCTATAGATGCATCAACTTTCACATTAGCTAAAATACCTTTATAGTCTACATTTAAATCAATAGATGCAGCTTTATAAAGGATTAGTTTTGATAGATATTCAAATACATAATCTAAATTAGATAAATCTGAATAAGTTGATAAGTCTCTAACATTTAATGATTCAGTAGTATTGAATGCCTCTACTGATATAGGCATATCATTTAATACTAGATTAGCATTTAGGCTAATTAATTTATAAGTATGGTTTTCTTCATTAAATTCAGTACTGAAAGAAATATTAATCTTAATATTGCCTACAGTAAGTGATGTGTTTACTTTATAGATGTTTTCTTCTTGAGTTACTTCACCACTATTAATTGCCTTAATAATTGAATCAACGTCAAGTGATAACGCACCATCACCAGTATCAAACATTGAGATTAACTTAGTGAGGTTTTCAGTTTCTGATTTAATCTTGAGGTTATTTCCTAAAGAGATATAAATGGTGTTATCAATGTATTCAAAGTAGATTTCATTGAGTTCACCTTTAGCTTTAATATTCTTAAGGTCAGTTAAGTTTAATTCAACAAGACCTTTTAATTCTTCACCACCAATATTTAAATCAACTTTAATATTAGTGTTAGTTCCATCATCTTTAATAAGTGATGATGTGAGCATAGTTAAAACGTCATCTGTGACTTTTTCTTCTTCTGCATCAGATGGAACCATGTTTTTATATTGTTTGAAATATGCATAATCATCTTTATCGAATTCAACATTGTCATAATAGTATGTATCAGTGACTACAGTATCAGATACGGCTTTTACACCCATTGATTTAACTAGATACTTTTCATGAATATTTAAATATTGAATTCTCCAAGATGAATCAACTACGAATTCAAGTTCAATAAGTTGGAATTCAGGAATCATAGATGATGAAGCATTAGCTGCGACTTCTCTTTGATACCAGAAAGGAGCGTAATCAGACTCAGTCTTCATATTGAGTTTGATTCCCCAAAGTCCATTACCTTTATTAACCATTTCACCAGTGTTAATAGTTTCAGGACAGATGATATAGTTGTTTCCTGTGAATGGATCTTGACCGTAAGTCTTTCTATATGTCTTTTCAGAAACACATTTAGGAGGATTATTAGTCCAAGTTACTGAGCCGCCTTTAATTGTGTCATAATCACGATAGAATACTTTACCAGAGTTCTTAACAAAGTATTTTTGAAGACCCATCTTTACAAGGCCAGAAGACATTGAATATGTGATAGCCTCATCACCAATAATTGTTTTTCTACCTTTAACAAGTTGAGTTGCGACAGAGGCTTTAGATTCACCATCAGTAATAATATCAAAGCTTTCGGTGTGAGTTAATGTATAAAGCGCAAAAGCTACTGCGTCTTCTGCAGTAGAGTTTTCTGGAGTATCAGATTCTTCTGGTTTTAAAAATCTAGTTTGATATTTTGCCTCAGTATCCGCAAACACTTGAACTTTGTTTGCGCTGTTCTTAATGGCGATAAACGCAAATACACCTACCGCAATTGTAAGTATTGAGACAAATACAATCCAAAAGCCTTTGCCTTTCATTATATTTTTTTCTCCTTCCCGAATATTTTATTAAAAATATTCTTTACAATTCTACCACCATAACTATTTATAGTTAAGAGAGTCTACTCTCTCTTTAAGAGAGTACAACTCTAGCTTTTATTCACATTCTTTTCACGAATCAAAAATACTTGAGAATTGTGCGATAATTTATGTGCTGTTACGGATTTGATACATTTAATTAAATAAATTAATTAATATTTCTAAAAATATTCATTATTTTCCTAATTGTGTATAAGAATAAATTGTTATACAATTATGTTGTAATTAAATCGGAGGGTTTTATTTAATGAAAAATCTTGAGAAATTATTAAAAATTTTAAAAGAAGAAAGGAAAGATTCTATCAACTATACAGTGCCTGATTTATGGTTCTTAGAGGACTATTCTATTGACCACAAAGTTCTTCCAAATGGAGAAGTTATGGTTAATCCTTATGAATTCTATAGTGCTGTAATTGAAGAATATGTACTTAAGAATAAAAAGAATAAAGTTGATTACTCTAAATCATTATCTAGTGCATTAAATCTTAAATCAACTAATGGTGATTGGATTAAGAAGGCTACTTTATATTCATCCATGATTAGGACATCTTCTTCTTGGGATAGTGATAGAAGCTATTCACTGGATATATCTAATATTAATGGACTTAAAGAAACAGGAACATTCGTTAAGACTATCGCACTTCTTCCACTCTTAAAGAGAATGGGTGTCACAGTTTTATATCTTCTTCCTATTTCTAAATATTCACTAAAAGATAAGAAAGGCGAACTTGGAAGTCCATATAGTGTTGAATCATTCACAAGACTTGACCCAATGCTAAAAGATCCTATCACTAAAGATAAGATGACTGTTGATGAAGAATTTGGTGCTTTAGTTGAAGCTTGTCATATGCTTGGTATTAGAGTAACTATTGATATCATCCCAAGAACTAATAGTGTAAACTCAGAACTTGTTATGGAACATCCTGATTGGTTCTATTGGATTAAAGCGAGTGAAGCTAAAGACTATAGAGTTCCATTTGTTGAATCTATTCCTGATACTACTTATCCTGCTCCTAAATGGATGAAGACCGTATATGAAAGTGAAGATGTATTAAGACATATTAAGATGTTTGAAAAGAATCCAAAAGAAACTGACCCTGAATTATTTAAGACAATTAAGGGTAAAGATCCTATCGAATTCTTAGATAATATTGAAAAGGCATTTGATTTAAAGATCGCTCCTGCATTCTCTGATCAAATCAATGATATTCAACCACCATGGAGTGATGTTACATACTTCAGAATGTATTTAGATGATCCAGTTGATACAAAGAAATATTTAAAGATTAAACATAATCCATATATTCTCTGCGATACTATTAAATCTAATATGTATCCTGGTAAAGTTAAGAATATGGAATTATGGGAACTCTTAAGTTCTATCATTCCATACTATATCAATAACTTCGGTATTGATGGCGCAAGAATTGATATGGGTCATGCTCTTCCAAAAGAATTACTTGAAATGATTATTGGTAAAGCTAAGGAAGTTGATCCTGATTTCACATTCATCGCTGAAGAATTAAATATGGAAAATGATAAGAGCGCTAAAGAAAACGGATATAACGCTATGATCGGTAATGGTTTCTGGGCTCTCCCTAGAGTTAAAGAAGGTGAATTCAAGAAATTCATTAACCACGCACCTGAACTCGCCATTCCTGCTTTAGCTACTTCTGAAACACATGATACTAGACGTACTACATTTAGAGAAGGTGGAGAAAAGTTAACACGTATGCTTATCGTTACTAACTTCTTTATTCCAAACACTATTCCTTTCATCAATAGTGGTGAAGAAGTTTATGAAAGAGAACCAATGAATACTGGTGTAGACGCTGATCAATCAGATTTAGATGCTTTATATAAAGATGATCCATACTATGGAAAACTTGCTTTATTTGATAAATACTCATTCCACTATACTCATCCAAGAAGAATGGAAATAGTTAACCATCTTAAAGATGTAGTAAAAGTTAGAGAAGAGTGGCTTGATGTTTTAACTGACAATAGTTTATACGTACCTCTACATTTCTATGAAGATAGAGATACACTTGTAGGTCTTGGCTACTTCAATAAGAAAACTCATAAGTGTTTAGTTGTTATCGCTAATGGTGATATGTATAATGGCACATATGTTAATGTATCGCTTGAAGTGTTAAGACAATTATCAAAAAACCCTTCCACTGTGGGAAGGGTAAGATATGCTACTTATGAGATGCCTAGAGATTTCACTGATTTCAATATGAATGGTGATTTATATTGTTATCTAGGATCTGGCGAAGTTAAGATTATTGAATTCTAATTCTTAGTTTCAACTTCTTCTTTCTTTCTAAGTAAAGTAAATTTATCAGTGGCATACACAACCACTTTAGATATTAATGCATAAATCATTATTTGAAGCGGTACAGTAACCATTCTTACTGTCCAATATACGAAATAGTTAGTATGATACATTATAGTAAGCCAAAGTGGAGTTAAACATAATGATACTACATATTGGTAAACTATAAATGCCATAATAATTGCGTTAGAATCTTTATTCTCTCTTGCGACTATTGCGTAAATAATTACAATTACATTAACAATTATAGAAATACTGGTAACGGTTATAGCTATCGCTAACTTGCTATCAGTATTTTTTATTATGTCTTGTGTCATTGCCATATAGAAATAAAGACCAGATGAAATAACAGTTAATGCAATATCAGTAATAATTAGAGTAAGAAGACCACGTCTTGTAGACATGAACTTTCTAATTAGAATAAAGAAACCAATTATTGCACCACTTAAGAATGCATTAAATGTATAACCTAAGTTAAATGCATAACCCTTAGCCATTCCAAAAATAAAGAAACCAAGCACATCGGTTAAAGTACCTGCGACAATCGCATAGAATATTCCACAATAATAAGCAATTACAAAAATAGGGATTACACCGAGCGATAATCTCATAAGTGGTGATGCAGTTGGTGGGATACTTATAACAAGTAATTCATTTAAAACTACTGATAGTGCAGTCATTACTGCGGTAAGGACTAGTTTCTTAACTTTCATTTAATGCTCCAAAATTAATTTCTTTAATATTGTTTTGTCTTAGATAATCATTAATCTTACTAAATGGACGTGAACCAAAGAATCCACGTGAAGCACTGAGTGGTGATGGATGAACACTCTTAATCACCAAGTGTTTAGACTTATCAATTAATGATTCTTTCATTATAGCATTCGCACCCCATAATACAAATACTATATTTTTATTTTTTTCACTTATATATTTGATGATAGTATCTGTGAAAGTTTCCCAACCCTTATTTTTATGTGATAATGGTTCGTTTTCTCTCACAGTTAAAATAGTATTAATTAAGAATACTCCTTCTTTTGTAAGAGGTGTTAAATCCCCAGTTTTTGGAATTTCAACGCCTAAATCACTATTTAATTCTTTATAGATATTCTTAAGTGATGGAGGTATCTTTATGCCTTTATTTACACTAAAGGCTAGTCCCATAGCTTCACCTTCATTATGATATGGATCTTGTCCTATGATTACTACTTTAATTTTCTCAATCGGACATAAAGAGAACGCATTAAAAATTAAGGATTCGCTAGGATAAACCTTATGAGTTTTATATTCCTCATCTACGAATCTTTCAAGCCTCTTAAAGTATTCTTTATTAAATTCATTATCTAGTATGGGCTGCCATGAATTATTTACTATTTTCTTCATCTTTAGTCTCTCTTATAACGATAGGGCATGTGTTTTTAAAGTCACATGCCTTACATTCTTCATCGTTATAACTTTCTGGTTTTTTAGTTTTAAAGTTGATTATAGATACAACTAAAAAGATAGTGACTACTGATACTACAATAACTATGCTCCATACATTTAAAGCTAAAATTAAATTCACTATTTATATTCTCCAATCTTCACATCAATTACTTCAAATATTTCAGTAATGATTCTATCAGCTTCTTCCATATTCTTAGCTTTTGATTCAATATATACTTTTAGTTTTGGTTCAGTTCCAGATGGTCTTAATACAATCCATCCAACACCATTTAAGTAATATTTAATAACGTTACTCTTAGGTAGACTTAAACCACTCTTAACTTTAGTTGAGTATTGAAGTCTTGTTTGGTTCTCATAGTCTTCTTTAACGAGTACTCTATATCCTTTAAAGTCATTGATGTCTTCTCTTCTATAATAGTCCATAATCTTAGCCATAGTCTTAGGACCTTCAATGCCTTCAAAGAAATAGCTCTTAGTTCTATTTAGATAGTAACCATATTTTTCATAAACTTCATTTAATACTTCGATTAAGTTTCTGTTTTCTTTTACTAAATAATAGTTAGCCATTTCAGCGATAGCTAGAAGTGATTGAATAGAATCCTTATCTCTTACATAATCTTTAATGATATAACCATATGATTCTTCATATCCAAAGATAAATTCTTCTTTTGTACCTTCAAGGAGTTTAGCTTGTTCACCAATAAACTTAAATCCAGTTAAAGTAGATGTTACTTTAAAGCCAAACGATCTTGCGATATCAGAACCAAGTGATGATGTAACAATAGTATCAAATACTCTTCCTTTCTTTGGAAGAATCTTCATCTTCTTTTCTTGAGATAATCTAAAGTAAAGAAGTAATGCACCAGTTTGGTTACCAGTTAAATATACATACTTTTTAGAATCCCACACCGCAAGACCTACTCTATCTGCGTCTGGGTCAGTCGCAATTAAGATGTCAGCCTTAACTTTCTTACCTAATGCTTCAGCCATTTCAAAGGCTTTAGTTTCTTCTGGGTTTGGAGACTTAACTGTCTTAAATCCTGGGTCATGAACGAATTGTTCCTTAACGAATGATGCATCATAACCACATTCAGTTAAGATTCTTTCAGCTGGTTCAGCGCCACATCCATGAAGTGGTGTATAAACAATCTTTACTTTCTTTTCAAGGTCTGGGAATAATTGAATTGATTTAGCTTTTTCAATAAACGCATTATCAATTTCATTATCAAGCATCTTAAATAAACCTAATGCTTTTAATTCTTCTATTTCTTTTGTTGGAATTGAGAATACATCTTCAACCGCATTTACTTCTTTTATTACTTCATCAGCATACACAGGAGTAAGTTGACATCCATCTTCATCATAAATCTTATAACCATTATATTTAGAAGGGTTATGAGATGCGGTAATCATGATTCCGCCTACCGCATTTAAATATCTAACACTGAATGAAAGTTCAGGAGTAGATCTTAAATCTTCAAACATGAAGCACTTAATTCCAAGTGCACCAAGCACTTTCGCAGATTCAAAGGCGAAGTTTCTTGAGTTTTCTCTATTATCATGTGAGATTACTACACCTCTATAAACTTCACTCTTATAGCGTTTAAGTAAATATTTTCCATAACCGTAATTAGCTTTTCTCATAGTATAAATATTAAATCTATTAGGACCAAGTCCCATGATTCCTCTCATACCACCAGTACCAAAGCTTAAATTACCACTGAATGCTTCTTCAAGTTCAGTCTTATTAATAAGACTTAATTGTTTCTTTAGCTCTTTATTCTTTTGAGCTTCTTTTTCCCATCTTTCAAGTTCAGTCATATATATTCTCCTATTTCTTAATTACATATCGAGATATTAAAATCAGAGCCACAATCACGAGGAAGAATAAGAAACTAATAAGTGCGCTCTTAAACGCTCCTTTAAGTGCGACCTTAGTAGATTCTCCTTTTGTGAGTTTATCTAAGAATAAAGATAACTCTCCATCTGAATACCTCTCAACGTCATCCTTATATTCAAGCAATTGTGTTTCAAAGTAATTTGTGTATTTAAGATTCACATTCATACTTGAATCAAGTAACTTGGTTATTTCTTTTTTATTCTTTTCTCTTAAATCTACTCCATTAAATGAATAGTTTTTGAGTGGAACATTATAAGTAATGAATGTAACTTTAAATCCAAACTTTTTAGTATTCTTATCTAAATAATCTTTAGCGTTAGTTGAAAGAACTGCACGCTTAAGTTCACATGAAGATTCATTAATTCTAATATATAAAGGATATTCACCTTTAAATCCATCTGAACGAGTTTTAACATCTAGTACATCACCAATCTTATCGATTAGTTTATGAATGTGATCTAAATAATAATCAGCGAATTCATCTAGATATCTAATCATTAAACTAAAGTTTTCAATAGTGTAATCTTTAGTTTCAATAATTCTTAAGAAGTCATCATCAAGGTAAGCAATAGTCTCGCCTTTAAAAGAAAGTAACTTATTATAAAAAGATGAAAGAACCTTTGACTTCTTCATTTCTTCAAGGTCTTTGTCAGTTATTTTCTTTACGTCCTTTTGAGTAAGCTTTTCTTTATCGTAGTTATATGTGATATATAAAATCTCACGATAAAACTCATAAAGAATAGCTGAAAATATAAACTTATCCATTATTCAATCACGTTAGATGTTATATAATCTATTCCCCATGATATTAATTTTTCTGCGACATCAAGGTCATTAACTGTATAAACGTTAACCTTAAGATTGTTCTTATGATATGCCTTAATAATGTCTTCGGTCATAATTGTATAAAGTGCATCAATACCAAGATTGAATAATACACACATATCTAAAATAGCTTCACTATAAACTTGAGTTAAGAATTGCATTTCACATTTCTTAAAATATTGTCTCAACTTCACAAGATATCCAGGGAAGAATGAAATAAAGATTACTCTTTCTTCAAGTCCCTTTTCAATAATCATATCTTTAATAGTGATTAAATCTTCTTCTCTTAATGTTTCTTTAAGTTCTACTACAGGAACTTTATTTGTTTTAATACAAAGATCAAGATAATCACTTAAGAGTGGAGCATATAACTCATCGCTTAATTCATTAGTATTAATATCAATAAATTTTACATTCTTAATTTCATCATAAGTATGGGCTGGGATAAATAAATCAGTCCCAGATACTCTTTTTAAATTAGAATCGTGAGAAATCACTATTTTTCCATCTTTTGATGGATGGACATCACATTCAAGACCTACATAAGTAAGTTTTGAACTACATTCAAATGCCTTCATAGTATTTTCTGTGTTTAAGAATGCCGCACCTCTGTGGGCAACCATACCTTTAAATGGTGTTTTTAATTTGATAGTTTCCATATACATGCCTCTTATTATATTTCTATTTATATTTTATACCAATTTTATTATTATTAAATAATAAATGTGAGCTAATTCTTATTAAAATTAACTCACATTTTGTTTTATATTCCTATTCTCTTTAAAAGTACTGAAATTCTCTTATATACCAAAATGTCAACCGCGATATTCACAAAACCTACAATAGCGTTAAATGGTAGACATGCCGCAAATAGATAATAAGACATAAAGTTTTCAGTAGTAATTCCTTTAATAGTCTTACTAACCATTCCTACAAATGCCTCAACATTTTCTTTAAAGAAGAATCTAATATAGAATGGAAGGACAAACGCATAGTTAAGCACCACTGCGACTACCATCCATAATACAAATGAAATTAGTATTCCAATTAATCCACCTCTTCTAGTTCTATCAAAATAATAGAATAATGAAGATGGTAGAACTACTGATAAAGATAATAATAAATCGAATAATTCACCTACATAGGCAGTTGACGAACCCAAAGTTATTAGTTTAAGTCCAAGCATCACAATTACACTTAATACTCCACCAATAGGTCCAGTTAATAATCCCGCAATTATTAAGAATAAGTTGTGAAACTTAACTTCTAAGAATGATGGGAAGAATGGTAGAGGGAACTTCACAAATGAATAGAACACATAAGCTAGTGCACTAAACATCGCAACTCTAGTAATGAATCTGATTCTTCCTTTCTTAGTTTTAAACTGTTGTTTAATTAAGTTTTCTTTCTTTTCTTCATTTTTAGTTGATTCATCTTCAACTACATTTTCAAGTACTGCATCTTCGTTCATTTTTACACTCCAATAAAAAAATTGATTTCACACTTCAGGAAATCAATCGAAAACAACTTCTTTCATCCAGACTTTACTGTTGGCTTAGGACTTGAACCTAATCAGCTTAACGCTCGCGGGCTTTACCGCCAGTAGAGAATTTCACTCATCCCTGAAGTACAAAATAATTATATAGTCTTATAAGTATATAGTCAACTTATTTAACCAACATTTGTATAATGTTTAAGTCTTTCTTTATAGTCTGGCATATACTTATTAATCTCATCATAAAATTCTTTTTGATGATTAGGATATTTTAAGTGCGTTAGTTCATGAAGAACTACTGCCTCTATAAACTTATATGGTTTATGAATTAATAGACTAGATAAAACTATTTCTTTTCTCTTAGTGTAGCAGATTCCATATGTCGCAGTTAGTTTCTTGATTCTAAGCTTCTCAATATCCGCATCTACCATATTCATATAATTAGATAATATTTCTTTATAAGTAGTCTCAGTAAAATGTTTAAACCATTTTAAAAATAACTTAGATACATAATCATAAGAAATATCTTTAGTATAAATATTAATAAAACCTTGAGTCATTTCAATTCTATTAGAATCACTACTTATAATTCTAAATATATACATATCTCCAAGAATATAAATAGGCGTGTCATCTACTACATTATAGATGATTGTTTTATCTATAGATTTTGTATAGTTTTTATCTAACCATTCTTTTGATTGAGATAGAAAATCGTTAATACTTTTTCTAGATGAAGAAAGAGGAACGGTGAGAATCACCCTTCCATCTTTCTTTATTCTAAGTGTCATTTTCTTAACTTTCTTTCTAACTTCAATAATTTCCATAAATTATTTAATCTTATCTAAATGCCAGATAAGTCTATTGTAGTCTTCAATAGATCTATCACTTGAGAATACATTTGATCTTGCGATATTAATTAAAGACATACGAGCCCACTTATATTCATCTTTATAAGCTTCATTAGCTTTTTCTTGAGCCTTTCTATAGCTATCAAAATCTCCAAGAACCATATATGGGTCTTCAAAGAGGAGCTTATTATAGATTTCTCTAAATTCTTCTTGTGGAACATTATCAAAGAAACCATTTACTAAAGAATCTAAAGCGAATCTAATATTAGGATCCTTTTCATAGTATTCTCTTGGATTATATACAGGTTTTAGATTAATAACTTCATCTTTAGTGAAACCAAAGATAAACATATTGTCACTCTTAACTTCATCAAAGATTTCAACGTTAGCACCATCAAGAGTACCAATAGTAACAGCTCCATTCATCATAGCTTTCATATTACCAGTACCAGATGCTTCATAACCAGCAAGAGAGATTTGTTCTGAAATGTCAATTGCTGGGTTAATGATTTCAGCAGTTGATACACCATAGTTTTCAATAAATACAACTTTTAAGTATTTAGAGATTTCTTCATCATGGTCAATCTTATATGCGATAGTATTAATTAATTTAATTACTTTCTTTGCAAAGTGATAACCTGATGCAGCCTTTGCACCAAAGATATATGCATGTGGTACAAAGTTCTTTCTAAATTCTTCATCAGTCTTGAGTCTATTGTATACATAGATAATGTGAAGAGCGTTTAAGAGTTGTCTTTTATATTCATGAAGTCTCTTGATTTGAACATCGAAGATAAAGTTAGAGTCTACTTCATGAACTTGAATCTTATCATTTGCGTTAATGTATTTTGCGAGAATATCTTTTCTTGTCTTCTTAATTCTAATTAATGAATTTAGAACATCTTCATCATCAACGTGTTTTTCAAGATCTCTAATCTTATTGAAATCTTTTCTCCAAGTTGGAGTGATTTCATCAAGTAAACTAGATAGTTCAGTGTTTGAATACATTAACCAACGTCTTGGAGTAATACCATTAGTTACATTAGTAAATTTATCTGGGAAGAGTTCATTGAACTCACTCATAACGTTATACTTTAAAAGGTCAGAGTGAAGCTTCGCAACACCATTAACTTTGAATCCTACTGTACTACAAAGATTGGCCATATATAGCGTATTTCCTTTGATAATAGCTACTTGATCAACAAAGTCTTTTTGGTATCCTTTTTCATATAATGAATCAACAAATCTTCTATTGATTTCATCAATGATTTCCATGATTCTTGGAAGGATTCCTCTAACTAGATAGATAGGCCATGTCTCCATAACTTCTTTTAAAAGTGAGTGGTTAGTGTAGCAGACTGCATTAGTTGTAATTCTATAAGCTTCTGCCCATTCCATGTTTTCTTCATCAAGTAAGATTCTCATTAACTCTGGGATAACTAGAGTTGGGTGAGTATCATTTAAATGAAGTACTACGTGTTTATCTAAGTCTTTTAAAGTTCCATACTTTTCTTTTTCAGTATTACAAATAGTTCTTACACCTGATGCGCTTAAGAAATATTGTTGGATTAGACGGAGTCTCTTACCATCTTCACTTGAATCATCTGGATATAAGAATCCGCAAATCTTTCTGATATCTTCTTCATAAGCAATCGCAGATTTGTTGTATGGATATTTTCTAGCTGGTTCTGCGTTCCAGATTCTGAGTGTATCAATAACCTTATTGTTGTATCCAACTACTGGAACATCATATGGAACGGCTTTAATGTATTCAGCTGGATGATATACTCTTTTACCGTTAAGATAATCAACATAACCATATAGTGGGATTTCAAGAGATAATTCTTCTCTTCTAATTTCCCATACAAATCCATCTTCAAGCCAGTTGTCAGGACGTTCTTCTTGATAACCATTTTTAATCTTTTGTCTGAATAGACCATATCTATATCTAATAGTGTTACCCATTGCTGGATATTTAAGGCTTGCGAGTGAATCAAAGAAACATGCCGCAAGTCTACCTAAACCACCATTACCTAGACCTGGATCTTTTTCATAACTTAATACTTCAGATAGTTTAATACCATAACTCTTGAATGCTTCTTCTACTATGTCTCTTAAACCTAATGAATTAATATTAGATTCAATCATACGGCCAAGTAGGAATTCCATAGAGAAATAGTAAACCATTCTAGGGTTTTCTTTTTCTATTTTATTGTTTGTGTCAATCCAATAGTCTGATAGATAATCCATAACCATTGAACCAAGCACATTATATCTTTCTCTTACGCTTGATTTTTTAACGCTTACTAAGTATTTATTTTTAAGTCTTAAAGCGAATTCTTCTTTGAAATCTTCTTTTGTCTTAAAAAATGTATTCATATTAACTCCTCTCTTTCTCTTTCACTAACTTGTATAAGGCAAGATATTCCTTGGCACATTTTTCAAATGAATTCTTTGATTCCATTGCTTGTTTAATCAAAGCCTTCCACCCTTTTTTATCATTGAAATATGTGTCCTTCGCAAGATTAACTGTATAAATTAAATCTCTTGAATCATAATTATAGAATTTGAATCCATTACCTTTCTTATTCATGAACTCAAAGTTTCTAATCGTATCATTTAAACCACCAGTCTGTCTAACTACTGGGATAGTACCATATTTTAAGGCAATCATTTGCGATGTGCCACATGGTTCTATTCTTGATGGCATTAGGAATATATCCGCGCCTGCGTATATATATTCCGCTTTTGTTCCATAATAGTCAAGGAAACATTTTATTCTAGATGGATATTTAGCTTCAACTTCTCTAAATCTTCTCATTATTTCAGGATCACCTACACCAAGTAGAACGATTCTTACTCTTTCATCTTCCATAATGGAATCAATACTATCTAGAATTAAATCAAATCCTTTGATTTGGTCAAGTCTTGAAACCATACCTATTACGAATTCATCACCATTATTACTAAAACCGCAAAGGTTTAGTAAGAATTCTTTATTGATAGGTTTGTTCTTATAAACTGTCTTGATGTTATAATTGGCTTTAATTTCAATATCAGTTTCTGGATTAAACTTTTCATCAAGACCATTTACTATACCATAGATATCTCTTTGACGTCTCATAATACTATCGTGGAGATTTCCGGAATAGTATTCATATTTTAATTCTTCTGCGTATGTCTTAGAGACAGTCGTTAAGATGTCCGCACTATTAATACCTACTTCAAGTAAATTAACCTTACTGCCTTGAACGATATAATCAAAATTAAACTTATCAATAACGTCTCTTGAAGTTTCGCCTTGATAGTTAAGGTTATGAATAGTAAGTAATGTTTTAGAATCAGCGTATTCTTCGTATTTCTTCTTAAAAAGAGTAAATAAAGTAGTATGCCAGTCATTTAAATGGAAGACATCAACTACGATATCATTCTCTTTTAAATATTCAAGAGTCGCATAAGAATAATATGCGAATCTTTCTGGATCATCTTCATATCCATAGATTTGTTCTCTATCGAAATACATATATAAATCTAGGAAAACAAATTCCACATTATGAAGTATTTGTTTATATGTGGAAATATGATATTCCTTAGAATCAATTTCAAGTTTAATTTCTGAATCCTTTTCAAAGTTTTGGAAGTATTTATCCTTAATCTCTTTATATAAAGGTAGGAATACTCTAACCTTTGCGCCAAGCTTAGCTAAACTAATTGCAAGAGATCCAACCATATCCGCAAGTCCACCTCTTTTAATGAATGGTGAACATTCCGCACTAAGTATACAAACACTAGGCATATAAAGTGATTTAATGATTTGGCTCTTCTCAGTTAAAAGTGGTTCATCAGGTTTTCCTTTTAAATGTAGGCCTTCTTCAATAATACACTCTTTATCAATAATCGCATTTTCAACTATGCTTCCTTTCTTGATAATTGCGTTATTCATGATTATTGAGTTGATTACTTTAGCTCCTTCTTCTATTACTACTCTTCTAAATAAGATTGAGTTTTCAACTGAACCATAAATCATATCTCCAGTCGCAATAGATGAACATTTAACTTCACTTCTAGGCCCAAAATAACTTGGAGGGTTAATTGGGTCTTTAGTTCTAAATTGGAACTCTTCTTCCTCTAAGTGGTCTTGAAGTCTTTTCTTTAAGATATACATTGAAACGTTATAGTATCCTTTAACGGTTCTTATGTATTTAGAAAATCCATTATGAATATATGTCGCAGTCTTAATATTTAAAGATCTGTCATATAACTCAACGATATTTCTTAAAGATGATGAACGATATAAAGAGATAAACTCCATTAACTTTTCTTTCTTTAAAATGAAAGTATAAAGTCTTTCGCCTTCAGAGTTAATGACTTGAGTAATATCCGCACCTGATTCTATATGATAATTAAGTAAATCGTTAAAGTTAATTCTCCAAATTAAAGTCGCAGGACTAATAATCGCATAGTCTTGAAGAGACCTTCTAAAGAATTCCATTTGTTCACTTAAACGTTCAAATGATATGAATTCTTCATCCACTGGACTAGTTACTTTTGGAGGAAGAATAAAGATACCATCAAGTCTTCTTTTAAGGTTATATCTATCGCCTGACCCTATATGGTCATATAGAGATCTATAGTTACCACCAGGGAATACTCCAACACTCGTAATATCGCTAAATGTAGCGTTAGTAAGGTTTCCATCAATAATACGATACTTACTAAAGAATGGGATGGCTCCTGGAGCTCTATGTTTACTCATTAAGCTGAAGAATAGTTTTGAAGATGCATCAATTATGAGGACCATTTCTTTATTCATTTGACTCTACCCCCTCATAACTCACATCAACTAAAGTTGGTTCATCAAACTTAAGTATGGTGTTATCTTTAACAATCACTCTTTCATTGACGATTGCGTTTTTAAGTTTTACATTCTTACCAATTTTAGTGTATGGAAGAATAATTGAACTTTGAATATTTGCGTTCTCTTCTATTACATCACAATATGAAATAATAGAATGTTTTACCTTTCCATATACCTTAGCGCCTTCTGCGACATATGATGATTTAAGTGATGCGTTATCTCCAATATAAAGTGGAGTATGATATAAAGGTTTTGAATAAATCTTTTGTTGATCTAGGTGTGGTGATATCTCTTCTGGATGATCAAGATAATACATGTTCGCATCATAGTATCCTGTAGGAGTTCCAACATCAAAGAACTTACCTTCATATGTATAGGCATAAATATCATCTTCATTCTTTAAGATATATGGAATTAAGTCTTTTCCAAAATCAATATATTTATCAGCTTGTTCGATATATTTGATTAGGAAGTCTTTATTAAATAAATAGATACCCATAGAGATTTTATTTGATTTAGGATTAGCTGGTTTTTCTTCAAATGAAACAATCTTATTATTTTCATCTGTCTCAATTATTCCAAATCTAGATAGTTCTTCTTTTTTAGGATAATCATTCGCAAGAATAGTTAACTTCGCATTATTCTTAATGTGTTCATCAAGTACTTCTTTGAAGTTTAATTTATAGATATGATCGCCTGAAAGAATCAAGAAATATTTAGATCTAGATTTCTTAATAAAATCAATTTGAGTAAGACAGGCATGAGCTGTGCCTTTCTGCACTACTAGTTTTTGGTCTTCGTTCACATAAGGAGTTAAGAAAGAGATACCTTTACCAAAAGTATCAAGATCAAATGCTCCACCATTTCCGATGTATTTAATTAAATCATATGGTTCATATTGGGTTAAGATTCCAATATCTGTGATGTGAGAGTTAGAAAGAGATGATAAAACAAAGTCAATAATTCTATACTTGCCTAAAAAACTAACATAAGGTTTAGTTTTGTTTTCTGTTAAAGTTTCAAGTCTCTTTCCTCTTCCGCCGACTAATATTAGCGCAGTTACGTTATCCATTTATTATTCCTTTTTAAGTCTAAATACTGTGATAGAGAGTGGACTTAATACGAATTCAATTGATTGACTAAATCCGTGTGACCATTCATCTTTAGATTTTATTGGAAGACCATTATATAAATTTGATCCACCATAAACATCTTTATCACTATTAATAATTTCTTCGTATGTTCCCTTCTCTGGTACACCAAGTTTATAAGACATATAAGAGTTTGGTGTTAAGTTTAAGATACATACATCAATTTGGTCTTTATACTTTCTATAGTATGAGAATACTGATTGATCTGAGTTAGATGCATCAATCCATCTAAAGCCTTCAGGGTCATCATCATTCTTATATAAAGCTTCGTCATTTAGATAAACTAAAGACATATCTCTAACAAATCTCTTAGCTTCTCTATGCTTATCATATTGAAGGAGGAACCAGTCAAGTTCACTATTATCCTTCCATTCATGGAATTGAGCAAATTCACCACCCATAAAGAGTAACTTCTTTCCAGGATGAGTATACATAAAGCCGATTAAAGCTCTAAAGTTAGAGAATTTCTGCCAGTAGTCACCAGGCATCTTATCAATTAAAGATTTCTTACCGTGAACAACTTCATCATGAGATAAAGGAAGAATAAAGTGTTCACTATAAGCGTATACTAAACTGAATGTAAGATAGTTTTGGTGATACTTTCTATAGATTGGATCTTTTTCAAAATACTTTAAAGTATCATTCATCCAACCCATATTCCATTTGTAGTCAAATCCAACTCCACCTGCCCAAGGTGATTTAGTTACGTTAGGGAAGGTAGTTGAATCTTCCGCAGATAAAATAAGATTATTATCTACTCCTTTTACTGTTAAGTGGAGTTCTTTTAAGAATTCCACACCAGCTTCATTAATACCATTAGCTTGGTTTCCAAGATAATAGTAAATATTAGATACTGCATCAAGTCTAAATCCATCTACGTGGAAATAGTTGATGAAGAACATTGCATTAGATAGGAAGAATGATCTTGTGGTACCTTTGCTGAAGTCCATATTCGCAGTACCCCATTCTTTATTCTCTCTTCTAAATTCATCATCAAATTCATAAAGATGTGAACCATCGAATTCATAAAGACCATGAGGGTCTTTACAGATATGCCCTGGAACCCAGTCTAGGATAACTTTAATATTATTCTTATGGAGTTCATCAATTAAATACATTAAATCTTTTGGTACACCATAACGTGATGTCACACTATAATAACCTGTACCTTGATATCCCCAAGATTCATCAAGAGGGAATTCAATTAGAGGCATAAACTCAACTGTGTTAAATCCCATTTCTTTTAAATACGGAATTAAAAGAGGTGGAAGTTCATTAAACTTATTGAATGAACCATCAGGTTTCTTCATCCAAGAACCAATATTCATTTCATAAATATTGATTGGTTCATGGAGGTGGTCAGAATTCTTTCTTCTTTCAAGATATTCTTTATCATGCCAGTAATATCCATCAATGTCATAAACCTTACTGCATGTTTCAGGTCTATTATCACTAAAGAATCCATATGGATCCGACTTAAATAAAGTTCTGTTGTCTTGTGTAACTATAACATAACGATATTTAGCCCATTCTCCAACACCTTCAATAAATAGTTCATATATTCCAGCATCATCGATTCTATTTAATACATGAACTCTTGAATCCCAGTTATTGAAGTCTCCAATAACTGAAACAATTCGTGCGAATGGTGCATATACTCTAAACATGGTACCAATTATTTCACCATTATCATTTTTAACTAGGTGTGCACCAAATAGATTATATGCTTCAGTCAATTTTCCTTGATTGAATAGATATAAGTTAAATGAATCAAAGTTAGTCATAGTCATCACCTCCAACTATCTTTTCAACTGAGTTAAATCCGTATCCTTTTCTTAGTAGGAACATTTTTATTTTTTGTTTATCATTATATTTAGCTTTCGCTTTTTTATAATCTTCTTCTAAATTACTACTTGAAGAATTCTTTGGGATTAATGAAATATTTAAGTATTTATTTATTTCATCTTCTGTGTATCCTTTAGATAATAAATACTTTTTAGTTTTTAAAACCAATTTATTAAATGGTGTTTTATTATCTTTAGATGCATACTTCTTGGTTAATAAGGTGATATTTTCTTTTAATGCTTCAGTGTCATATTCAAATGAATTATTAAGTCCAAGCTTAACTAGGTCATTTGAAATTTTTATTCTACCATCACGTTTTTCGTATATGGCATATTCTAAATATGCCTTTTTATATGATGAATCATTAATTAGATTCTCTTTCTTTAAGATTTCTACTACATCATTAATCATTGATTCATCATTTGTGATCTCACGCAAATGATCTTTAACTTCTTTTGAAGTTCTAAGCTTTTTATCTGCAAACTTCTCACCTTCATAGATTAATGAATCAAGTGGAAGTTTAGATAAAAATAATTTATAATCTTCTTCTTTTATTTCTTTTGGAGATAAAAACTTCATTTCAATTAAGAGTTCTTCTCTAATCTTGTATGTTGTTTTAAAGTTTTCATCATTAATTACGATTTCATATCTCCTGTTTTTCTTTTTGATGGAGTCTAGGAAGTATCTCATTATTTAGTAGCCTCCATCTTTAAGTATTCTTTGATGAAGTCATCTAGTTCACCATCCATAACTTTATCAACTCTTTGAGTTTCATAGTTAGTTCTATGATCCTTAACGAGTGAATATGGATGGAAAGTATAAGTTCTTATTTGTGAACCAAATGAGATGTCCATCTTATTTTCATTTTTAAGTTTTTCTTCTCTTCTCTTATCAAGTTCTAATTGGTATAGTCTACTCTTTAGAATTGAAAGAGCGGTTTCTTTATTTTGAATTTGACTTCTTTCATTCTGACAAGATACTGAAATACCTGTAGGAAGGTGAGTTACTCTTACCGCACTAAACGAAGTGTTTACTCCTTGACCTCCAGCGCCTGATGAATGGAAGATATCAATTCTAATTTCATCTTCTTTTAAATTGATTTCAAAACTATCATCAACCTCAGGTGATACATAGACACTTGCGAAAGTGGTGTGTCTTGAGTGTGATGAATCAAATGGAGATAGTCTTATAAGTCTGTGAACTCCTGTCTCACCCTTAAGATTTCCATAGGCATACATTTTAGATACTCTAAATGTGACTGATTTGATTCCAGCTTCAAGACCCGGCTCTAAATCTAGGACATCTATTTTCATCTTATGAGATTGAGCGTACATGGTATACATTCTATAAAGCATTGAAACCCAATCTAGTGATTCAGTTCCTCCGGCGCCTGAATGAATATCAATAATACAGTTATTCTTATCTACTGGATTATTAAGTAGTAGTTCAGTTGAGAATTCATCATATAACTTCTTAAAGTTATTAATTAGTGTTTCTGAAGAAGCTAATTCTTCTTCGTTTTCTTCTGAAAGTTCATAGATTAAATTTAATTCTTCTTGAATGTTTTTGAGTTCATTATAAGAAGATAATTTATCTTTTAAATCATTGAGTTCATCAATGGTCTTTTTAGCATTTTTTTGATTAGACCAAAAAGAAGCACTCTGAGATTCTTCTTCAAGTTCTTTAATCTTAGATTCAGTTGAAGACTTAGAAAAGATATCTTCAATTTCAGTAAGATTAAGAGATATTTCCTTGATTTTAAGTCTTAGAGTGCTTCTATCTATCATTCTATTTACCGTGACAATCCTTGTATTTCTTAGGTGTTCCATCAGGCCATTTAGCTCCACATGGACATGGATCATTTCTGCCTGGTTCTTTTGGTTTCTTATTTAAAGCTGGATTTCTCTTAGGTCTATCACCATTATCAGATCTATTAGTTCCAGTAGGTTTTGCGACTTCTTTTCTTTCAGAGTTTTGTCTTACTTCTGCTCTTAATACGAATTGAGCAGTTTCTTTTCTGATGTTTCTAGACATTTCATTGAAGAGGTTGAAACCTTGAATTTGGTATTCTCTTAGAGGGTTTTGTTGAGCATATGATTGAAGAGCTACAGCTTGACGTAAGTCAGACATAGTATCAATGTGTCTCATCCAATATGTATCAACAACTCTAAGCATAATAGCTTTATAGAATTCTTGGAAGATTTCATCTGGGATATTTCTCTTCTTTTCTTCAATACATTTCTTGTATGCATAGAAAAGTGAGTCTCTTGTTTCATTTGGATCAGTTGATAAATCATCAAGTGAAAGATAATCAATTGGGAAGAGTGTTCCATTAATAGCTTTGAATAATTCTTCCTTTTCTACAGTTCTTTCACGACCAATGATTGTATATTCATCAATTACATTATCAATTGTATCTTCAATAATCTTAAAGATGTTTTCTTCAATTGATTCATGGAATAAGATTTCTCTTCTTTGAGAGTAGATAACCTCTCTTTGTTTTCTCATGACTTCGTCATATTGAAGAACTGTCTTTCTTTGATCGAAGTTATCACCTTCAATTTGCTTTTGAGCTCTTAAGATTGAAGATGAGAACATTGAGAAGTTAAGTGAATCATCAAGTGTATTTCCTTGAGCTTCAAGAACTCTACCAATTAAGTATTTGAATCTTTCACTACCGAATCTTGCCATTAAGTCATCTTCAGCAGAGATATAGAAGCAAGAGTAACCTGGGTCACCTTGACGACCAGATCTACCACGTAATTGGTTATCAATACGTCTTGATTCATGACGTTCAGTACCAAGGACAGCTAAACCACCAAGTTCAACTACACCTTCACCAAGTTTAATGTCGGTACCACGACCAGCCATGTTAGTGGCGATTGTAACTGCACCTTTTTGACCAGCATTTAAAATAATTTCAGCTTCTTTTTCATGTTCCTTAGCGTTTAATACTCTGTGTGGAACTTGGGCTTTTCTTAATAATTCAGATACAAGTTCTGAAGTTTCAATTGCAATAGTACCAATTAGGATAGGTTGACCAACTTTATGACGTTCAACGATATCTTTAACTAAAGCCTTGAATTTAGCTTCTTTAGATACGAAAATCTTATCATTATCATCAATTCTAATAACTGGAGCGTTAGTAGGGATTTCAATAACTCTCATGTTATAGATGTTAATGAATTCTTCTTCCTCTGTCTTAGCTGTACCAGTCATACCTGAAAGTTTGTTGTACATTCTAAAGTAGTTTTGGAATGTAATAGTTGCAAGAGTAGTTGTTTCTTTCTTAATTTCAACGTGTTCTTTAGCTTCTAGAGCTTGGTGTAAGCCTTCAGTGAATTGACGACCAAACATTAAACGACCAGTGAATGGGTCAACGATAATTACTTGATTATCTTGAACCACATAATCAACATCTCTTTGCATAATAAATTGAGCTCTTAAGGCGTTAGAAATATTATGTAAAAGTGTTACATGTTGAATATCGTATAAGTTATCTATATTGAAATGCTCTTCAGCTTTCTTAATACCTTGTTCTGATAATACAATTGTCTTATCTTTGATATTTAAAATATAGTCATCTTCAGTTAAGTACTTAACAAAGTTATCTGCGAGTTCATAAAGTCTTGCAGTATCTTTTGCGCCACCAGATATAATGAGTGGAGTTCTAGCTTCATCAATTAATACAGAGTCAACTTCGTCAATGATAGCGTAGTTTAAGTCTCTTTGAACTAGATCTTCTTTTCTAATAACCATGTTGTCTCTTAAGTAGTCAAAACCAACTTCATTATTAGTTGTATACATGATATCTGAGTTATATGCAGCTCTCTTTTCTTCTGGAGATAAATCTCTTAAGTTAAGTCCTACTGTAAGGCCTAGTTTTCTAAATAAATCACCGATAATACCATTAGCTTCTCTTCCAGCTAAGTATTCATTTACTGTGATAATATGAACACCTTTACCAGTTAATGCGTTTAAATATGCAGGTAAAACCGCAGTTAGTGTTTTACCTTCACCAGTTTTCATTTCAGCGATGTTGCCACCATGGATAACAAGACCACCCATGATTTGAACCTTGAATGGGTTCATACCAGTGAATTTCTTAGCTGCAACCGCAGCCACTGCAAAGGCTTCTTCTAACATTGATTCAAGACTTTCACCATCTTGGAATCTCTTTTTAAATTCTTCAGTCTTATTTTTGAAGTCTTCTTCCTCGAATGCTTCAAATTGACTTTCAAGTTCCATTATCTTAATAGCTCTTTTTTCAAGCTTCTTTTGAATGAAACCCTTAATTTTATTGTCGTTTTTATGCTTAATAAAAGGCATACTTCTACTCCTTTAAATATAATTCATCTACTCTATAATACCATAAATACTCTTTTTTGTTTATTAAACAAAAGTATACATTTTTCATTTATCATAATTTTGGGCTATTTTTTTACAAAAAATAATAGTTTTTTGAGTATTTATAATAGAAGGCATATAAAAAGCGGGAGTTTTTCTCCCGCTTTGAATAAAAATATTTTAGTGAGTCTTTATAAGACCATATTCACCATCATTTCTAACGTATACGATATTAACTTCTTCATTTTCATCTTTGTATACGAAGAATGAGTGATCACCAAGTTCCATGGCTGTAGCAGCTTCATCAAAAGACATAACTTCTAACTTGAATTCCTTAATTTTAACTGCGCTGTTAACCATTTTCTCTGGTTCAGGTGTATCAACGAATAAATCGTTAATGCCTTGTTTAGATTGTAAGCTTCTTACGAGTTTGTGCTTATTATTCTTGATTTGTTTTTCAAGTTTTTCAGCACATCTATCAATTGCATCAAACATCTCAGTGTCAGATTCCTCTGCTCTTAAGATGAGATGAGCAATTGGGATAGTTACCTCAACTCTTACTTTCTTTGCATCTAATTTAAGAACGACTTTTGCTTGAAGAGGGCGAGTAGTGAATCGATCTAATTTAGATAACCTCTTTTCTAAATAATCTCTGGTATCTTCTGTAACTTTGATACCTTTACTTCTAACATCAATTTGCATAAAATGTTCCTCCTTGCCTTCATTATATAACATCAATGGTTATTGTAAATAGGTTTACGAGTTTTCACATAAAAATCATTTTTCATTTTTAGATTTTATTCACAATTCTCTAAATCTAGGTATTTAAACGAGAAAAAGTTAATATTCTCTTTTAGCTTTAATTTAAGTGATTTATCAATATTATTCTTATCCACAAAGACTAAAGTGTTCTTATTAATTAGTTTATCTAAAAGGATAAATATCTCTTTAATCTTTTCTCTTGAAAGTTTAATGTTTACACCTTCATCAAAGATATAATATAGAGTTCCCATATATCCATCATCAAGCGGGAAAACGATAGATTTAATAGTTAACTCTTTTTGACAATTTTCACAATAAAAATCAAACTTAAAGAAATCATCTAACTTAATCTCTTTCTTTATTATTTTTCCGCAGCCATAGCATTTCATTGTTCATCCTCTTAATATATCTATTAACTAAAAAGAATTTAATTGAATTATGCCTATAAAAGATATATACATTACCTGTCTCATCACCAATCTTTCGCCCTACTCTTCCTGCGATTTGAATTAGTGTTTGATAAGTAAATACTTTATGATCTGCATATAGAACTATGACGTCCACATTCTTAATAGTAATACCTCTTTCAAGAATTGTTGTGGATAGAATGTTTTTAATTGATCCATTCTTAAGTGAATCTATTAATTTATCTTTTCTTTTAGATTCACTAGATATAGTATTTATACTTAATCCACTGCCTAGTTTATTTAACAAGCTTATTGATGGGACATATATAATATGTTTTCTATCACTATTTAGTATATTTAAAAAATCGCTATTTTTAGTAATATCATTATCCATAAGGTAATATTTAGGTAACACTAAATCATGACCATGATATCTCCTATTCATAGTGTAAGTATCGATATTAAATCTTTCTTTAATAGTAGCGCTCATATAGAATATTACCCCATCCTTTTTAAGAGATTTTTTTAATATTCTTTTAAGAAATGGATTATCTGAATAAGGATAAGCATCAGCTTCATCAAGAATTATTAAATCAAATTCATTTTCATAGTTTATTAATTGATTCACAGTAGATAATAATAGGTCACAATTATCGTCATGATTAGATCCATCTATATATTTAATGATTGTATCTTTAAATACATTTTTAAGTCTTACTGATAACTCTTTAACTATCTCACGTCTTGGAATTGCGATAACCACTTTTAAATTATTATTTAATGCATAAAGAATTGACTCATACATTATTTCGGTCTTGCCACTACCACATACTGCATTTAAAAACGCATTCTCTTTTTTGACTAAATGAGACAAGAAATAATGAGATGCTTTTTCTTGTGATTTAGATAAATTAAACTCCATATTTAAAGAGTGTTTATGTGGTTTTATAATTCTTTCACTATAGTAAATATCTATAACTTTAGTGCCGCAATCAACGCACTGGTTATTATAAATATTTTCTCCCTTACACATTAAACACTCTTTATTTATTAGGTTAGTTTTCTTATACAAATAATTATCTACTTTATATTTACTTAGTCTCATCATAAAAATGATACTCAAAAAGTTGAGTATCATTTCGAATTATTTTTTAGATTTTAAAACTTCAATAATGGAATAGGCTACATTCATTCCATCATTCATAGCTTTTGAAACTTGTCTTCTTCCCTTTACAATGTCACCTGCGGCATAGACATTGTTTAAGTTTGTCTTATTATTCTCATCTACTACGATATTACCTTTATCATCAATTAATACACCTAAGTTAGATGAAATACTTTGACTACCTAAAGGAAGCGCAATAAATAAATTATTTAAAGATATTTCTTCACCGCTTTTAAGTGTGACTTTTTCTAGATTAAATTCTCCAGATAAAGAAGCAATATCTTCAACATTTAAAGTTACTACATCTTGAGTAAAGTAATTTAATTCTTTAATCATTTGAGTTAGGTATGGTTCTTTTCCTGCGACCCATACTCTTTTTTTCTTGAAGAGTGGTGCATCACAAAATGCACAAGTTGAAACACCCATACCAAGATAATCTTTAAACATCTTTGGAAGATTAGATTTATTTAAGCCAGATGCGATAACGAGTGTTTTGCCTTCATATTCATTATCTTTAGTAATAGCTTTATAGTTTAATTCTTGAGTTAAAGCTAATACTTCTTCTTTAACTGTGTCTATTTCATTAGACTTTAATTGTTCTAAGCCTTTATTAAATAAATCAATTCCACTGATAGAATCATAAGAATATAGATTTTCTATTTTAGATAAGCCAAGTGATCCAGCATCTTTATAGATTACTAGAGGATTTAAACCCGCTCTTTTTAAATAAATGGCGCATGTAACACCAGAAGGTCCTGCGCCAATAATTATAGAATCGTATAACATATTAAATCTTTTCTACTAAAGATTCTTTAGACATCATGCCTACAAACTTCTTTTGAAGTTTTCCTTCTTCAAATACCATGAAGCAAGGAATGTTTGTAATCATTAATGCCTCAGCAAGGTTTTCAGCTTCATCTACATTTACTTTATAAAAATCTACATTTGTTAATTCTTCTGATACTTCATCTACTACTGGGCCCATAGCTCTACAAGGTCCACACCAATCAGCATAAAAGTCTACAAAGAACTTTTTGCCGCTAGCTAGTACGTCTTTAAATTCATTTTCGTTTAATTGTTTAACCATAATTAAACCTCCTTATTTTATACCTCATTATAACATGTATAAAAATCTAAGTCTTTATAAATGCTTATTTATTATAAGTCTCATTATTTAATATTTTATATGCACGGAAGATCTGTTCAAGTAAAATAAGTTTAAATAATTGATGAGGGAATGTAAAAGCTGAGAAAGATAATAAATAGTGTGATTTATCTAATACTTCTTTAGATAATCCATAAGATGAACCAATAATAAATGTGATATTTGGGTATGAATTATAGATAGACTCTATTTTCTTAGAGAATTCTATACTAGACATACTCTTACCTAGTCTATCTAAAGATATTACATATTCATTATTATTAATCTTACTTAATATATCTTTACCTTCTTCATCTAATACTTTCCTAATTTCATTATCACTCATATTATCTTTGAGTGGTAAATCTTTAAGTTCTACTACTTCAACTTTAGTATATTTAGAGAGTCTCTTTAAATATTCATCTATTCCTTTTTTTAGGTAGTCTTCTTTAATTTTACCTACTGAGATAATCTTAATCATTTTTCTTATTTCCTTTAGGGAAGGCCTTTTCATATTCTTTTTGAAGGGATTCCTTAGATAATTTAGTATATATTTGAGTAGTAGAAAGATTAGAGTGACCTAGTAATTCTTGAACCATTCTTACATCCATTCCTTTATTTAATAGATGGGTTGCGAATGAATGTCTAAAGGCATGCGGAGATACTTTCATAGTTGAAGATGTTTCTTTGAGTACTCTATTTAATATATCTCTAACACCCCTTGAAGTTAAAGTTCCTCCATGGAAGTTTAAGAATACTGAATCATTTTCAAGATTATTTGATCTAGCAAGAAAGATTGGTCTAGATAATACTAAGTATTTTTGATAATCTTCTTTGGCATCTACAGTCATTGGAACAATCCTATCTTTTGATCCTTTACCATGAATTAGTATTCTTCTTGAATCAGAATCCACATCTTTTAGCCTCATATTAGTAAGTTCAGATACACGAAGCCCTGAGCCATATAGAAGTTCAAAGATTAATTTATCTCTTTTACCCACTTCATCACTAACGTCTATCGCGTTTAAGAATTCTTTTATTTCATCATCATAGACAAATTTAGGTAATCTCTTTTCACTTTTTGGAATATCAACACCTAAGAATGGATTCTTTTCCATTTCTTTATCAATTTCTACGAAGAAATTATAGAAAGATTTAATAGATGAAGACTTTCTTTGAATTGAACGAGGAGTAAATGTATCTGCGGCATTTGAAATATAAAAGGCAGCGACCTTTTCAGATATTTCATCCGCATCACCAAATTCATTTTCGTCTAAATATTTAAAGAAATCTTTAATGTCATTAGAATAAGCTAAAATGGTATTCTCTGAATACCTTCTTTCATTTCTTAAATATGAAACAAACTTCTCTAAGAATTCATTATTCCTTTGACTCATCTTTAAACCTCTTAAGGTCTTCCATAGCTCTTTCACTATAAGCTTCTTTTCTATCGTTTTTGGTTCTTCCTTCAATTGGAGGGAATATTCCATAGTTTACATTCATTGGTTCAAAGTCTTCTTTAGATGCGTTTTCAAGATAATAAGCTTGAGCACCCATCGCAGTAGTTCTTGGGAATTTAATTAATTCTTTTCCTAAAACCAATCTTGCGATATTAATTCCTGCGATTAAGCCTGATGCGGTTGATTCAACATATCCTTCAACCCCAGATAATTGACCAGCGAAGAATAAGTCAGGACGTTTTAGTGACTCATATGAAGCATTTATTAGACCAGGGGCACTAATAAATGTATTTCTATGCATTTGTCCATGTCTAATGATTTTTGCGTTTTCAAGACCTGGAATCATTCTTATTATTCTGTCTTGTGCACCATATGAGAGTTTAGTTTGAAAACCAACAATGTTATACATTGAATTAGCTAAATTATCCGCACGGAGTTGTACAACTGCGTATGGTTTAAAATCATCTCTATATAAACCTACTGGTTTCATAGGTCCATAACGAAGTGTATCTACACCTCTTTTAGCCATAGTTTCAAATGGCATACATCCTTCAAATACATTTATTTCAAAATCATGAGCTTCATGAGTTTCAGCATTTACTACCTCTTCCCACCAAGTTAAGTATTCTTCTTTAGTAAAAGGACAGTTAATATAATCAGCAGTACCTTTATCCCATCTAGATTTATAATATGCCTTAGTAAAATCAATTGAGTCCTTTTCAATTACTGGGGCAATAGCATCAAAGAAATGAAGATACTTTTCATCAATAAACTTACCAATTTCATCAGATAGTGCATCAGATGTGAGTGGGCCAGTTGCGAGAACTGTATAACCTTCAGGTATTTTGGTAACTTCTTCGTCTATTACTTCAATTAATGGATTATTACTTATTTCTTCAGTAATTAGTTTGGAGAATAATTCTCTATCAACTGAAAGTGAAGCACCAGCTTTAACTTGAGTCTTATCTGCGATTCTAATAATTAATGAATCCATCATTCTTAATTCTTCTTTTAAAAGCCCTACAGCATTTTTAGGGTCAGAAGATCTAAATGAATTAGAACATACAAGTTCAGCAAAAAGATCCATTTTTTGAGCTGGAGTCTTTTTGTGTTTCTTCATTTCATATAATTTAACCTTTATTCCACGTTTTGCGATTTGATATGCAGCCTCGCATCCTGCGAGTCCTGCGCCTATAACATTTACATATTTTTCCATACAATAATTTTATCATATTATAGGAAGTTATTTATTATTATATTTATTAATTATGCTTCACCATCTTTTTCAAAAAAAATCATTTATTATTTCTAGCATCTCTCTTGGTGTGACTATAAAACTTCTGTTTGGGAAATGCTTCATATTACCAGTTACTAAATATACATCATTATTATTTCTTCCTGTCATCGTTACTTCGTAAAAAACAACATCAGATTTATCTAAGAAAATTTCTGATGTTGTCTCATTATTTATGTATATTGCGTGCTTTTTAGAAAATCAATAATTTGTTCTACTCTTTCATCATTAAAATTAAATTTGTTTCTAGTTAATACATCGTAATATTCATTCACGATGTCTTCATTAATCATGGATATTATTATTCCATTATATAATAATTGAATTAATTGACCAGGAACAGATTCTGGTTTTAACATTGCTGATACAATTACATTTGTATCAATCACAGCATAGAACTTCATTGTTTTTTCTTTTTCTCCTCTCTTTCAAGCCTACCGAGTCTTATTTCCTCGTTGATTTCATCAAGAGTCATATTACAGTTACCATTTTCTTTAGATATCTGTTGCATTTCTTTAGTTGCTTTAATTGCTTTAAGAGTTACTTCATCATATCTAGTTGCGAACGGAATACCGCCTTCTATTATTGATCTTTTAAGAAACATTCTTACTGCGGTAGATAAATCGAGACCTAAGTTTTCATAAATCTCTGTAGCTTCTTTCTTTAATTCATCATCTACTCTAACTTGTATAATAGCCATAATATTTCTCCTTTTGTAATTATATTATAACAACATTGTATTACATTGTAAATACAATTAATTACTAATAATAAAATAAACCCATCGAAATCGACGGGTTTAAATTATTCAGCTTTTATTTCTGTAATCTCAAATTCATAACCATTTGTCATATCATATTCTTCAGATCTACATTTAGGGCATCTTCCAAAATTAGTTGATACTTCAAATAGTTCATCGCATTCTCTACATCTTCCTACTACCTTAATATAGTTGATATTAAGTGTAGTATCTTTTAAAGATGTATCTTCAATAGCCGCAGGCCAACATTCATACATATAGTGAGGAAGTACGCCTGTGGCTTCACCTACAGTTAGAGTTATTGAATGAATCTTTTTGAGATTATTTTCTTTCATGTATTCTTCAAGGGTTGCGACTATTTCAGTCGCATATCCAAGTTCATGCATAATTATTCTCTCTTTAAAGCATTAGCAGCAATCTTAATACCACGTTTAAGTGTGTGACCCATAGCTTTTGGAAGGAGTGTATCAAAGTTAGTTGCGTAGATACTACTCTTCTTAACTAAGTGAGCAGCATCAAACTTACATTGAAGTACGCATTGTCCACAACCAACACACATATTAGGATCAACTACTGCCTTACCACAAGATAGACAACGTGAAGCTTCTTTCTTGATTTGTTCTTCAGTGAGGATTCCTCTATTATCTTTATAACTCTTAGTGTCTACTTTTAGATTCTTTGGAACTTCTCTTTTAGCTTTATCAAAGCCATTTAAGTCGATATTAGTATGATTGAGTTCAGTATAGAGTTTTCTATCACGACCAGCATCAAGAAGTTGTCCTGGCCATACAAATCTATGAATTGAAATACTAGCTTCTTTACCATCTGCGATAGCATTAATTGCGAATGATGGACCATTTAATACATCACCACCAACGAAGATATCTGGTTCATTAGTTTGTCTTGTGAATGGATCAGCAAGAACTGTACCACGTCTAGTAATTTGAACTTTAGTACCCATAAAGAGATTACCATAAGCAAATGATTGTCCAATAGCTTCAAGTACACAAGTACATTCAACTACTTGAGTATTTGATTCATCGTATGATGGATTAAATCTACCATTAGCATCTTTTACGCTTGTACAAGCTTTGAATTCAATACCTTTAAGAACTCCATCTTGAACTTTGAAAGCTTTAGGTCCCCAAGAGTTATTGATTTCAATTCCTTCAGCGATTGCTTCTTCAAGTTCATCTTCGGCTGATGGCATTTCTTCTCGTCTTTCTAAGCAGAATAGTTTAACTTTATCAGCGCCTTGTCTAATAGCGGCTCTTGCAACATCCATTGCAACATTACCGCCACCAACCACTACTACAGTGCCAGATAATTTCTTGCCCTTACCTAAATTGATATCTCTTAAGAAATCAATTCCACCAAGGATATTTTCATTTTCTTCATCTTCAAGACCAAGTTTTCTTGAGTTTTGAGCACCAATACCAACAAAGAATGCCTTGAATCCTTCTCTTCTTAATTCATCAATTGAACAATCTTTACCAACTTCAAATCCAGTCTTAAACTTAACTCCAAGTTCTCTTAAGATATCAATTTCAGCTTCAACAACATCCTTTTCAAGTCTGAAGTTAGGAATACCAAGTGTAAGCATACCACCTAACTTTTCTTCCTTTTCAAAAACTGTGATGTCATATCCATACAAACTTAAATAATAAGCACAAGAAAGTCCTGAAGGTCCAGCACCAATAATCGCAATCTTCTTAGATGAATAATCATGAATCTTCTTAGGAATAAATCTAGTTTCAGCATTTAAATCCTTTTCAGCAATAAATTTCTTAATATCATCAATTGCGATAGCTTGGTCTACATCACGTCTAGTACAGTGAAGTTCACAAGGGTGGTTACAGATTCTACCACATACCGCAGGGAATGGGTTATCTTTCTTAATTAATTCTAAAGCTTCTGTATATCTTCCTTCAGATGCCATCTTAATATATCCTTGAATAGAGATATGTGCAGGACACCAAGTCTTACATGGTGCAGTACCTGTCTCAGGTATTACGTTTTCTCTTTCAAATCTATAGTCGATATTTCTTTCAGCTCTAGCTACTGTATTCTTAGATAGAGGATGGCTAAATTCAATCTTAGTCTTAGTGCATTCATTAAGTTTAACACCAAGTCTAATTGCGTTAGTTGGACAGTTTTCAACACACTTACCACAAGCAACACAATTAAGTGGATTGATTTCAGATCTATAGTTAGATGCGACAGCATCTGTAGTCTTAAATTCTTCAACAGGACGAAGACCGAAACAAGCACAACCACAGCAGTCACAGATTGCGGTAGTATTACCATCTTTAATAGATTCAATATTAGGAATACAATGCATTAAACCTTCGTCTTCGCAATCCATTAAGATTTTATAAGCTTCTTCTCTAGTAATTTCTCTATCTTTACCAGTTCTTACAAAGTACTTCGCAGCTTTACCAAGTTTTAAACATCTATCATTAGGAAGGTGTCCACAACCATCACCCATAGATGATCTAGACACTCTACATGAACATTCACCAACTGAGAAATAATCATATTTATTTAAATAGTAATCAAGGTTATCTCTATCATCTACTGGTTCACCTTTAGGTAGAGCTCTTGTGATAGGAATAACTCTCATAAGTCCATATCCATCAGGAATCATAGGACCCATAGTTTTTAGTCTATCATGTGTATATTGGTTAAATGCACGTCTAATTTCAGGATGGTTTTCAGCATTAGGTGATACAACCATAATCTCAAGTAGTCCTGGAGCAAAAATAGGTAAGAAGTATTCAAAATGACTATCATTTTCAAATAAATCTTCTCTAACAGTACCAATCCACGCTAAATGGTGACCTACTTCTCTAGTTTTCTCTATTGTCCATCCAAGCTTTTCAGCAAGATAATCATCTCTTCTAATCTTTCTTAAACCAATTGCGATACAGAAATCACATTCTTCATCAGATAGAGATCCTGCGAGAGAATAATATTCAGGAGCATTAGCATCTATTTTATTAAGCATTCCAGAAGGTCCGCCAATAATCTTCGCAAGCTTAACAACCTTTTTTCTTAAAGGTTTATCACCATCAGCGATAGGTTTTCCTTCCCACATTATTACATCTTCAGTTTGAAGTTTTACTATTTCTTTTTCAGCCATAATAATTATCTTTCCTTTATATTAATTCTCATTCCATTAATATCAATAAACGCAGTAGCGTTTTTTGAACCAGTTAAAAAGAATGCGTTAGAACGATAGATATTCTTATCTTCGTCTTCAACCTGACAAACTACAACCTGAGAGCCATTATATACTTCAATAGCTTTTTCTTCTTCCCCCTCTTTTAGCTCAGAGATTATTTGTCCATTAACCATAACTTTAACATCTAGGTCTTTGCCTAGAGTACCAAATCTTTTCTTTAATGTGATCTTTCTCATACTATTATTATATAATAGTTGAGACTTTAAGTGAAACATATTTTTCCATATAAAAAAGATACAAAACATTTTGGCGTGTTTTGTATCTTATCTTTATAATTTTACCTTAAAAAACTAATTATATGCTTCAACAGTGAATTTAAGATTATCTATAAATGCCCATGATTCTGGTGCTGTAAATACAACATAAATCACCAGTTTTAATTCTTCAAAAGAGTCTGAAGAATCAAAATTTGTTTCATTTGTCATCCATTTCATTGAGCCAATAATCATAAATGAAGTTTCACCAATTCGCTTTTCTTTTGAAAATACTTGTATATATACATACCCATAACTTGATGCGCCACCCATAGTGCTCGCACGCAACGTATAATAACCAGCTGGAGCATTAGTAAATGTTTGAGTTAATTTAATAGATGCAGCTTCACTGCTATATACATTTAAAGCTCTTTCACCATCATAATGTTCAGAGTTACTTATTTGAACTGTATCCATCGTTCCTTCTACTCTTTCTAAAGTCCAAGGACTTAAATCCCATGATTCTTCAAATGAACCATTAGATAATAGTGAAGTAGTTTTTGGTTTAGATATGCCTCTTGGTTGATTAAATACATCTATTGAGTTTAACACATACCCATCTTTATCAAAAAATGCTTGGTTTTCTATTGCGCATCCTCCGTAGTAACGTCCAGCATCATTAGGGTCATATTCAGCTGAGTAACTTGATGCCCAACCAGAACCATATGTTTCCCATTTAATTTGGTTTTCTTCGAGCGAAGTATAGCCAACACCAATCCAAGTACCTTCCCAATAGCAGACGCCAAGTCCTTTATCTAATGAAGATATAGCTTTTATTACGTCATATACTTGGTCATATTGACCTTGAATTGTGTAATCATGAGGTTTAGTATAGCCAGTATCTAGTGATGTATTATTATGGAAATCATAATTATCTAATGAATTTGCATAACTTGTTTCCATTACCATTACATATTTGTCATATGTATTGCCAATTGTATTTAATACATTAGTTAAATTTGAAATAGTACCATGCCAATAAGGATAGTAAGATGTACCAAATACATCATAATCTAAATTATTGTCACTTAAGAGTTTTGCTAAACTTAACATGTTACTAGAATTTTGTGGATCAGTGAAATGTAGTGCAACAAGTGCATCAGGGAACACTTCTCTTACGGCTTTAGAACCCTCTTTCATAAGAGCAATCATATTGTTTACATTCTCTCCAGCCATGCCAGTATTGGTTTCATTTCCAATTTGAACCATGCCCACATCTATGTCTTCATCTTTTAGTCTTACTAATGTTTCTTTTGTATAAGTATATAATGCAGTTTTCTTTTCATCTAATTTCATATTAGCCCAAGCTTTAGGAACTTTTTGTTTTCCTGGATCTGCCCAGAAATCTGAGTAATGAAAATCCACCAATAATTTCATCCCATATCTAGTAGCTCTTTTACCTATATTAATAAGATTATCTAAATCGCAGTTTCCGCCACCATATCCATGACCTTCTGAGTCATATGGGTCATTCCAAAGTCTTACTCTAATATAATTGATGTGGCATCTACTTAATATATAGAAAACATCTTGTGTTATACCTTGAAAATCTTTATACGTTACTCCACTAGCTTCAAGAGACGGAACTTGAGATGCATCCATGCCCATAATAAAATCACTAGACAAGTTTTCAATATCTGTTGTAGAAATAATCTTTCTTTCGGTTGTGGTTGTTTTACTTAAACTTGAAGCCGTAGGCAAAAGACTACAACTAGTTAGAAATAATATAGATAATAATAAAATAAGTATTTTTCTAAGTTTCATAAATATACCTCTTATGGAATGAAGCTACACATTTATTATACAAGATTTTATTTAAAAATAAAAAGTGCCTTTTTAGGCACTATTTTTCTTCTGCTTCGAATGCTTCTTTGATTTCTTTTGCGAGTACTGCGCTATCGTTATGATATACACATTTATTTGTATCACAATCACCACAAGAAATCATATCGTTAAATGTTCTCATATGAGGTGGAATAAACGCTCTAATATCGTCTGCGTTATATCCTATTTCAACAATATCATTAGATACTATGATAGGACGTTTTAAAACTGTAGGATTCTTAATAATAAAATCTACTAGTTCTGATGTCTTCATATTATCCATATCTAGATTGTTTTCTTGGAATGGTTTAGATCTTTCAGAAATGATATCTTCAAAACCATTTTCTGTGTTTTTAAGCATTCTAAATATATCCTCTTTTGTGAGAGGTTGTGAGATGATATTAATCATCTTATATGGAATTTTAAACTCGTCGAACCATTTAATTGTCTTTCTACAAGATTGACAAGATGGTGAAATATATAGATAAATCATATTTTTTATTTCCTGTCTTATTATAACAATAATAAATATTTTTACAATATTTAATCACATTTTATTCAAAAATTATTTTATTAATGTATAATAAACTCAATGTTAGGAGGATTTAAAATTTATGAAATGGAATTATGATTTTCTCTATAAATCTAGAGAAGATTTCTTAAAGGACATCGAAAAGGCTAATGAACTAGTTTCTAAGTTAGCCACATTCCAAGGAAAGCTTGGTCAAGAAGAATCATTTAAAGAATACTATGATTTAAATCATGTACTCATTAGAGATTATTTAAAGCCTTATCTTTATGCATCTATGAAAGAAAGCCAAGATAGAAGAGATAACCAAAATCTATCTGATATGCAACAAGTTCAATTCATTTTTGCTAAACTCGGTCAAGCTACTGCTTTTGAATCAAGCGAAATCTTATCACTTGGTAAAGATTATGTATTCAAGATGCTTGAAAAGTATCCAGACTTAGAACCATTAAGACATGGTTTTGAAGATTTATTTAGAAAGGAAGCCCATACACCATCTAAAGACGCTCAAGGTGTAATTGCTAACTATTCTATGTTATCTGGATCTGGTTCTGACCTTTATGGTTCGCTTACTTCTGGTGATGGTAAAGCTACTCCAATCAGATTTAATGGTGAAAAAGAAAAGATTTATGTAACTAAAGAAAACTGGACTGGTTTAATTAAAGACGCTAAGACTGATAAAGATAGAAAGAATGTATTTGAAGCTTGCTTCAAGTCTTATGCAGATCATAAGAACACTTATGCATCTATTTATAACACTGTACTTCAAGCTGACATCGCTCTTGCTCGTAGTAAAGGATTCAATAATGCACTTGAAATGCATCTATTCTCTAACAACATTCCTGTATCTTTATATCATAACTTAATCAAGGCTGCACATAAACTTGCTCCTCTTGCTAAGAAATACTACAAACTTAGAAAAGAAACATTAGGTCTTAAAAAATATCATACATATGATAGATTCTTATCTTTAGGCGGCCAAAGCGATAAGACTTATACTTATGAAGAAGCTAAAGAATTATTCTTCAAATCAATTGAAAGATTTGATGATGAATTCAAAGGATTCGCTCGTGAAGTAACTAAAGATGGATATGTTGACGTTTATCCAAGTGAAGGTAAACGTGGTGGTGCATATTCTAACTCTATGCCTGGAATTCACCCTATCATTCTTTTAAACTTCAACTCTAAGTTAAGTGATGTATTCACACTCGCTCATGAAGCTGGTCACTCAATCCATACAATGTTCAGCCAAAAGTATCAACCTCTTGAGACTGAAGATTATACAATCTTCGTTGCTGAGATTGCTTCTACTTTCAATGAACACAATTTATTAGATTATCTACTTAATAGCGGTAAACTCTCTAAGAGTGAAAAAGTATCATTAATCCAAAACGCTATTGATGATATTATGTCTACATTCTATAGACAAACATTATTCGCTGAATATGAATACTTAGCTCATACTAAGGCAGAAAAAGGTGAAGCTATTACTGCTGATTCATTAAGCGAAATTATGATTAGTCTTTATAAGAGATACTATGGTTTAAATATTAAGAGTGAAAAAGTTAAACAATATGTTTGGGCTTATATCCCTCACTTCTTCAATTCACCATATTATGTATATCAATACGCAACTTCATTTAGCGCATCTCTTGCTATCTATGAAAAGGTTAAGAATAATGAACCTAAAGCATTTGATAACTATAAAGAAATGCTTAAATCTGGCGGTTCTGACTATCCAATTGAAATCGTTAAGAAGGCTGGAGTTGACTTCACTAAGATGGACGCTATCAATGGTGTTGTAACTAGATATGCAGAACTCCTTGATGAACTTGAAAAAGCTTTAAACGAATAATTATTGATTAAATTAGGATAATAATATATAATTTATAAAAACGATGAAGTAACGGATATTTATATTTATTTAAAGAGAGTCTTTGGCGGGTGTGAGAAGATATTAGATATAAATAAGTGTGGGGTTATGGAGTTTTAAATTAAACACTTAAAGAGCTAGAGAAATCTAGAATTAAGGTGGCACCGCGGATTAAATCCGTCCTTAAACATAAGGGCGGATTTTTTGTATTTTTAGGAGGTAAAACATGAGAATTATATCAGGAATTCAACCAACAAACGTTCCAACACTTGGAAACTATATCGGCGCAATGAAGAACTTCGTTAAAATTCAAAATGAATTTGAAGATGTAGATCTTCTTGTCTTTGTTGCCGACCTTCACTCAATCACAGTTGAACGTGATAGAGCTGAACTTAAAAAGAATATTAAAACTTTAGCTGCTCTTTATTTAGCAATTGGTTTAGACCCAGCTAAATGTCACTTATTCATTCAATCAGAAGTTCCAGAGCATACAGAATTATCATATGTTCTTGAATGCAATGCATATATTGGTGAAATGGAACGTATGATTCAATTCAAAGAAAAGAGTGCTAAAGAAGGCGCATCAGTTAGAACTGGACTATTAACTTACCCAATTCTAATGGCTGCAGATATCCTTCTTTATGACGCGGATAAAGTTCCTGTAGGCGAAGATCAGAAACAACATCTTGAAATCACTAAGGTTATTGCTGAAAGATTCAACAATAAATATGGTGATACATTCACAATTCCTGAACCATACATTTTAAAATCAGGCGCAAGAATTATGAGTCTTCAAGATCCTCTAAAGAAAATGAGTAAATCAGATCCAAACCAAAAAGGTTATATTACTCTTCTTGATAATATTGATGAAGCTAAAAATAAGATTAGACGTGCTGTTACTGATTCAATTGGAGTGGTTAAATATGACCAAGAAAATCAACCTGCAGTTACTAACCTCATCAATATCTATTCAAACTTAACTGGCGAATCTATTGAATCAATTGAAAAGAAATATGAAGGTTTGGGTTATAAAGAATTTAAAGAAGACTTAGCTAATATAGTTGGTGATGAATTAACTAAGATTCAAACTAAATATAATGAAATCATTAAATCTGATATCTTAAATAAAGTATTAGATGAAGGTCGAGATTACGCTCACTATCTCGCAGTAAAGAAAATAAGAAAAGTCCACAAGAGAGTTGGACTTGGTCGTGAATAAAAAGAAAAACACAAATCCTATTCAACTGGATTTGTGTTTTCTTTATTTTCTTGTGCTATTTCTTCTTTCATTTTCTTCTTATCACTAATTTTCTTTAAGAATATAGATAAGAATACTCCGAAAGCTAAAAATACTATTGAGAGTAATACGTGCCACCAAGTATAGGCCTTAACTATTTCATGAATATTTACAATAAATACTGCGAATACTGACGCGAAGACAAAACCTGAAATCATATAAAGACATACTTTGTGGTATTTATGGAATAACCATTTAATTGGTTTTGATAAGAAGAGTAAAGATATTAATACACCTAGAATTAATGGAATAAATAATTTAAGTTCATTAATCATAAATGCACTATCTTTATAGTTTTCAAAATGGATTAAGGCACTTATTCCATTTAGTACTGGATAGTAAAGTCCTACAATCATAAAGATTAAAGAACCGCTAATTCCAGGGAAAATCATAGCTAGAGTTCCTATAATAGTTAAGAAGAATAGAATGACCATATCTTTAAACTTAATAGTTTCAAATGTAGCATTAATATCTGCGCCTTGATCATTAATAAATAGATTTAATATAGCAAGACCAATAACAACTAAGAATGAAATTATAAATACGATTGGGTATTTTTCTTTATGGTGTTCTTTTTCTTCAGGTAATAACTTTAAATCAGGAACATCATTCACAATACCTCCAATGATAATACCTGCGAATAAAGATATTGTTTCAATAAAGAGTACTGCGAATAATAATTTTAAAAGTTTTGATGCGAGGAATATTCCAACAATTATACCTAATCCAACTTTAAGTAAGTATAGAAAATTAGGCCAAAACTTTTTGGTGAGTGATGCGAAGGCATCAACCATTTTTTCATAGATGCCTAATATGAATGCGACAGTACCACCACTGATACCTGCAATCATATTACCTATTCCAATGAATATTCCCTTTAAAAATAGGAGGATAGTTTTCATAATACCCTCCTAATTTCGCCATATAATTCATAAGCGCTTGCATCAAGTATTTCTACTTCTACAATGTCGCCTTCTTTTAAATCATTTTCAAATGGACATGTCGCAATAATTGCGCCATCTACATCATCAGGAGCGAACATATAATTTCTTAAAGTAAATGTATAGTCATCATTATATGATGTGACTATAGCTTTATATGTTTTACCGATTAATTCACTCTTTAAAGATAAAGCTATTTCACTTTGAAGAGCCATTAATTCATTATATCTCTTCTTAGATATCACTTTAGGCACTCTAAAATGATATTTAAAGCTTAATGTATCTTCTTCTCTAGAATACATAAAAGCTCCCATATGGAAGAATTTAGCTTCTTTAACGAACTCTAACAACTCTTTAAAGTCTTTATTAGTTTCATGAGGGAATCCAACCATTAAGGTAGTTCTAATAACGGCTTCAGGAATTTCTCTTCTTATTTTCTTAATTAATTCAAGCGCAGATTCTTTAGTTGATTTTCTTTTCATTAACTTAAGAATCTTATTAGATGCGTGTTGGAATGGAATATCAAAGTATGGAGCAATGTTTTTATTATCTTTAATTACTTTAATTAATTCATCAGTGATAGTTTCAGGATAAATATAGAAAGTTCTAAGTATTTCAACACCTTTAATATGAGCAATTTTATCTAGTAATTCTGGAAGCATTAACTTATGGTAGTTATCTACTCCATATTTAGATGTATCTTGAGCTATCACATTAATTTCTTTAGCTCCGCCTTTAACTAAGTATTCAACCTCAGATAAGATATCTTCCATATCTCTTGATTTAAAAGGTCCACGGATTAGAGGAATTGCGCAGAATGCACAGTGGTTATTACATCCATCTGCGATTCTAACATAAGGAGTAATCGGAGATGTGATTAAAACTCTATCATTGAATGATAGATGGTCTTCTTTTATCTCAAATAATTCTCTTATAATATTAGAAAAGTTTGGATATTCCTCAATAGAGATAACTCTATCTATTTGTGGGAAGTTCTCTAAAGTCTCATTTTTATATCTAGTGGCAAAACAACCGCAGACTACGATTTTTTGATTTGGTTTCTTATTATTTACAACATCAAGCATTACATCGATTGCTTCTTTTTTTGCGCTTGTAATAAAAGCGCAAGTGTTGATAATAATAAGATCAGCTTCGTCTGCGGTGTCAGTTATTGTGAAATTTTGTCTTTTAAGGAGTCCTAAAATCATTTCACTGTCGACTTGATTCTTAGAACATCCAAGAGATATCATTCCAACTTTCATTATTATTTCTTATTTGTTTTCTTTCCAGGCTTTTTTAAATATAGGATACCTGTAGTACCAGGTCCACAATGTGATCCAATTACTGAACCACACTTAGTTGTATATACGTGTTCAAACTTACAGTTCTTTTCGATTAATTCAACGATATATTTTTCAGTATCATCATTATCAAAACCAGTAACGAATACATATTTCATATCTACATCACTGATTTCTTTCATCATATCATCAAATTGAGTCTTAACAGACATCTTAACGTGTCCAATTGGTTTCTTACCGATGATGAGTTTTCCATCTACAACTTTAATAATTGGTTTAATTGAAAGTAATTTTACAACGAAACCAGCAAGTTGAGAACATCTACCACCCTTAATAAGATAATTCATAGTGTTAATAGAGAATTGAGCTCTTAGATTTGGAACTATTTCTTCATCAGCAATTTTCTTAATTTCTTCTCTACTCTTACCTTCATTTACTAAGTCTCTAATCTTTAAGATTAAAAGGCCAGTTGCGGTAGATAAGTTTAGTGAATCGATGATAGTTACCTTTTCAGGATCTTTACATGCGTTTCTTCCAAGAGTCGCAGATTGTTGGTTCGCACTTAATGTTGAACCAATACCAGTAAAGATGATTGAATATCCTTCATCAATATATTTATTAAATAATTCTGTATAAATAGCTGGACCAACTGCGCTAGTTGATGGAAGCTTTCCTGTTTTCTTTTCGTTTTCTTTGATTTGATCAAGAGTAATTTCTACTCCATCTTTATATGCTTCATCAGAACCTTCATATGATACAAGTAGAGGTACTACTTCAAGGTTCAATTCTTCTACTAATTCTTTTGATAGATCACAAGTAGAATCGCTTATGAGTTTAATCTTTTCCATATATTTCTCCTAACTTGTATAATTTTACACTAATTCTATATAAAAATAAAGTTATTTTATATAGAGAGAAAAATAGGAGTCGGTTAAATCGACTCCTATTTAAAATTAATATAAGTAATTAAATCTTCAATTGAATAGTATTTATTGAATCCAGCTTTCTCAACTGTAGAACCATCAATTCTTTGAGTTGAATAAACAATTCCTTTGTTTGTGCCTTCAATTTCATATAGAGTAATACAGTTTCCAACAGTAGTTGAACTCATATTATATCTTGAGATTTCAGTCTTTATTTCATCAGTAACCACTACTTCTGCGATATCAATCCACTTTTGATTGATTTGATAGAAGGCATCGCCTCCACCAATGATACATTCATTATCATCATCCATAACGTATGTACCTAAACGTTCAATCTTTAATTCATCTATTTTAGAAATATGATTAAAACAGTTTCTATTTCTATTTAGAATGATTGTGTTTGGTCTAATACGTTTAATGTAGTAAGGACCAGTTGCCTTTTCAATGAATGAACAAGTTCTAAGATAAGTGATATCACCTTTTATGAAACCAAATTCAAAAGTTTGTGGGCTTACTGGAATATCAGTATCTACAAAGCTTTGTGAAACAATATAAACATTTAATAGTCTCTTTTCTGTTTCATTTAATTCTCTTGTAGTTTCAATCTCTAACATTCTATCAGATAAAGTTCTAATTCCTTCAATATGAGCTTCACTATATTTAGTCTTACTATTTAAATCATTATAGTATTCACTTAATCCTTTAACTGGAAGACTCATATAAGCTATATTTTCATTTGATGGATCAAACATTACATAATAAGTGAAGAGTAAATCTTTTGAATCATATACAGCACCAGTATTTGATGCGATACCATCTTTTAAAGTAATTATATACTTATATGTATTATTTTCAGTTTCAGTTACTCTTAAAGAGGCTGGAGATGTGTAGAAGTATCCATCAACCTCTTTTCCTGATTCATCTTTAATATCATAGATATAATTATTATTTCTATCTTTAGGGAATAGTTTTAAATATACTAAATCTAAAACATCTTCATATGTTTCATCTTCATAAACAAGTGGGTTATAGTAACCATACACATATTCATAACCTAATTTAAGACCATTACCTTTGTGATAGTCACCATTAATTCCGGTTGTCTTAAAAGTATAAGCACAAGCGCTTAGTGAAAATACAGTTATTAAGGATAATATTAAGAGTAATAATCTTTTCTTCATACTTCTACTTCCTTATCATTTCTCTGAGGTCTTTTTCCCTCTCAATGATTATATCATCTTTTGTGACTGGATGAATAAACTTAACTCGATATGCGTCTAGCGCAATTTCAGAGCCACTATATTCTACACCTTTATTGTATTTATAGTCACCAAAAATTGGGTGACCTACATAAGACATCGAAAATCTAATCTGGTGGAATCTTCCAGTATCAATAGTAACATCAACTAAAGAATAGTTATCAATTTCTTCTACTACTTTATAGTGTGTAACACTATTTTTCCCTGATTTCTCATCAATATAAGCTATTCTTTTATCTTCATCTTTTGAAAGTTTTAAAGTAATAGTTCCGCTTTTCTTTTCAAATTTTCCAAGAACTAGAGCTTGATAAGTTTTCACAGGTCTTTCACAATTGAGTCTCTCAGTAGCCTTAGTAGACTTACTAAAAACCATAAGTCCACTCACATTTCTATCAAGTCTTGAGATTAATGCGAGATAGACATTGCCAGGTTTATTATATTTAAATTTTAAATATAACTTAACTTGGTTTAATAAATCGTCATTATTATATTTATCTTCTTGAGATAACACTCCACAAGGTTTATCAACCACAATTACATGGTTATCTTCATAGTAGATATCTAATGACATTTCATATTTAATAATATTAAGTGTCCTCTCATTATCTACTAAGTCTTCATGGCGTGTATCACCTAAATTATAAAATGATGTATTTTTAATGTTTTCTTTTAAAGACATTGAGTGATCCATCTTTATGCAATCAGAATCTGATGTGATAATAATCGCTCTTGAATCAATTGCCTTTAAATCATTAATCTTTAAATGAGGTTCTTTAAGCATTAGCTTAAGATACTCACTTTTAGTTTCTTTATATCCTCTTTTGATTTCATCAATTGAATCATCTTTAAGACCATTTGTGTCATAGTTAACTCCAAGAAGGAACATCTTTTTAACTAATGTTTCATCTATTAGTGATAAGTATAAGGCAATAATACCTCCATCACTATAACCAACCACATTAACTTCATCTATTTTAAGTTCATTAAGAAGTAAATATGCATCCTCAGCCATCAGTTTATATGAAAGTTTTCCTTTAGCTGATTCACCATGACCTCTTGAATCCATTAAGATTAAATGATAATCAGATAAGCTATCAATTAATGAATCATACGTATGAGAATCTTCAGAGTTTCCATGGAGAAAAAGGATAGATTTACTTCTATCTTTATTGTATTCAGTAAATGATATCCTTTGTCCATTAGAAAGTGTTTTAAACATTATTATTCAGCTTTGAAAATATCTCTATAAGTTTCGTATTGTTTTGTAGTTAAGTGTCCGGCAGCAAGTTCTGTAGCAAGGGCAGCATTGATAGCAGCATACTTTACCGCATCAACTTTAATTTCAATCTTACTATCAGGATTTGCGCCATTATAGTAATTAATTAAAGCAGGAAGAATATCTGATTCACCAAGTTCTTGAGCGAGTTCAACTGCATCAATCACAGATGTATCACTAGCATTTGCGTAGTTAAGTACTGTAGAAATAGCTAAAGCTTCTTTATCGAAGTCGATATTATCAAAATTAATAGATCCTGCGCCATAGTATTTTTCCATAACGCCTTTTAGAACTTGTTTACAAAGTGGAGAAGCGGTTAATGCATTCTTAACTTCTTGTTCTGTCTTAACTGTCTTTGATGTGAAGAGGTTAAGTAAATCTGGAAGTGATAGAATATTAGCTTTTAATTCTTCAAATGTATAGTTATGTACATCCACATACTTAAGTAAATCAGCCATATTTGAACCAGCTTCATTTTTACTCTTATCAATTAATACTTGAACGAGTACTGATGGGATTTTATCTTTATAAGGATCTTTATAATAATCAAATCCTTCTAAATACTCACTACCACCATTCATGAGTGACTTGAGAAGTTGTGGTTTAGCATCTTCAGCTACATCGCTAAATACATATTTAACGAGATCACCCATAATGAGAGTAATAGTTGTATCATCTCCAAGTTCTTCTCTTAATGCATCAAGTTCAGTTAAAGCTTCACCGAGAGCGTCTAGTACTTTAGTGATTGCTTCTTTATCTTCTAAAGATACTCCTGATAATTTTACATTCTTAGATTTAAAGTTCTTAAGAATCGCTAATAATTTATCAGCGCCTTTAGCGTCATCATAGAAATAATATGTATGAGCTTTACCTTCTGAGTCTTGTTTAGAATAACTCATGAATGGAACCAATCTCTTTTCAAGAGCTTTTTCAGTTAAGCCAAGCATCTTAGATCCATCAACTTGATCAAACACTTTATCTACAGTTGTAGGAGTATGATCTTCAGAATAGTTCATAGTTACTGCAGTTTTAGCAGGTCCTCTAAATGCAGCTACAGGTGTTAAGAAGAATAATAATAAAACTGCCATCCAAACAACTGAAATGATTTGTCCACCAAATAATGCAGTATTTTTGAACTTTTTCTTTTCACCTTCTTGAACCTGTTTCTTCTTTGATTTGAATAATGCATGATTAATAATAATTCCAAAGAAACCAAAGATTAAGAATAATACAATAGAGAATGCGAAGAATAATATAAATCTCTTAATTCCACCGAATAAAACGAGGAATTGTGGAGATGCCTCCTTCATCATTTCTATATAACTCTCAAGCTTAAGCCATGAGATAATTTTATCAGCTAGTCCAGAATCAGCTAGAACTGTACCTAAAATAAATGCTAATGCAAGTGATAATGCGAGCATTACTAAGTGAGTAATTTTATGAGAAAGTTTTCCAATAAAACCTAAGAAGAATGCAAGCACTAAAAGCACAATGATTGCGATATCTACGTAATTCATAAGTGTACCTCCTATTAAATATCGTATTTCTTTATTATATCGATAGGTGTTTTACCCATTAATGTCATTACTGGTAAAACTCCTGCGAATATGTTAAGTCCATAGATTAAGAATAAACCAATTATAAATGAGAGTGGTGTAATCTCAAAGATTGATACGCCAATCACACCTAAATTAAGTCTAAACTTTAAGAATAATATTACAGCGGTAGATGCGATATATGCGATTAAAGATGTCACAGTTGTAAGACTAAACATCTCACCTGCGAAAATATTAATCACATCACTTCTCTTAGCTCCTACAGTTCTTAAAATTCCAATATCTTTAATCTTCTTAAACATTGAAGATCTAGAGAATAATAAGATATATAAAGCTAAAGCTAAAGTCATTACTCCAAGAGCGATAAGAGTTCTCATACTCTTTTCGATGGTTTCTTTAAAATATGTCTTCTTACCATCTTTAACTGTGTCATATACTCTTTGGTAATTCTTTTTTAATTCTTGAACCATTAATTCTTTATTAGTGGTTTCAATGAATACACCAGTTACTTCACCTCTACTATAACCATAATCAGGAATTGTGACAGTTCCATCATATAAAGCAGCATAAATATTATGTGATACTTTAGTTACTGGTGATTCTTCATCACAGATACCAACAATTATTACAGGTGCTGAACCAGGTTCTCCAGTTAAGGCTGCTGTATCAAGGCCTAAGATATCATCAAATGATACTATTCCATAAGGTTTTGCGAATGAATCTTTAAGTATTGCTTCCGCAACCCACTTAGAAATAACCATTTCATTATCACCTGAAATATCTCTACCATTAATAATCTTAGTTGAATATTTATCATTATCTACTAAATATCCAGAAACATTAATTGGTCTATTAGCTTGATAGAACGAATTAATTCTAATTCCTAAATATGCATTAGTAGTTTCAACTGATCTAATTTCTTTAAATCCTTCAATACTCTTAGCTCTTGCCACTAGTTCATCAATGTATTCTTGATTCTTAGATTCTTGATTTGATAAAGATACATAGACAGTATTCACACTAGTATTTAAGAATTGTTTCTTATCAACTTTAACCTTAGATACAATACTAGCTAAGTTAAATGTGAATATTACAGTTGTAAGAATGAATGCTACAAAAGTAAACTTAAGTCTCTTTAAAAATCTATTCTTTCCACTGAACGCATTCTTAATAGCTTTAAAGAAATTAATATAACCAGTCTTCTTAACTTTTGAATTTGAAGATAATTCACCAAGTTCATCTAAACTAAAGTTTTGATTCTTCTTAACGCTTTCAGCGAATTCTTTTTCACTTGAATCAATGAATTTAGTTTCACTAAGTTCATCTACTAAATGAACCTTTGAACCTGATTTAGGTTTAATATAAATTTCACCATTTCTGATTACGATATCTAAGTCAACCTTAGTGTCGTTCTTTTTATCATCATAAATATTTAAAGATGAATTATCAGAGACTTGAGTGTTTAATTCATAATCCTTTAAATAAATATTTCTTTGATCTGAGAAGCTATATGAAGATGAAACATTATTATAATCTTTAACTACTATTCCATCTTTTAATTCAATAACTCTATCAGAATAATGTTCCGCAATACTTCTTTCATGAGATACTAAGATTACCAATCTTTCTTTAGAAATCTCTTTAATAATATTCATGATTTCAAAAGTATTCGCAGAGTCTAAGTTTCCAGTAGGTTCATCCGCAATAATTAAATCTGGATTCTTCGCAATGGCACGAGCGATTGCAACACGTTGTTGTTGACCACCGGATAACATTGTGACATTTCTCTTTTTAAACTTATCAAGTCCCACAACCTTTAAAGCATACATTACTTTCTTATCAATTTCTTCTTTATCTTTAATTCCAACAATAATTAAAGGTAGGGCAACGTTATCATATACACTCTTAGTTGCGACTAAGTTATAGTTTTGGAAGATATAACCAATTCTTTTATTTCTTATTTCATCAAATTTAGCTGGTTGATACTTCTTAAATGTATCATCACCAATTGTGATAGTTCCTGAATCAAACTTATCCATAAGACCAATCACATTGAGTAGGGTAGTCTTACCGCAACCTGATTCACCAAAGATAGTAACTAATCCTTTATCACCAAAATCAATAGTGATATCGTTAATTACATGATATTCATTTTGTCTTCTTCTATTGAAGTACTTATTTAAATGTTCGACTTTAATCATGATTAAGACCTCCTACTATCAGAAAGTCCTTTTCTGACTGACTTTTTAAATATGCTTCTAACAAACATCAAGCTTAAGAGGAATGACATAAGCATTACAAGTACAAAGACAATAATGTAGTCTATTAACTCTAAGTATTCTATTGCGAGTCTAAATTCGCCACTCGCAAATATTCTTGCAATAAATAAAGCAACCATAGACATAATATATGCGATCACTCCAATAGTCATATATTCAGTGATTAACATATTTCTAATATTTTGTTTAGTTGCGCCAATAGTTCTTAAGATTTCAATGTCATCACTCTTAGATTTAGCGCTATGAACTAATGTCGCAAACACAATAAAGAATGTACCTACTAAGAAGTTAAGGATTAAGATTAAATATACTAAAGCAAGTACATTATCTCCAAGACCTGGTTCTGTCTGAGCTGATGCACTAATTACTCTATATCCTTTACTTGATAGTTCTTTTTGAAGATTATTAAAGATACCACCATTCTTCGAAATGCTTGTTGTATAAACAGATATTTGATAAGACGTATTGAATGCTTTATTAATTTCATTGTAATCTTCACTATTTAAATAGATGTGAACAAGACCATCTTCAGTAGATGTGCTAATTACTTCGAGGAATGTTAATTCCTTATCTAAAATTACACCATAAGTATTGTCATTAGCATAGAACTTAGTTGTAGTGTTTGGATCAATTGCAGCAAATGCTCCATTTAAAGCTATTTTATATTTTCCTTTTTCGATAGTGTTATCTATTTCAAGCTTAAATATATTATTTACTCCACCAGCAAGATAATATATAGCTTCTTGATCATCAGCACTCTTACCTTTAATTGAGAATTCTTCAATATAACTGTTAAGGTAATAAGATACTCTTGCTTTTTCATATTCACCTGAATTTAAATAAACATAACTCTTAATACCACTTGGGAGATTATCGAGTGAAATAACACCACAAATTGTATATTCCCCCTTCATTTCCATTCCGTGGTAATTTCGAAAAACATACATCTTCTTATTTAATAGATCGTCATAACTATAGAAATCTAACATACTTAATTCTGATTTATTAAGAGATATAACCACTTCATCATCATTAGATGGTTTTCTTCCACATTTAAGCGAACCCTCTTTAATAACATCAGCATTTAAGATATATGTAGTTACTGGAGTTTGATCAAATGATGCACCAGAAGTTTTAATATCAATATTAAGATCAGTGATAACATCTTTTTCTACTATGAAATCAACATTACTATTATTCTTAATATCATTTAATTCAGCATCAGTGAATGCACTCTTATCCTTCTTATTAACTATGAGTCTTAATGCATCATTATTTTCAAATACATTTTGAACTAAACCCATAGATTGACTTCTTGTCATATTCCTATAGAAGCCTACACTTAAGAGTACAATTAAAGACATAATGAAATAAACAATTAAGTTAAAGATGAACTTCTTAGGTGAAGCAAATAAGTCTCTCAAGTTAAATGCAAGAAGACTCTTCTTTTCTTTTTTATTTAAATCATCTTTCTCAAAGATTTCTAATGCTTCTTTATCTTTGTTTTCATATTTAGTTAATTGTCTATCTTCTTTAATCTCACCATCATAAACTCTAATTAGTCTTGTCGCATAACCTTCAACTTCTTCATAGTTATGAGTAACGATTAATACTAATTTATCTTTTGAGATTTCATGAAGAAGATTAATGATATCTTCACCACTCTTAGAATCAAGGTTACCAGTAGGTTCATCTGCGGCAATAATTAAAGGATCTTTCGCAAGAGCTCTTGCGATAACAACTCTTTGTTTTTCACCACCAGAAAGCTTAGATGATTTAGTATTCATCTTATGTGTTAGACCTACTTTTTCAATAAGCTCTTTAGCTTTTGATTTTACATAATCTTTTTTATAACCATTTAATATTAGTGCAGCTTCAACGTTTTGTTTAACTGTGTAAGAATCAACGATGTTATAGTTTTGGAATATAAAACCTACATACTTATTTCTATATTCTTCTAAATCTTCGGTGTTATAGTATGATGTCTCTTCTCCATTAACATACATTTCACCTTCTTCATATGTGTCTATTCCTGATAGCACATTTAGAAGAGTAGTTTTACCAGAACCTGATTCACCAGTGATCGCAACGAATTCACCAATATTAAATTCAAGGTTTACTTTTCTAATACCGACAGATACATTTCCCTCTTGGGAATATATCTTGCCTACATTAACTAATTTCAGCATATAAGCTACCTCTAACTGAATCTATATTTTTTATTTCTTATATTGTACTACAATTCTTTTATTAGATAAAAGAAATTAGGTAATATAGGCCTCAATTGTGAATAATTACTGAATATCGATATCTATTTTTTCTCTAAATAGCGCGATATACATCGATTTATCACTTATTTCAGATAAAGTAGCTACACTGTTGCCTGCATCTTTACTTGATGGACCAGAAAAATATAATCTATAGTTTTCTGTATCAAAGTCAATAATTATATATCTATCATGAAATACATCATTTGTAGGTTTTATAGTTATATCTAGTCCAGTATCTTTTATAAAGTCATTTAATTGATTGTCTGTAATACTATTTCTTGATTGATTATCACTAAATATAATTATCCTTACATCCTTGTTACACACTTTAAGGTTTTCTAATGTTTTAATGCTTATATAATCATCAATAATAAATAGACTCTTTTTTGCTAAACTATATATATCTTGATACGCAATAGAGGCTTCAACTCTTTGTCCGTCTTTTATTAAATAGTGTTTGTGCGTAGATGGATCAATAAAATTATCCATCACTTTTTCTAATTGAATCTTTATTTCTTTATTATCTTCTTTCACTTCTTCAATATCTTTAATAAGACTATTTACATTCTTTGTATTTACTTTTATTTGAATAGCTTGTTTATCAACCTCATTACATAATCTTAATAGTTCTTTAGTCGAAAGCAAGTTATTAGATTGAGTTATATAATCCTTCATCCTCTTAAATGTTCTTATTAAGACAATGCTTTGTTTGATTGCTAACTCACCTTTAAGAACGGTCATAAGCATATATATCCCTTGTTCAGTAAACGCATAAGGCAGATGAGTTCTTCCTCCTTCGTTACTAGCCCATATTTGCGACATCACATTTTGTGATATCGCGATCTTTACAATTTCATCTTTCGTCAATCTAAACATAAAATCATCAGGGAATTTATTTATATTTCTTTTAACCTGCTGATTAAAAGCCCTAGTTTCATATCCATATATTTTTGCTAGATTAAAATCAAGAATAACCTTTTGGCCTCTAATTATATAAATCATAGACTCAATTTTTTGTTCATTTAGTTCAGGTAATTCTATTAAGTTATCGTTCATTATATTCTCCATTATATCAATATTATTTATATCTATATTATACATTTTTTTTGGCTAAAATTAGCCAAAATTTTATTTGAGAAAATAATTTTTTTAATAGGATTTTTTTAAATTTTATATTTAAATTTTCCAGGAAAAATTAAAGAAAAAAAGCCGTTATATGTTAAACACATAAAACGACTTATTAATATAAAATTAAATTATTTAATTAGATAGCCCAAGTACCATCTTTAAAGATGTCTATTACTTTACCATTTTCAAGTTCAGCTTTAATAGATAAGTCAGCTGTACCAACCATGAAATCGATATGAATAATAGAATCATTTAAATCATATTTAGCTATTTCTTCTTTTGATAATTTTTCGAAGTCTTTAATACAATCTTCAAATCCCATACCAATAGCTAAGTGGCAACATGCATTCTCATCAAAGAGGGTGTTATAGAATAATAGGCCTGTTTCATTTACTGGAGAGTTAAATGGAACAAGTGCAACTTCTCCAAGTCTTCCTGCGCCTTCATCAAGTGATGTGAGTTCTTTAATTGTATTTAATGTATCTTCATCTTTAGCTAAGCATTCTACTACTTTACCTTTACTAAATCTAAAGCCAAAGTCTTTAATAACTTTACCATTTAATGATAATGGTTTAGATGCGTATACTACTCCTTCTGCGCTATATTTATTAGGTGTAGTAAAGCATTCTTCTGTAGGCATATTAGGATTATAGTAAACACCTTGAACAGTATATGAACCTCCACCTAAGAATATTACGTTCTTAATTAATTCAACAGTGAAGTTAGTTCCTAAACTATTCTTATAGATTAATTTCTTAATACCTAAGTTATTTAACTTATTACATTTTTCTAATAGAGTAGCATTGTGCTTATTCCAGTTTTCAACTGCATCACCATCAGC
>JAEEXP010000006.1 GCA_016287865.1 Caryophanales bacterium
CTAAATACTTTTTAGTTAATAATAAGGTTTTAGTTAATGGCGTTAAAGAGGATAGAAGAGGAAGAAAACTATATAAAGACGACGTGGTTAAAATAGGTATAGACGAATACGTAATTAAATAATGCATATTAAAAAGCTCACATTATATAGTTTTAGATCATACCTTAATGAATCTATAGAATTATCACCTAAAGTAAATATCTTTGTGGGAGATAATGGAGCTGGAAAAACTAATATCCTTGAATCAATATATTCCCTTGCGTCTACTAAAAGTTATAAAAACAAAGATGAAGACATGATTCTAGAAGGAAAAGATTTCTTTAAAATCTCTTCAGAAATAGAATTTGAAAATAGAATAGATACACTTTTATTTATAATGTCTCGACAAGGAAAGAAAGTATTTAAAAATAATGTAGAAGTTAAAAAGATATCTGAGTTTGTAGGAAATCTTAATGTAGTATTATTCTCACCTGAGGATTTATTCCTCTTAAAGGCAGGTCCTAGTGAAAGAAGAAAACTAATAGATTTATCACTCATGCAGATATCTAAAAAATATGTTGAAGATTATCAAAACTTTAAGAAACAATTAAAGTTAAGAAATGATTACCTTAAATATTTATATCCTAAGCTAAAAGATGGAGAATCCATTGAAGATGAAATGCTTGGGATATTAACCCTAAACTTTATAAATATTAATAAGCTCATATTTGAGGCAAGAGAGAATTTTTTAAAGAGACTAGAAGAATATACTAAACAGTCTTATAAAGAGCTCTCAGGCACAAATGATGACATCTCATTTGTATATGAAACTAACTTTGATTCATCTATGGATTTCTTTAAAGAGAAATACCAATCAGATATCATAAATGGTTCAACTCAATATGGATGTCATAGAGATGATGTAAGATTCTTGAGAAATGGAATAGATCTTGAATCCACAGCTTCTCAAGGTGAACTTAGAATGTTATCTTTATCAATCAAGATTGCTTTATCTAGAATGATTAAAGATATGAAGAAAGAAGCTCCGGTTGTGCTTCTTGATGATGTATTAAGTGAACTTGATATTAATCATCAAAATAGACTTCTTTCAATGCTTGATAAATCAATGCAGATAATAATCACCACAACCGACATATTAAAAATTAATCAAAGTTCTATTAAGAACGCCAAACTATTTAAAGTTGAAGATAAACACGTAAAGGAGATTCAAAATGGAAGATAAAACACAAGAACTTTATGAAGAAATTGATAAACAAGAAATAAAGATCGAAGATGCGGAATCAGTTGGTAAAGTCGATAAAGACTACAATGCCTCAGATATCAAGATTCTTCATGGTCTTGAAGCTGTAAGACTTCGTCCAGGTATGTATATTGGTACTACTGGTCCACAAGGCTTACACCATATCATTTGGGAAATAGTAGATAACTCAGTAGATGAAGCTTTAGCTGGAAGATGTGATACTATCGAAGTTGAAATCCAAGAAGGAAACGTTATTCAAGTAAAAGATAATGGTTCAGGTATCCCAGTAGATATTCACCCAGAAACTGGTCGTCCTGCGATTGAATCAGTATTCACAACACTCCATGCCGGAGGTAAATTCGGTGGAGGAAAAGGTGCATATATTGTATCAGGTGGTCTTCATGGTGTAGGTGCCTCAGTAACAAACGCACTATCTGAATGGCTTGAAGTATACGTTAGAAGAGATGGAAATGTTTACTATCAAAAGTATCATGTTGATGATAAGAGCGATTTAAAGATAGTTGATCATTATGATAAAGAAACTGGTAGAACTGGTACAACTGTAAGATTCCTCCCAGATAAAACTATCTTCCAAGAAGGTATTGAATATAACTATGAAATTGTTAGAGCTCACCTCCAACAACTTGCATTCTTAAATAAGAACATTAAGTTCACTATTGAAGATAAGAGACCTGGTAAAGAACAACCTCGTATTGAATACTTATACGCTGGTGGTTTAAGAGAATATGTAGAATTCTTAAACGCTGGTCAACCAAAAATTAACCAACATCAAATGTATTTTGAAGGTGCTCAAGCTGGAATCCTTGTTGAAATAGCTGTTCAATATAATAACGGTGTTAACCAAAACTTATATTGCTATACAAATAACATCAATAACCCAGAAGGTGGAACACACGAAGAAGCCTTCAAAACTACTCTTACTAGACTTTTAAATAAATATGGTCAAGATCATAACTTATTTAAAAAGGATGAATCTTTAACTGGTGATGATGCGAGAGAAGGAATAGTAGCAATCATCTCAATCAAGCACCCTAACCCACAATTTGAAGGACAAACTAAGACTAAGCTTGGTAGTGAAGACGCAAGAAGAGTTGTATCAAACGTAATGAGCCAACAACTCCAAAGATTCTTAGATGAAAATCCTGATGATGCAAAACAAATCGTTGAAAAAGCTATCATTGCTGCACACGCAAGAATTGCAGCTAAGAAAGCAAGAGAAGCAGTTCAAAGAAAATCTCCTCTTGATAACTTAGGCCTTGCATCTAAACTCGCAGATTGTAGAAGTAAAGACCCTACAAGATCAGAAATCTTTATCGTCGAGGGTAATTCAGCCGGAGGTTCTGCAAAACAAGGAAGAGATTCAGAATTCCAAGCTATCCTACCTTTAAGAGGTAAAGTATTAAACGTTGAAAAAGTTAGATTAGATAAGATTTATGAGAATAAAGAATTAGTATCTATGATTCAAGCATTCGGTGCTGGTATCGATAATGACTTTGATATCACTAAAGCTAGATATCACAAAGTTGTAATTATGACCGATGCCGATGTCGATGGTGCTCATATTAGAACTTTACTTCTCACATTCTTCTATAGACATATGAAACCACTCATCACTGAAGGTTATGTATATGTAGCTCAACCTCCTCTATATAGAGTTCAAACAGGTAAGAATATTCAATATGCATATAGTGATGAAGAATTAAATCAAATTAAAGCAACTCTCACTCAAAAACCTAATATCCAAAGATATAAAGGTCTTGGTGAAATGGACTACTCACAACTTTGGGAAACAACTTTAAACCCAGATAATAGAATACTTTTAAGAGTTACTTTAAATGATGCGATTGACGCAGACCAAACATTCTCTATCCTAATGGGAGAAGATGTTGAACCAAGACGTGACTTCATTAATACTAACGCAGGTTACGTTAAGGATTTAGATTACTAGGAGGCATTCCATGGACGATAAAACTAAAAATGTTCAAGATGATAAATGGTTAAGTATCAAGAATGTTCAAGACGTTGATTTAGTTGAATCAATGAAATCATCATTCCTCTCTTATGCAATGAGTGTTATTATCGAAAGAGCTCTCCCAGACGCAAGAGATGGACTTAAACCAGTTCAAAGAAGAATTTTATATGGTATGGACCAACTAGGAATGACTCATGCATCACAATTCAAGAAGTCAGCTAGACTAGTTGGTGACGTTATGGGTAAATTCCACCCACATGGTGACTCATCTATTTATGAAGCTACAGCTCGTATGGCTCAAGACTTCTCATATAGATATCAATTAGTTGATGGACATGGTAACTGGGGTTCTATCGATGGTGATGATCCTGCGGCTATGCGTTATACAGAATGTCGTATGAAGAAAATCGCTGAAGAAATGCTTAAAGATATCGATAAGGAAACTGTACCATTCCAAGATAACTATGACGCAACAGAAAGAGAACCACTTTATTTACCAAGTGCATTCCCTAACTTACTAGCTAATGGTGCAGTAGGTATTGCCGTAGGTATGGCAACAAACATTCCACCACACAACTTAAGAGAACTTGCTGATGGATATATCGCATATATGAATAATCCTGAAATCACTAATGATGAACTTATGCAATATATTAAAGGTCCAGACTTCCCAACTGGTGGTATTATTCTAGGCGCTAAAGGTATTAAAGATGCATATAATACTGGTCGTGGTACTATCCAAGTTAGAGCTAAGGCTGATATTGTAGAACTTGAAAATGGTAAGAAAGAAATTATCGTGCGTGAAATCCCTTACGCAGTTAATAAGAGACTCTTAATTGATAAGATCGCAGATATCGTTAAAGAAAAACCACTCCCAGGTCAAGAAAAGAAGTTAGACGGTATCACAGACCTCCGAGATGAATCAGCTAATGGACAAATTAAGATTGTTATCGAATGTAGAAAAGACTCTGCTCCAGAAATCATTCTTAATAACTTATACAAATATACTCAACTTCAATCTTCATTCTCAGTAATTATGCTTGCCCTCGTTGATAATCAACCTGAATTATTAACTTTAAAGAGAGCTATGCAAGTTTACTTTGATCATCAAAGAAACGTATTACTTAATAGAACTAAGTTTGATCTTGAAAAATCAGAACAAAAAGCTCATATTCTTGAGGGTTACATTATCGCCGTAGATCATATCGATGATTTAATCGATACTATCAAATCTACATATGATAATGTTGATCAAGTTATCGCTGATAAGTTCCACTTCTCAATGGAACAAGCTAAGGCTATTCTAGCTTTACCTTTAAGAAGAATTTCTATGCTTGAAGTAGATAAGATTAAAGCTGATTTAAATGAAACATTAGCTAATATCGAAGAAGATAAGAAAATCTTATCTGATGAAGCAGAACAACATAAGATTCTAAAAGAACAAATGCTTGATATTAAAGCTAAGTATGGTGATGATAGAAGAACTGAAATTGATTACTACACTGACGCTGATATCGATAGTGAAGATTTAATTCCAGTAGAAGATATGATTGTTACTGTTACTGAATCAGGTTATATCAAGAGAATGAGACCTAGTGAATACCAAGCTCAAAATAGAGGTGGTAAAGGTAAGACTGGTATGAAAGTTCATAGTGATGATGTGGTTAGAGCCGCACTCTTCACATCTACTCATGACTACTTACTCTTCTTTACTAACTTAGGCAGAGTATTCAAGATTAAGACATATAGAGTACCACTAGGTTCAAGAACATCTAAAGGTACACCTGTTGTAAACTTACTCGCTCTTCCTGAGGGAGAAGTATTAACAGCTATCACATCAGTTAATAACTTTGAAGAAGGATACTTATCATTCATCACTAAGATGGGTGTAATTAAGAGAACTCCACTTTCTGATTTCCAAAACATCAGAACAACTGGTATTAGAGCTTTAACACTTAGAGAAGGAGATGTTCTTCATAATGTATTAAAGACTACAGGTTCTCAAGACATTATTATTGGTGCATCTAATGGTAAATCAATTAGATTTAATGAAACAGATGCTCGTGATATGGGTCGTAACGCTACTGGTGTTAGAGGTATTGAACTTGCTGAAGGCGAAGAAGTAGTTGGAGCCGCAGTATGTGAATCAGATGACGAACAAATCTTAGCTATCACTGAATATGGTTACGGTAAGAGAACTAAAGTATCTGAATACCGTGTACAAACTCGTGGCGGTAAAGGTGTTAAGACTATTGAAATTAATGAGAAGAGAGGAAAACTTGTCCGTCTTGTAGCTGTTAAGGGTGATGAAGACTTATTCGTTATCACAGATAGAGGTATGACAATTAGAACTCCGATAGAATCAATTGCAACACTTGGCCGTGCTACACTTGGTGTACGTATCATGAACTTACAAGAAGACCAAAAGGTTATGACTATTACACTCCTTCCTCATGAAGATGAAGAAGAAGTTAATGAAGATGTTGAAAACGCTGAAGCAGTAAATGCAGAAGCTATAGAAGCACCACAAGATGAAATCGTTAAAGAAGAAAACGATAAGAGTGATGACTTATTCTAAGAGGTGATAAAATGCTCGATATTAAATTTTTAAGAGAAAACCAAGAATTAGTTAAACAAAATATTAAAAATAAGTTCCAAGACAAAAAACTACCTTTAGTTGATGAGGTAGTAGCCTTAGACTTAAAGATTAGAAACTTAAAACAAGAAGTAGAAAATCTTCGTCAACAAAGAAACGATCTCTCAAAACAAATTGGATTACTTATGAGAGATAAGAAAATTGATGAAGCTAATAAAGTAAAAGAAACAGTTTCTAAAAACAATGAAAGAATTTCAGAAATTGAAGCTGAACTTGATCCACTTCAAGCTGAACTCTACAAAAAGATGCTAATCATTCCAAACATTATTGATAAGTCAGTACCAATCGGTAAAGATGATTCAGAAAATGTTGAAATTGAGAGATTTGGTGAACCAGTTGTTCCACCTTATGAAATCCCATATCATGCCGACATTATTTCTAAATTTAATGGTCTTGATAAGGATGCAGCAGGAAGAACTTCAGGTAATGGTTTCTATTATCTTTGTGGTGATATCGCTCGTCTTCATAGCGCCATGCTCTCATATGCTCGTGACTTCATGATTGAAAAAGGATTCACTTATTGTATTCCTCCATTCATGATTCACTCAGATGTAGTTAATGGTGTTATGAGCTTTGAAGAACTTGAAAATATGATGTATAAGATTGAAGGTGAAGATTTATACTTAATCGGCACATCAGAACATTCAATGATTGGTAGATTTAAAGGCCAAATAGTAAATGAAAAAGATCTCCCTATCACTTTAACTTCTTATTCACCATGCTTCAGAAAAGAAGTAGGAGCACACGGAATTGAAGAAAGAGGAATTTATAGAGTACACCAATTTGAAAAACAAGAAATGATTGTACTCTGTAAACCAGAAGACTCAATGAAGTGGTACAACAAGATGTGGAGCTTCACAGTTGAATTCTTTAGAAGCTTAGATGTTCCAGTAAGAACTCTTGAATGTTGTTCAGGCGACCTCGCCGACCTCAAAGTTAAATCTTGTGACGTTGAAGCTTGGTCTCCAAGACAAAAGAAGTACTTTGAAGTTGGATCTTGCTCTACACTTGGTGATGCTCAAGCTCGTCGTCTTCAAATTAGAACTAAAGGAGAAAATGGAACTTACCTTCTCCACACTCTAAATAATACAGTACTTGCATCTCCTAGAGGTTTAATTGCTGTTCTTGAAAACAACTATAACGAAGATGGTTCAATCAATATCCCTAAGGCATTAAGACCTTATATGGGTGGTAAAGAAATTATTAAGTAATATAAAAGCGACCGCAAGGCCGCTTTTTGTATGCAAAGAAATAGAAACGTTTTATAATAAGAGTATAAGGAGAACATTATGGAAAACAACGAAGAATTAAAACAAGAAACAAGAGAACAAAAACAAGAAATCGATAAAGCACATAAACAGGATTTGTTGATAGTTTGTATTTCATTAACTGTTTGTTTTTTTAATTTGCTGGCTGGAATTATTTCAGAAAAAATAGAATTTCCACTCTGGTTACCGTTTTTGTTAGAAGTGATTGGCCCTATAATCTTTTCTATTTTATCGATTGTGATATGTATTATTTCAATTAGAAGAAAAGTGTATTTTGCTATAGCTCCATTTGTGTTGTCTGTATTGTTTGCTTCATATTGGATCTTTATTTATACTCAAAGAAAATAAAATAATTAATAGATTGTAAAAAGATAAACGGCGACTAACCGTTTATCTTTTTTAATATCTCATCAAGATTAACTTCTTTACTATTATCTTTAAATAAAATATCGAAGTTATCATTCTCATATCTTGGAATTAAATGAATATGGAAATGATCTACTGATTGAAGAGGTTTCTCATTATTGTTGATGATATTTAATCCAATTGGATTTAATGAAGCTTTAAGTTTGTTCGCAACTTTCTTAACCACAACCATGATTTCTTTTGCGTCTTCTTCGTTAAGGTCGAAGATACATTTAGAATGTCTTTTAGGTACTACAAGAGTATGACCTATAGTTGTTTGAGTTAAGTCTAGGAAGGCAATAAACTTATCGTCTTCATATACTACCTTTGATGGGATTTCATGAGCCGCAATTGCGCAGAATATACACATTTTTCTATTCTCCTTTTAATATATTTAATAAATCGCTTATATCATTTAATATGTATGTTGGACTTGTTGTTTTAATTGCATCTTCACTCCAAGAGTTGTAAGTTACTAAAGCGGATAATGCTTTAGTTCCTTTTGTGCAATCATAATCTACTGTGTTGTCACCTACCATTAATATTTCGTCTTCATTAACGTTAAATGTTTCACATGCTTTATGAATTACTTCATTATCTGGTTTAGGATTTTTAATTACTCCAAAAGTAAATAATTCATCAAAGTATTTATGAATTTTAAGATGAGTTAGAGATGGCATTGCAGAAGTTAAGAATTTATTTGTCGCAAGCGCAATCTTATATCCTCTTTTCTTTAATTCGTTTAATGTTTTATCTACATTGGGGAATAAAGATATAAGGTCAAGCTCAATAGTTCTATAATATGAAATAAAGTCTTCAATTCCTTTTTGAATTAATTCTTGGTCGTTTGTATAGATGCCAAAAGTATCTTTTAATATTGGACCCATATACTTTCTATATTCTAAAAGCGGAAGTCTATGTTCTGGAAAACATGTAACAAAAGCGTGGTCAAATGACCTTAAGATTACTTCCTCGCTATCTACTAATGTTCCATCTAAATCAAATAATATAACTTTAATCATATTTCTATTATACAACCTAAAATATAAATAAATAATATGATAAAATAATATCACGAGATATTATGAGTACAAAAATAGTTAAAACAGATTTCAAAGCTAAAAAATATTTTGGTCAAAATTTTCTAACCGATCAAAACATATCTAAATCAATCGCAGAAGCATCTAAAACATCTAAAGACACAGTTGTGATTGAAGTAGGCCCAGGCATGGGTTCTTTAACTATTCCACTACTTGAAAGATCTAAGAAAGTAATTGCCTTTGAAATAGATAAAGAAGTTATTCCAATTTTAAAAGAAAATACTAAAGCATTCTCTAACTTAGAAATCAATGAATGCGATATTTTAAAAGCGGATTTATCTTTCTTAGACGATATAAAAGAAGAAGTAATTAGTGTATCTAATCTTCCATACTATATTACATCTCCGATTATCTCTAAGTTTTTAAATGATACAACTAAAATAGATAGAATGTATTTCATGGTTCAAAAAGAAGTTGCGGAACGCTTAGCTGCGAAAGTATCAACTAAAGACTATAATGCATTCTCAATTCTAACTCAGTATGAGGCAGATATAAAAGTAGTATTAAATGTGAAGAGAACTTGTTTCCACCCACAACCTAATGTAGATAGTGCGGTAGTTGAAATTAAAAGAAGAGAAAAAGACAATAAACCAAAAGATGAAAAGTTCTTTAAATCTTTAGTTCTTACTGCATTTAAAGAAAGACGTAAGACACTAATTAATAATCTTTCATCTATGAAGAGTAAAGATGAACTTAAAGTTATATTAAGTGAACTTGATATTCCAGTAGATGTGAGAAGTGAAAATTTAACAATAGATGATTTTATAAGATTATCTGATAGGATGGCATAATATGAGCGCACTTGAAAAAGATAATGAATTATTAAATTTAATAGAAGTAAAAGAAGAAGTAGTTAAAGAGTATCCAAATACTAAAGATTTAACTTATAAGAAATCAATATCTTATGGAGATATGCTTGAAAATTATAAAGATGACTATTCTAAAGAATTAGATGCGCTCGCAGAAGCTCGCGCAGCTAAGCTTTTTGGCGCGTCTTTCGCAGTTATACTTGATTCAACTCAGACATATGATTTTATAATCAATAAATTATTAGAATTATCTAATGATGTATTAGGAAAACCAATTTATACTATTAAATCAACTGACGATAATGTTTCATTAATTAATTATAAAGAAGGAAAAGTTAAAGCTAATGAAAAGAATGATTTATTCTTAGCTCATGTAGGTAGTGAATCAGGCCTTATGGCATCTGGCCTTCTTCAAAACCCAGTTTTCTATGCAGATATGACTTTAGTAGAACTTAATGGCACATTAAGATCTAAGGGTTACGCTATCTTAACTAATGATGAAGAAATATATAATGGACTCAAAAAGACATTTAATAAGAAAAAGAAAGATATCGTTGAAATAGCCTTCTCTTTAAAAGAAGCAACTCGTCCATTCCATTCAGTGTACGCAAGAAAAGTATTAAATAATGCGAAGGCACTTCATTCAACTTTGAAAGAAGAAGGAGTAAATGTATTAGGTAATACTACTATGAATAATAAAGTAGTTGTATCTACGGGCATTCCTATCGCAGACAAACTAGTTAAAGAATTAAACACTAAAGAAATATATGCGAGCACTAATGTATCAAGAGATATGATTATATTCGATACTACATATATGTCTATTAATAAAACAAGCAAAGAAGAGATGATTAATCTCGCAAAAGAAATTGCGAAAGTAATAAGATAATGAGTTTTAAAATTGGAAACATAGAAATAAAAGGAAAAGCAATACTTGCCCCAATGGCTGGATATACTAATAGAGCCTTTTTTCATCTTGCGTACAAATATGGCACAAGCTTACTTGTTTCTGAAATGATTAGTGATAAAGGTTTAATCTATAACAATGATAGAACCGTAAACCTTCTTGATTTTTACCAAGATGAACGCCCATTTAGCGTTCAATTATTTGGTAATGATAAGGACGAACTTGTTGAAGCTGGAAAGAAAGTAATAGAGATTGCTCACCCTGATATTATTGATATAAATATGGGCTGTTCAGTACCTAAAATTTATAAGAATGGATCAGGCTCAGCTCTTTTAAAAGACCCTAAAAAAATAGGTGAAATAGTTAAGGCAATGGTAGATAATTTAGGTATTCCAATCACAATAAAAATCAGGTCTGGAATCAACCATCAAAACGTTAACTGCCTTGAAGTAGCTAAGGAAGCTGAAATGGCTGGATGTAGCGCAATTGTGTTACACCCAAGAACTAAGTCAGATTTGTTTAAAGGATCTTCTGATATGAGCCTTGTGAAGCTTTTAAAAGATAACCTCAAAATCCCAGTAATCGCATCAGGTGATATAAAGACTCCAGAAGACGCAAAAAGAGTGTTAGATGAAACCGGATGTGATGCAGTAATGATTGGTCGTGCTGCCCTTGGAAATCCATTCCTCTTTAAACAAATCAATGATTATCTTGAGACTGGTTCATATGAGACTCCAACCCATGAAGAAAGGTTTGATGCACTATCACTCCATATTGATGAATTAATCAAACTTAAAGGAGAAAAAGTTGCGGTACTTGAGGCTAGAAGCATTTGCCCTCCATACGTTAAAGGAATGAAGGGAGGAGTATTCTTTAAGAAGGCACTTTTAACTTGTAAAACAGAAAAAGAACTTAAAGATTTAATCAGTGAATATAGAAAAATGGTTATAAATGATTAAAAGAAGGCTATTAATCCTTCTTTTATTTTTATATTTCTTGTTTTATAATATGCTTATGGAAAAAAACGAATCAATAGTTAATTTGAAAGATAATAAAAAGTCATCTTTTACTAAACTAAAAGCTTTCTTTAATAATATTTTTTCTAATCCGTTTAAGACAACTCTTTATACTGGTTGTCTAATTTTTTCCATTTTACTTATTTATTTCTTCGTTATTCTTTTTGGAAGAAATAATTTCTATGCTGCATTTAGTGATGATATATTTCAATACTATCCAATGATGATAGATTTTGTGAATAGAATTAAGAATGGAACACTTGGATTCTTTAATTATTCTAACTATCTAGGCGCATCTATCTTCGCAGATACTTATTATGTGCCTCTAGATCCATTCACATTCATCATTCTTTTACTTTCATACATAATGCCTACAGAAGTTGCGATGAGTCTTGTAGAACTCTTAAAGCTTACACTCGGTTCTATGGCATTTATGCTTTATCTTTCATATAAGGGAATGAAACCTAAGTGGGTTCACTTAATGGGAATATTATTCTTCTCATCAAGTGGTATTACATGTTTCTCATGTTTCTCATCATTCACATCGCTCGCATTCTATCTTCCAATGTCACTAAATATTGCGTACTGGTTTAAGAAAGGTAAATGGTATTTTGTACCTCTTTATACATCAGTAGTCGTTTTATACAATTACTATTTAGCTTATACAGTATTTGCGTTTATGGCATTCTCAATTTTGTTTATGCTTATCCTTGATAAAGAGGTTTGGTATAAAGTTATCTATAAAACACTAATCTATGTTGGACTTATAATACTGGGATTATTTTTCTCGATGGTTATATTCCTTCCAAGTACTTTATATATCTTAAAGTCCACAACTAGAAGCGTAGTAGAAGAAGGATCATCTTTAAAATCATTGATTATGATGTTTAAGAATTACCTTAAACTTCCAATCGAATTATTTAAATCAATTGGTGAATTTATTAAACTCTTATTCAATCCAAGAGTATCACTTCTTAAGAATGCCTATATGTATAGAGATTCATTTGTAGGAATCAGATATGCATTCCATATCTTAAGCAAAGAAAGAACTATTGATGGAGTTACTTATTATCCTGCGTTCTTCAATAAAGAAGTGCTATATAGAATCGCTGGAAGCATATTCGTTCCATCATATCCATCAGCTTTCTATGGATATCTTGAAAGTTATTTCCTAGAACATGCATCCCTATACATCACAGGCACTGGAATATTCCTTTCAACTTATGTATTATTCTTGCATGATTATAAGAGTAAGGTTTATAAGTGGATGTATGTGGTAATGATTATATTTATGTCACTACCATTCTTCTCATATATCTTTAGTGCGAACCTTTCTGTCCTTTACACAAGATGGGTAAATGTCGTAACTATTCCACTCCTTTTAATCGCATCTCACGCACTTAATGAGACAGATCTTAAAGGAATGAACTTTAAAAAGACGATTATAGCCTTAGTCATATTAATGTACTTTGCGTTTATATCTATCTTCCATCACTATGAGAATTTAACTAATATCGCAGTTAAGAATAACTTTAGTGAAGAATTAATGTTATTTGAAAAAAGAGCGCTTGAATCAGCGATTTATCTTGTTGTTGCGCTCGCTATAATGGTAATTCTTTTTGGAGTATTTAAAGATAAATCCAAGAAGTTTAAATTAATCGCATTCCCTATTATAGGCGCAGCTTTTATTGGGGTATTCCTAGTACTTGGATTAACTCTTTTAAGTTACTTTAATAAACTTGGCGGAATAGAAATTTTTGATACTAGATATGTTGGTTCATCTCCTTTATATGATAGAGATTCATTAATTGCGAACCAATATATGACATTTATTACTTTAGCGGTATTAATCCTACTTGTATATTTCGTTAAATGCAATAAGAAGAAATTACTTATTGGTTTAATTGCATTTGAATTTATCTTTAGTGCTTGTCTATCTTTTGGTGCTCCTGTTGTTAACTATGGAGAAGAAGGAACTTATAAAAAGACAAGAGAAGTAGCTAAGATTGTGAAAGCTAACACTCCTAAAGATGATTTATATAGAGTATATGTAGATCCATCAATTTCAAACCTTGAAAGAGAAAACCTAGCTAGATTTTTTAATGATAAAGGCACAAACCAATCAATCTTCCATTCATTTATTAACGCATCAACTGATAATGTCGCAGGAATAATATTAGATAAGAGAGACGAAGGTCAAGCTAATAAAGAAGCTTTAAATGTATATTCATATTATTTAAATGTATTATTAGGATATAAATATGTAGTTGCCTCTGTTGATTCATCATTTAATAATTTCGATCCGTATATGTTTACTGAAATATATAGAGACGATAATTATATAGTATTAGAATTTAAAGACTATGAAGAATTCTTAGTATATGATGAGTTTATTACTCTTGATAGCTTTAATTCAATTAAGAGTAAGATTAATAAATTATCTAGAATGAACTTTCTAAATAAATATGGAATAGTTGAAGAAGAATTCTATGATGTAATTGGTTCATACTTAGGTAAAGAATCAGAAAACGCTATTAATTATATAGATAAATCACAGAATAAATCATTTGGTTCAAAAGTGTCTGTGAAAGAAGAATATGAAACAAAGAAAATGGGTGATATTTATTATAAAGTATTCGATATTGATTTAGCTAATTCAATTGACACAAGAAGCTATGCGATTAACTTATACAATATTTATAATGTAGAAGACTTAATCGCAAACAATGGAATGTATCTTGAATTTGATAACGGTACTATCTATTATCTTCAAGAATCTAATATAAGAAGCATGAATGGTAGTACTATTCATATCCCTGTCTATGGATGGGATAATAAAGATGCATCTATTAATGGTGATGGAGTAAATATCGTTAAAGCGAACGGAAATAACGCTCCAAAAGTTAAATATATCGGAATTGAAAAAGATAAATATATTAGTAATTATTTATCATTTGTAGTTGAAGCTATATTTAATGAAAGTAAAAATTTAGTAGCTTATGAGAATTATGAAGAATGTGAAGAAACATCTTTATCTGCGTTCTTTAGATTCAAAGTAACTCTAGAAAGCAATAAGATGGTAAATATCACATCATCTGATGAAAAGTTAGGCTTATCTCATATAGTTGCGGAATATAGTGATGGCACATTTGGTTATATTTCAACTGAATTTAGAGTAGATAAATCTATTAAATATATCTATATATCTAAAGGTTCTATGACTGATTCAGATTATAATCCATCTATTACTGTCTCATCATTTGATATATCTGAACCTTACACTGATGAATATATTAATAAATCAGTAAAGGTTAAGGGTTCAAATATCACTGTCTCATATGAGAGAATTTCAAAAGAAGATGGATATGAAATAATAATGGTTCCAACTGCGTATTCTAGCGAATGGAAATTAGTAGAAGGAAACGTTAAAGAAATCATCAGTGTAGATGGTGGATTTATTGGACTCATAGTTCCTAAGAATATTGATTCAAACAAGATTGTGCTTAAGTTCGTTCCTATGGGATTTAGAGTAGGTCTTGTGATAAGTTTAAGTACTGTGATGTTATATGTAATATCATTAATGTCTTATATAATAATAAAGAGAAAACGTGGAGGAAAGAGAAATGAAGAAACTAACAATTCTAGTTCCAGCATTTAATGAAGAAGGATGTATTAATCCTTTCTATGAAGCAGTTGAACCATTTCTAGATAATGGTAAATATGAATCTAGATATCTATTTATTGATGATGGTTCAAAAGATAATACTTTAAATGAAATAAAAGAATTAAGAAAGAAAGATAATAGAGTTCACTATATCTCATTATCTAGAAACTCAGGAAAAGAAGCAGCCTTAGAAGCAGGTCTTAAAGCATCGCTAGATCAAGACGCAGTTATTATGATGGATGCGGATTTACAACATCCACCATACTTAATTAAAGATATGCTTGAAAAGTATAGTGAAGGATATAAGATTGTATACACAAGACAAAGAAACAGAAAAGGTGATTCATTCTTAAAGAAAGTTACCGCTAGAATGTTTTATAGTGTATTCAATAAATATAGTGATGTCCCACTAGAACAATCTTCTAAAGACTATATGCTTATTGATAAAGATGTTGTTAAGGCATTCCTTGATATGCCTGATAGATATCGTTTCACAAGAGGTATATTCTCTTATGTAGGATTTAAAAAGTATTGTTTAGAATTTGATTTTGTTCAAAGAGAAATCGGTAAAACAAAATGGAATTTAAAGAAACTATATAAATATGGAATTAATGGATTGAATCAATTCTCAAATGTATTCCTTTTAGTTCCTAAGATGGTCGCATGGCTTTCGTTCCTCACAAGCATAGCTTCTATATTCTTATTCTGTTTTAATGTGATTGGACTTGAATCATTCTTAATTATGCTTATTGTTCCATTCTTCTTTATGCTTACAAATATTGTTTTATATTGGATGATGTTTGTTCTTTATTCAACTAGAAGAGAAGCTATGAGAAGACCTATATATTTTGTAGGAGAAACATCTTTAGATGAGTAAGTTCTTTAAATGGATAAAGGCTAAATTCTTCAATAAATCATTCCTTTCATTTGTGATTATTGGAGTAATCAATACCCTTATTAATACATTCTTTGTGTGGTTTGTTTCTAAGGCATTTACTTGGATTGCGGGTAGAGAAATCCCTGCGGGTGATGCGCTATATGTTTGGAGCACTGGCGTAGCTACTTTTGTAGCTTATGTACTCGCATCACTCTTTAGTTATTTTGCGAATGCCCACTTCACATATAACCAAGATAAGAAAGATGCACAAACATTCTTAGAGGCAGTTCTCTCATTCGCTTTAAGATATGGACTAACTTGGGTACTCACTTGGGCGTTTGGGTTACTTTTCACATTAATCCTAAAGAATACAAGTTTATCTCAAGAGACCATCACAACTATTGCGAACTTAGTCGCATCAGTTATTATGATTCCTCCATTCTATTTCATGCTTGGATTTGTATTTAAAAGAACCAAGAAAAGAATGGAAAAGAAAGAATCTACTGAAGAAGTTGTTATTGAAACTAAAGAAGAAGAAACTGAAGACGCTATTAATGAAAATTAATACTTGCAATAAAATCTCTTCTTTGATACAATAATTTCGCACGAACTTTCTATGGTGCCTAGAGTACCATGGTAGAAGGAGTTAAAAAGATATGAAAAACGGAATCCATCCTAAGTATTATGAAGCAACAGTTACTTGCGTAACTTGTGGAAATACTTTCAAAACTGGTTCTACTAAACCAGAAATCAAAGTTGATACATGTTCTAACTGCCACGCTTTCTATACTGGAAAACAAGCATTCACTGTTTCTGCTGGTAGAGTTGATAAATTCAACAAGAGATACGGTATCAAAAACGAAAACGAAAAGAAATAGTAATAAAACGAAAAAGCCCGATGAATTTCGGGCTTTCGTTTTATAATAAGATAAGGAGATACTTATGGGAACTATTGAAGTTATTTGCGGACCAATGTTTGCGGGAAAGACAGAAGAATTATTAAGAAGAACTAGACGTTTAGAATACGCGAAAAAGAATGTAGTACTTTTTAAGCCTATGATAGATGATAGATATGAAAAGTCTTATATTGTTTCACATAATAAGAATAAAGCTTTGTCAGTAGTAATTAAAGAAGCGAAAGAAATGTTTGAATATGTGAAAGATGATACTGATGCAGTAGTTATTGATGAATTCCAATTCTTAGGTGATGAGGCTGTAGATGTAATCATCAAGTTTAGAAATGATGGTAAAAGAGTAATTCTATCTGGCCTTGATAAAGACTTTAGAGATGAACCATTTGGAAATATGCCTAGAGTCCTTGCGGTTGCGGATCAAGTAACTAAATTAAGTGCTATCTGCGTTAAGTGTGGTAAAGACGCATATTGTACACAAAGACTCGTAGACGGTAAACCTGCTAATTATGATGAACCAATTGTTCTTGTTGGTGCTGCTGAATCATATGAAGCTAGATGCCATGAATGTCATGAAGTTCCTGGTAAAGTAAATAAATATGAATAATGATTTAGATAAGCTCTTTATGGCTGAAGCCATTAAAGAGGCTAAACTTGCCTACAAAGAAAGAGAAGTTCCAGTAGGCGCAGTTATAGTAATAGATAATAAAATAGTCGCTAGAGGAAGAAATACAAGGATTAAAGACAATCTAGTGACATCACACGCAGAAATTAACGCAATTCTATCTTTGGAAAAAGAATTAAACCAAAGAATATTAGATAATGCGACCATATATGTAACACTTGAACCATGCCCAATGTGTGCCTACGCAATTATGGAATCACACATTAAAAGATTGGTCTATGGAACTGTAGATCCTAAAAGAGGTGCAATATCTACTTTAGATATTTTTAATAAATCTTTGGGTTCAAAAGTTGAAGTATGTGGTAATATAGAAAAAGAAGAGTGTGAATCTCTTCTAAAGGAATTCTTTAAGGAATTAAGATAATCTCCTATGAAGTATCCTATTTCAAAGTACTTTAAGCGAATTGGGTCAGGTCTTGATCGAAGCAGCCCTAAGGTTAGATGCTTGTGAGATAGGATACTTGATAGGAGATTTTTATTTGTTTGTATAATATAATTAGATATATAAATAACAAGTTAAATAGGTGATAAAAATGAAATTAAATGAAAGAATCGCTTATCTTAGAGAATACAATAAGTTAAGTTTAGAAGACGTATCTAATAAATTAAATGTATCTGTAGATGCTTTAGAATCTTGGGAAGAAGGAGTTGTAGAACCAACTATAGAAGAACTATTACTCATTTCTGATTTCTATAAGATTAGTGTTGATGAATTAATAGGAAATAAAAAGTACGTTAATTCTAAAAACAAAGTATTCTATTTAGGATATGAATATAAGAGCGAAAAGACTATAGGCTCAATGCCATTTATTCATATTAATGTTGGAAAAGGAAAGAAAGCTCGTGGCTTTATCGCTATAGGCAATGACGCTAAAGGCGTAATTGCGATAGGTGGTAAGGCAGTTGGTGTATTCGCTGTAGGTGGTCTTGCCTTTGGCTTATTCGCACTTGGTGGAGTTGGAGTAGGACTCTTATCTGTCTCAGGACTTGCGATTGCGCTTCTTATGAGTGTAGGCGGTATTGCGATTGCTCCATTTGCTGTAGGTGGTCTTGCTTTAGGCTTACTCGCTTTAGGTGGAATGTCTTGTGGACTATATTCAATAGGAGGACTTTCTTTAGGTAAGTTTGTCGCAGTAGGCGGATATGCCCAAGGTAATATAGCCATTGGTTATCAAACCAAAGGCCATATAACTCCTACTAGTTATACAAAAGAAAGTATTAGAAACTTAATACTTGAACATTATCCAAAAACATGGAAGTTTATAGTTGATTTTATCTGTAGTTTCTTTAAATAATATTATTAGATAATAAAAGGTGAATTTATGAAAGAAAAGTTAAACATCTGGAAGCTAATAAAAACTATTGTTTATATACTTCTTGCGATACTCGTTGTTGTATTTAGAGAATCTCTTGTTAGAGAAGTTGGATATCTAGTTGGTTCTTTAATGATGATGTATGGTATTGAAAAGGTAATAGTTTATATCGTAGAAAAGAAAGGAGTAAGTGATATATATTCACTCACTTGGGGTGCCACTGAAATACTTCTTGGTATTATTACCGCATTCTTAATCGAAGAATATGACAATATTTGTGTCATTTGGGCTATTTGGGCAATCTTAAGAGAAGTAAAAGAAATAGAAGAAATAGTTATTGAGTTTAAAGAAAAGAAAGTAGTAGGAATATTAAGTATTATTGAATCAATTGTTCTTACAGTATTCTCGGTATTACTATTAATAGAACCAGGAGAACATCACGCAATGACTCATATCTATTTATTAAGTGTTGAGCTAATTACTACAGCGCTCTTCCCACAACTTGATTACTTTATTAAACATATAAGAAATAAAAAAGAAGCAAACCTCTAAAGTTTGCTTCTATTTTTTTACTTCAAAGAAGGATACAACACCTTCATCAAAATTAGTTACTCCATAATTAAATGAATGTTTCTCTAGGATTTCTTTAACTAAATATAATCCCATTCCAGTAGATGATTTATCAACGTCTTCCTTTTCTCTAAAGAATGGAAGCCAAATCTTGTTTAAGTTTTCTTCACTGATAAATGATCCGTAGTTTTTAACTTCAAATCTGAAACAGTCATTTAATTCTTGAATATTGATTTCTATCTTTCCGCCTTCATCTGTGTATTTAAACGCATTAGTTAAATAGTTAGAGACAACTTCTTTAATCATTCCTTTATCTGCGCTTATATAGACAGTTGAATCATACTTTTTAGCCATAGTGAATCTTTTCTTTTCATATAAAGGTTCAAGACTTGAAAGTATTTCATCTACTAACTCATTAAGATTAAATCTAACCATTTTAAGACCTGAGTCTTTATTAGTAGAAGTATTCTTATATGTATTAATAATATCTTTAATAATAGTAGTGGCTTTATCTACTTCGTCAAGAATTGTTTGATAACTTGCGTCTATCTCATCTTCCTTAATTATTCCATCCTCTAAAGCTTCAGCGGTAGCGCTTATAACCATAAGAGGTGTTTTAAGCTCATGAGATAATCTTGCGATAAATGTACTTCTTAAATCTGATTCCTTTTTAAGTTCATCATTTAATTTTTCTAAAGCGTATTTTTGATTTTCAATTGATTCAACTTTTAATTTTGTATCAGTTTTAATTTGGTTTAGTGTGGTTTGAAGAGAAATTAATTCTCTGTTTTTAAATTTATAATTAGATAATTTATATTTACTATTACCCAGATTAATCATTTCTCTTTCAATATTTTTAATAGGATTTGAGAATGAACGGGCAATATATAAGGCAATTAATACTGCGAATACTACAGAAACTAAGACGATATATCCATAGTAAGAAGAAATAGTTGAAAGAATTGATTGAGTTCTAACCATTGGGAAGATCGCAAGAACTATTTCTTCAACTCCAGCTTCTTTTAAAGATCGCGGAGTATAAATACTCTAAAGAATTGCATTAGTTTGGTCTAGATAGTAATAAGCACTTGAATATGGTGATGGAGCTTGAGCTTTAAAGCTCTTTAGATATGACATATTCTTACTGATTGTGTCTATACCATTTTGAACAATATCCATCTTCTCATATAGATAGTTTAAGTTATTAGGTTTTCTAACTTCATCAATAGTAGCACTATCTACTACAATATAATCTTCTTTAAGATTATTATTTGAGATAACTGAAACACCATTAATAGTTAGTTTTTCAAAGATATATCTATTTTCTTCCTCTTTAAGCCAAGCACTTATAATGTCATCTTTTCTAATATCTATTGAGAAAGATGGGATGTGGGCAGTGATTTTATCAGTACCTACCATAAAATCTACTTCATAAGTAGTATATTTAGATTCCTTAACCTTATAAGAACCAGAAGAAGTATCGAGGAAGATAATATATCCACCAGTTTCATTAGTGAACTGTTCCTCATCCACTAAGATGTTTTGATTGTTTTTGTATTTTTCATTAAATTCATCAAGAAAAGACGATACTTCTGAGTGATATTTATTAATCTCAGTATTTACATATCGTCCTTTAAAAGAGTAGTTAATTACTAAATACTCTATGATTATGAAAGATACAAGTACAATTAAAACAATCGAGAAGAGTTGTGCCTGGAAAGACATATTATAAAAACCACCTCTCGATTTTTCGTTTTTATTCTTTTTCAAATTTATATCCTATACCAAATATAGTTGTGATAGTTGCGTTATCTCCAAGCATTTTTCTTAAACTCTTAACGTAAGTATCAATAATTCTATTTTCAATACCTTTGTCTCCCCAAAGGATAAGAATTAATTGTTCTCTTGTGCAAGTCTTACCAGCGTTAAGCATTAAGTATTCAAGAAGCTTGAATTCAGTTTTAGTTAATTTAATTAATTGATCATCAATGTAGCATTCAAGATTATTTCTAATGAGTTTAACTTTACCAACTTGAAGAATTTCTTCTCCACCTCTTTCTTTAAGAGATTTTCTTCTTTCAAGTAAGTTTCTAGTCTTCGCAAGAAGAATAGGAATTCTAAATGGTTTAGTAATATAGTCATCTATTTGAAGAGTATATCCTTTAAGGATATCTTGTTCTTCAGATAGCGCACTCATCATAATTATTGGAGTGTCGTGTTCTTGTCTAATTCTTCTAGCTACTTCATATCCATCAAGTCCTGGAAGCATAATGTCAAGAACTACGATGTCAGGTAAAAATTCTTTAAAAATATTAAAACCTTGTAGTCCGTCGAATGCTACCTTTACTTCAAAACCATCGTTTGAATAATATTTTTCTAAGATATACGCATATCTTGATTCATCTTCAATAATTAAAATTTTATTTGCCATAAATAAGTACCTTCCTAAAAAGATTATAATATAAAAAATACTTTTCTTATCACAATAATTTTTAATTATTGCGATTTGGTGGTATTATTTAGTAGGTGAAAAAATGAAATATGACGCTATCGTTGTCGGCGCGGGCCATGCTGGATGTGAAGCTGCACTAGCTCTCGCAAGACTAAATAAGAAGACAATTTTAATAACTGGAAATAAAGATTATGTCGCATCTATGCCTTGCAATCCATCAATTGGTGGACCTGCGAAAGGAATCCTCGTTCGTGAGATTGATGCCTTAGGTGGTGAGATGGGTGTTAACGCAGATAAGACTTATATTCAAATGCGTCTTTTAAATTCATCTAATGGACCTGCGGTACAAGCACTTCGTGCTCAATCAGATAAATATAGATATCATGAAGAGATGCTTAAGGTTATTGAATCTACACCCAACTTAACTTTAAAAGAAGCTTATGTTAAAAGATTATTAACTGAGAATAATAAGGTTAAAGGTATTGAGACAGAAGATGGTGAGTTTATTGATGGAGATGTTGTAGTATTAACTACTGGTACTTATCTTAACTCTATGATTTATATGGGTCTTAAAGGTGAAGTATCTGGTCCTGAAGGACAAAAGACTTATTCATCTTTATCAAACAACTTAAAAGAATTAGGATTTAAGATTCTAAGACTTAAAACTGGTACACCTCCAAGAATTCTTGATTCATCAATTGACTTCAGCCAAATGATAGTTCAACCTGGCGACCAAGAAAAGCGCGGATTCTCAAGAAAAACAACAAAGTTTGTAAAACTTGAAGATCAAGTACCATGCTACCTCATTCATACATCTAAAGAAACTAAAGATATCGTCTTTGAACATCTAGATGAAGCTCCAACTATGACTGGTGAAATCACAGGTATTGGTCCTAGATATTGCCCATCTATTGAATCTAAGTATGTTAGATTTAGTGAAAAAGAAGCTCATCAAATATTTGTAGAACCAGTCTCACTTGGTTCACATAAGATGTATCTTCAAGGTTTCTCAACTTCTATGCCTAAAGATGTTCAAGAATTAATGGTTAGATCTCTTCCAGGATTTGAACACGCAGAATTTATTGAATATGCATACGCAATTGAATATGATGCGATTGATCCGCTTCAAATGAGAAGAAGCTTTGAATCAAAGATTATTGATGGGCTCTTTACTGCGGGACAAATTAACGGTACTTCAGGTTATGAAGAAGCCGCAGCCCAAGGTTTAATGGCTGGTATTAATGCCGCAAGAAAACTTGATAATAAAGAACCTATTATTTTAAAAAGAGATGAAGCCTATATTGGTGTACTTGCTGATGACCTTGTTACTAAAGGTGTTCAAGACCCTTATAGAATGCTCACATCTCGTGCTGAATATAGATTACTCTTAAGAGATGATAACGCGGAGACAAGACTTCTACCTATTGGTCATGAAATTGGACTTGTATCTGATGAAGATTATAATGAGTTCTTAAAGAGAACTGCATTAATGGAAGAAGAAAGAGTAAGACTTGAAAATAATTATGTTACTAATACAAAAGAAGAAAGTGATAGATGTGATGAACTAGGTGTATCACATGTATCAGTTAAAACATCTTTATTTGATTTACTCAAAAGACCTGATTATGATTATAAGAAGGTATTATATGTTAAAGGTATTGAACCTTTACTAGATGAAAAATATATTAATGAATTTGAAATATCTATTAAATATGAAGGATATATTAAGAAATCATTAAAACAAGCTGAAGAATTAAGAAAGCTTGAGAATATTAAGATTTGGCCAGACATTGATTATGACAGTATTGTAAATATTGCATCTGAAGCTAAAGAAAAGCTAAAAGAAGTAAAACCAGAAACAATTGGTCAAGCATCTCGTATTAGTGGTGTAAACCCATCAGATATTAATATACTAATAATATATTTAAGAAGTAAAACTAAGGAATAATTATGATTAAAGAATTCATCGAAGATTTAAAAACACAAGGTATCGAACTTAATAATGATATGATTTCATCTTTTGATGAATTCTTTAATGATTTAGTTGAAAGAAATAAAATAACTAATCTTACAAGAATTGTTTCAGAAAAAGATGCTTATTATCTTCATTTCTATGATTCATTAATGGTATCTAAAGGAATTGAAAATTATAATACTAAATTATTAGATATAGGATGTGGTCCAGGTTTTCCATCAATTCCACTCAAGATAGTATTTAATGACTTAGATATTACAATGATTGAAGCCACAAACAAAAAAGTAATGTTTGTGAAAGAAGAAATAGAAAAACTTCATTTAAATAATATTAGAATTAATCACTTAAGAGCGGAAGATTTTAAAGAATTTGATACATATGATTATGTAACACTAAGAGCAGTAGCTAGTGTAAAAGAACTTCTTCCGTTTACTATTCCATTCTTAAAGATTAATGGAACACTAATTATTATGAAGGGAGAAAATAAGGGACAAGAAGAATTAGAAGAAGCTAAATCTCTTCTTAATAAATTAAATTCTAAGGTAGATAAAATCATTCCTTATAAAGTATTAGATAGAAACTATGAATTAATACTTATAAAGAAAATCGGTAAGACACCAAAGGGGTTCCCTAAACCTATACACAAATAATATGGATAAAGATTTTAGAATAAAAGAGGGTGATATTTATATTCTTAATAAAAAACACCCATGCGGTTCAAATAAATTTAAAGTATTAAAAAGTGGTATAGACACTGAGATAGAATGCCTAAATTGCGGTCATAAAATAACAATAGATAGGCTAAAATTAAGGCAATCTATTAAAAAGATTGTAAAATGTGAGTAAAAAGGTGTTGACATCACTTTTTACTTAATGTAAAATAATAAAGCGCGGTTTAAGAGACGTGCAACGGGCCTTTAGCTCAGTTGGTTAGAGCGCTTCTCTGATAAGGAAGAGGTCGGTGGTTCAAGTCCACCAAGGCCCACCATTAAAAATAACCCGTGTACATTGGAGGATTAGCTCAGCTGGGAGAGCATCTGCCTTACAAGCAGAGGGTCGGCGGTTCGAGCCCGTCATCCTCCACCAGAATGATGCCGAAATAGCGCAATTGGTAGAGCAACTGACTTGTAATCAGTAGGTTGTGGGTTCGATTCCTACTTTCGGCACCATTTTAAAATATACGACCCGTTAGCTCAGTTGGTAGAGCACTTGACTTTTAATCAAGGGGTCGGGCGTTCGAACCGCCTACGGGTCACCATCTTAATTTGATGCCTGAGTGGCGGAATTGGTAGACGCGAAGGACTTAAAATCCTTTGTCTGAAGAGGACGTGCCGGTTCGACCCCGGCCTTGGGTACCAAATAATTGGGGCATTAGCTCAGCTGGGAGAGCGCCTGCCTTGCAAGCAGGAGGTCATCGGTTCGATCCCGTTATGCTCCACCATTCTTTACAAAAACCTAGCCTTGGCGAGATAGCTCAATTGGCTAGAGCGTGCGGTTCATACCCGCAAGGTTGAGGGTTCGACACCCCCTCTCGCCACCAGATGGACCCATAGCTCAGTTGGTTAGAGCATCCGGCTCATAACCGGACGGTCCAAGGTTCGAGTCCTTGTGGGTCCACCACAAATTGAAATAAATCTTATGGAGAAATACCCAAGTGGTTGAAGGGTTCGGTCTTGAAAACCGATAGGGGTGTCAAAGCCCGCGGGGGTTCGAATCCCTCTTTCTCCGCCATATCGCGAGGTAGAGCAGTCTGGTAGCTTGTCGGGCTCATAACCCGGAGGTCGTAGGTTCAAATCCTACCCTCGCAACCAAGTAAATAATAAAGATAATGGTCCTGTGGTGTAGTTGGTTAACATGTCAGTCTGTCACACTGGAGATCGCGAGTTCAAGTCTCGTCGGGACCGCCATCTGAGGCTCGGTAGCTCAGTTGGTAGAGCAATGGACTGAAAATCCATGTGTCGGCGGTTCGATCCCGCCCTGAGCCACCATTTATAATGGAAAGTAAAAACGACCTTGAGTTAATACTTAAGGTCTTTTTTATTGCTGTTTTATGTATATGTGTGATATCATAACGGCATGAATACAAAGAATATATTAAAATTTATCGACTCAAGAAAAGTAGCTTTCATCGCTTCTATCGATGAAAATGGATTTCCAAATATGAAGGCAATGCTTCCTCCAAGAAAAAGAGAAGGACTTACTTTCTATTTCACAACAAACACATCATCATTAAGAGTAAAACAATATAGGAATAATCCAAAAGCATCTATCTATTTCTATAGAAAAGGATTATTTGTCTATACTGGAATAATGATGGTTGGTACTATGGAAGTACTTGAAGACCAAGAAAGTAAAAATATGATCTGGAGAAAAGGAGACACTATGTATTATAAAGAAGGTGTTACTGATCCTGATTACTGTGTCCTTAAGTTTACTGCGAAATCAATGAGAATGTATAGAGATTTAAAAACTGAAAACATTGATACAAGTAAAATATAGAATTATGGAGTTATATGAGTACACAAGATTATTTAGAATATGTATTAGAACTTTTAAGAGAAGTAGATGGAATTTCATATAAAAAGATGATGGGCGAGTATATTCTATATAAAGATGGAATAATCTTTGGTGGAATATATGATAATAGATTTTTAGTAAAGAAAGTAAACTCAATAATAGATTATGAGTTTAAAGAAGAAACGCCTTATCCAGGGGCTAAATCCATGTATTTAATAGACATAGAAAACCCTAAAGAATTAGAAGAGATTGTTAATAAAATTTTAAAAGACCTTAAGTAATAGAACTTAAGGTTTTTTATTTTAATTCTTTAAAAATTTTTTACTTTTTTTGTTGACATAGTTATATACCTCGTGATATGATGTATTCCGTAAATGGAGGTATAGTATGGATGCCCAACTAAGAAGAGGTGTTTTAGATGTTTGTGTCCTAGCCGCTATTAAGAATGAAAACTCATATGGCTATAAGATAATCAAAGATTTAAAACCGGTTATAGAGTTATCTGAATCAACTCTTTATACAATCCTTAAAAGACTAGAAGATTCTAAGATGCTTGTGGTTAAGTCTGTGGAATTTGAAGGTAGACTTAGAAAGTATTACCACATCACACCCGCAGGTCTTCAGCGTTTAGAAGAATTTAAGAATGAATGGAAAGAGATGATGAGTATTTATGCATTTATTGTGGAGGCAGATTTGAAATGAAGAAACAAGAATTTTTAAATGAACTTAGAAGACAATTAAGAGGTCTTCCTCAAGATGAAATAGAAAATCGTGTTAGTTTCTATGAAGAAATGATCAATGATATGATTGATGAAGGCAAAACAGAAGATCAAGCTATTATTGAAATTGGAAGTGTTGATAGCGTAGTTAGTGAAATTGCAAAAGACACTCCATTCAAAACAGTTATTAAAGAAAGATATAGACCTAAAAGATCACTTACTGCACTTGAGATTGTATTACTAGTTTTAGGATTCCCTCTATGGTTCCCACTACTAGTTACATTCTTTACACTATGTCTTGTAGGATACATCCTTGAATGGGTACTTGTAATAGTAACTTATGCAGTAGAAGCAGCATTAATTGCAGCAGGTGTTGCAGGAATAGCTACATTCTTTGTATATTTAGCTAATTCAAATCCTGCTATCTGGATGCTTGGTGCAGCACTTCTCTCATTAGGTGCAGCATTCCTATTCATCTTTGTATGTATCGGTGCAACAAAATTATCAATTAGATTATCTAAAGCTATAGCTACTGGAATAAAAAAGAGCTTTATTAAAAATGGAGGTAGAGCATAATGAAAAAAGGTTTAGTCGCATTACTCGTTATCGGAATTATGTTATTAGTTGTAGGTGGTATTATGTTTGGTGTTAGCTTCTCAAAAGCTAAAATCCATACCACTCAAATAGATAGAACAGAAAATGTTGAAGCAGAATTTACAAATATAAATATTAATACAACAATTACTGATGTTGAATTTAAAGTATCTGAAGATTCAAAGGTTAAAGTTGTTTTAAAAGAAGCTGAAAAATTAGCTCATGAAGTTAAAGTTGAAAATGATACTCTTAACGTTATCCAAAAAGATACAAGAGAATGGTATGAAAAGATTTTCTCATTCAATTTAGGATTTATGAAAGCTGTAATCTATTTACCAGCTAAGGCATATGGAGATCTTAAGATTGATTCATCAACTGGTGATATCAGAATTCCTCATGACTTCTCATTTAATAGTATTGATATTGATTTAAGCACTGGTGATACATATATTAGTTCAAATGTATCAAATACATTAAAGATTGATGCATCTACAGGCCATACTAATTTATCTAATATGTCAGCTAAAAATATTAATATTAAAGCATCAACTGGACATGTATTCTTAAATGATATTACAGTTAGTGAAACTATTAAATTAGATTTATCTACAGGTAGAACTCAATTTGAAAACGTTACTGCTAAGAATTATATTCATGATTCATCAACTGGTAAAGTAATTCTTAAAAATGTAATTGTAGAAGAAGAAATGGATATTGATACTTCTACAGGTGACATCAAATTTGAAGATTGTGATGCACAAAGAATAACTATTGAAGTTGGCACAGGTGATGTTACAGGTACACTTCTTTCACCAAAAATCTTCCAGGTTAGAACTGACACAGGTAAAGTAAATGTTCCTACATCAACTACTGGCGGCTTATGTAAGATTGATACAGATACAGGCAATGTATCAATTCAAATAAAATAGTGTGATTAAAGAAATAGAATCCCTTCCCCCGGGATTCTATTTTTCTTTTATATAGTTGTAACAGTTAATGTTAAACCAAGCGGTTTCATTATTTTAATTAATGTTTCAATATTTGGTTTAACTGTGAATGATTCAATTCTAGCAACAGAAGATTGTGGTAGTCCGCAGATTGTAGCAAGGTTTCTTTGTGAATAACCTAGTTCATTTCTCTTAGCTATAATTGCATTTACAATACCGACAATGATTTCAATCTCTTCAAGATCATTATTAGCAGTAGTGTTTAGTTTTTTTGCATTTTTCTTAAAGTCTTCCCAGGTTTTCATTTAGATCCTCCTATCAATATAATGATAGCATTAATGCGTTCAAGTTATATATAGAATATTAAGCAAATTTCATTTATTGATTTTATTTTATTAATTATTATGCTATTTTGAAATTGTAGTAAAGCAGTACTAAACCACTATACAAGGAGAATTAAATGAAAAAAATAATTTTTGCAGTAGTTTTTGTGTTTTTACTATTATTAATAGATTATAGGACGGTTGTTAAAGCTGATGAGATTCAAGAAGAAATCAAGTTGTGTGAAACCGATATAAATGATAAAGAAATAGTGTCTTTGTGGACCACCGAAGAATTGATTAATAAAATAGTTGATAAAGAAATATATAAATTGTTTCTTTTTAGTGACTTAGAAAAAGCAATTACTATTTTTAAACAAAATAATCCATATTATTTAATACTTAAAGATAAAAGCGATGTAGAAAGTTGCATTAATTGTTTATTAAAGCAAGAAACAAAGCATACGAGAATTGAAAAGATAAAAATGCTTCAAAATATTGTCAGGGACGTTGATATAAATGGTTATTTATATTCACAATCTCAAATGTTTGATGTGTTCACACCAAATGGTTCCGTTGTTCAGTATGCATATAGAATGTTTGCATATCCTTTTCCAGAAACTGTTTTGTCTCAACTTCATAGCGAAATTGTTAATGATTATCCTGAATTAAATGTTTCTTATTATTATCCTGCAACTTTTGATTTTAATTGTCATTCTTATGCCTGGTATAGTCAAAATTGTTCAACAAATCAGCGATGGATTAATTACCCAAATAATTATTTTTGGGATTATAGTTATGAAGAAGTGACTGATGTGAGGCCAGGAGATATTTTTTGTTATGTAGCGGGTATATTATCATATGACAATAACAATCAACCATATTACCAATATTATATTAGCCATTCGGCTATTGTAGTAGACTTTACTGATGATTTTGATTTGCAAGATGTATCTTCTTATCAATATATTAATTTAATTTCTAAATGGGGAGCATATGGTCTATATGGCCATACAGCTGATAGATGTTATTACATTACTAGTGAATATGGTTTTCAATATGCAACAGTCTTTCGCCCACGAGTTATTGATAATGCAACATTATCTAATCCAGTCACAAACACTACTATAACCATTACAAAAACACTATCTGTCCCAGAAAATGCTTCGATTATGCAAAATTATGCGCTGTATCAATTAAATGTATCTAGTTCTCTTGATTATGTGTTCTCCGTATCATCAAATAGTATGCCATATATGAAATTATATGATATTCATATGCAACAACTCACTACTTCTTTAACTAGTGAATATGATGGCGATGTATATACTAAATCATTTTCTAAATATTTGAGCCCTGGAATGTATTATTTACGAGTTTGTTATACTAATTCTAATAGTTATGGAATAATAACTACAACAATTAATTGCCAACACTATCATAACTTTAATTCATATGTTTGGAGAGATCTAACTTTTCATGATGAAATGTGCACACTGTGTGGACCTAATCCAGCGACACACGTTGTATCTATAAATGATTTTAATACGAAAAAACCGCCAAAATTATACACATGTATGATTTGTGGTGGACCTGCTAGTGCCTATACCCCTTTCTATGGAAAGAATGATTTGTTACCTCACACAATCAATGGAAGCTTAATGTTACCTAATGGAATAATTGTTCTTGCTGATGAAGACTGGCACGCATATCTAGAAGGTAAACTTGTATTTATTACTGATGATATTAAAAAAGAAAATATTGTTTCATATTTAGAAAAGAAGAAACAACTTCTTGAATATTTATAATAGGAGAAGGAGGATTACATAATGAAAAAGAGAATAATTACTTTGCTTTTATTATTAGTTTTATCAATATCACTAATAGGATGCACTAAAAATGATCCTGAAGTTGTTTCTATTAATAATCAAATAGAAGAACTAACTAATATACAAGATAATAGAGAATCTATTCTTGAAATAATGAATATTAGAGAAGAAATAGATAAGTTATCTAAACAGCAAAAAAGATGGATCAATGTTAAAGAATTAAATAAATTATCTATTAAAACTACAAACAAACTAAAAGATAATTCTATATGGAAAGAGTGTGTGAATATTGATGTGGATTTTGTGTCAATAAATGAATTGATTGATTTATCCCAAATTAGTGAAATATGGTTTGTTTATAAAGCACTAAGTTCTATCTCTCCTAATGTGGTAGATGATAATGCCACTATTGAGTTGTTTAGTGAAATTATAAATTTACCTTACTCATTAGTGACAAATGCTACTAATTTTGATTCGAATGTAAATTCTGGTAATTTTACTGAAAGGTTCAATTTTGAACATGTTGATATAGTGGTTGCAAAAAGTACAACTAATAGACCTAATATTTATTTTTATGGTAATTGGGTTTGCTTTAAAATAATTAAAAATGATGAAATACATACTTATATCTCTCTTATAGAATTAAGCCAAGAACAAATAACCTCTATATTAAATATGAGTAAAATGGTGGCATATAAATAAAATATTTAATGAATAATAAAATAACGTGATGCATATTTGCACCGCGTTATTTTTCTTTCTTTTCAGTTTTTGTCTTTTTAGATTTATTATCTGTTTCTTTTTTAATATCTTTAAAGTCTCCGCTTTCTATCTTTTCAAGAATAGTTTTTTGTTTCTTTGGAGCTGATTTTTTTACTGTCTTTTCTTTAATTTCAGTATCAATATAAGGCATTGTGACTTTGTCAGTTCTTTCTCTAATTTCAAGTTGTTGATAAGGAATACTAATTCCATTCTTCTTAAATTCATTAAAGATAGTTTCCATTAGGTAGTAATATACATCCCAATAGTCACTATTATCACACCAACAGTGACAGAAGAAGTTAATTGATGATGCTTCAAGCGTTTTAAGCTTACAGAATGGTTCTGGATCATCATAGATTCTACTATCTGACTTCATCACATCAAGAATTACCTTTTTAACAAGTTCAGTATCACTGTCATAAGCAACCCCAAATGTTAAAGTTACTCTTCTTGATGGATATGCGCCTAAGTTTGTAACTTGTGAATTAACCATTGTAGAGTTAGGCATTAAGATTTGTTTACCATCTGGAGTTTTAAGTGTAGTGAATAAGAAATTAATTTCTTGAATAGAACCTTCTACATCCCCGCAGATAACATAGTCACCATTTTTATATTTCTTAGAACCAATTAATATAAGTCCATTAGCTAAATTAGATACATTATCTTTGAGTGCCATACCTAGAGCAAGTACTAAAGCACTAAAGGCAGTGGTAATACCTGAGATTTCTACTCCAATATTCATTAATAATACTAATATTAATATTAACCAAAGAGTATATCTAATAACTCCTATAATAAATCTAGAAGCTAGTTTATCAATTGATTTCGCCTTGAATATTTTTTTAAGAGTGAATATGATTGACCAGATAATGATCATTCCAATTGCTAAGATAGAGAAAAACTTAACGATATTCCAAACATTATTAGTAAAGAAATTCTTAATAGTTTCCCATAGGTTAGTAAAGTATTCACCTACTTTATTTGCGTAGAACATACTTATCCTCCATATATAGAAAATACAATCATTTTCTATGTAATTTATATTATACATTAATTAAATATAAAAATGAAAACTGATAATTATTGTATAATAAATAAGAAATATACAAGGAGAATCATATGTTTGATCCAAAAACTAATAAGTTTCCATATCCAATGGATACTGGGGAACATTATTTAAAAGTTAAAAAAAATAATGGGTTAGTATTTGATACTAAGTATCCATACGTTGATAACTCTAAAAAGATGAAGAGAGGTCAATGGTGGATGAGAGTATTATTAAATACTATTGTTTTCCCACTTGATAGAATTAGACTCGGTTTAAGAATAAAGGGAAGAGAAAACCTTAAGAAATATAAAGATGTGATAGACAAAGGAGTTATCTCTGTCTCTAACCATATACATATGTGGGACTATATCACAACTATGAGAGTGGTTAGACCTAATAAGCCATATGTGCTTGTCTGGGACAAGAATGTTAGAGGTGAAAACTCTAAGATTATCAGACTCACAAGAGGAATTCCTGTACCTACTGAAGATCCTGCCGCATCTAAAGAATATTTAAGACAAGTAATTAAACTAATTACTGAAGACCATGGATGGCTCCATATCTACGCAGAAGGTACTATGTGGGAGTTCTATGCCCCTATTAGACCATTTAAGCGTGGAGCGTCATATATTGCGCTTAAATGTGATAGACCAATTATCCCAATTGCCTATTCTTATAGAAAACCTAACTGGATTAGAAGAGTAATCTTTAGACAAATCGCATGTATTACTGCGACAATTGGTGAACCAGTATATAAAGATGAGAGTCTTACAGGTAAAGCTCAAGAGATGGATTTAACTAGAAGAGTTCACGCTAAAGTATGTGAACTTGCAGGTATTAAACCAGAAGAAAACATCTATGATGCGATTTATAATGATTCAAAGAGAATTGATTATTATACTGATACATATGGTGTAGGATACAAAGGTTCACACTAAAATATAAAAGTGATACAATTATAATATAGAGATACTTATGGATAAAAGAATAAAAGTACTAGAAGTTAAGGCAACTATTCTCGCAGAGAATAATGAAAAAGCTATTGAGTTAAGAGATGAACTCAATACTAAAAGAGTTTCCTATATGAATTTAATGAGTTCACCAGGAAGTGGTAAAACCACTTTCCTTTGTGCATTACTTAATCTTTTAAAAGATAAAATTAAGATTGGAGTAATGGAAGCTGATATCGATGCGGTAGTCGACGCTGAAACCATTGAAAAGGTTACTGGTTGTAAAGCCATCCAACTTCACACAGGTGGAGCGTGCCATTTAGACGCAGATATGAGCCGTGATGGACTTAACGCCATTAATTCTGATAACCTAGATTTAGTAATCTTAGAAAATGTAGGAAACTTAATCTGTCCTGCGGAATTTGATACAGGTGCTCAAATTAACGTTATGATTTTATCAATCACTGAAGGTGATGATAAACCACTTAAATATCCACTAATGTTTAAAGAATCTGATGTAGTTGTATTCTCTAAGATAGATGCACTACCAGTATTTGATTTCAATATTGATTTAGCTAAATCACATATTAAGAAATTGAATGGCAAAGCATTAGTATTCCCAGTATCTGCGAAGACTGGAGAAGGAATGGATGCAATCGCAGAATATATATTAAATAGAGTAAAAGAAATAAAAACAAATAAATAGAGGAGAAAAACATGAAAAAACTATTTAAAGAATTTAAAGAATTCATTAGTAGAGGTAGTGTAATTGATCTCGCTGTAGGTATGATTATTGGTGCAGCATTTACTGCAATAGTAACTGCAGTAGTTAACTATGTACTCAAACCTATCATTGCATTAATTCCAGTAGGAAATGATGGAACATTCAAAACTGTATTAAGACCTGAAGTAAAAGAAATCGTTGAAGGTGTTGAAACAGTAACTCAAGCAGAAGTCGCAATCGTCTGGAGTGAAGTAATTAGTGCAATCATCACATTTATTCTTACTGCACTTATTCTCTTTATCATTATTAAAGTTATCAATTCAGTAAGAAACGCAGCTCAAAACGCTAAAGCTAAACTTGGTGAAGGCAAACTCACTAAAGAACAAAAAGCAGAACTTAAAGCTGCAGGTATTGATAAGAAAGATAAAGAAGCAGTTAAGAAATATTTCGAAGAAAAAGCAGCAAAAGAAGCAGCTGAAGCTCCAGTTGAAGAACCACAACCAACTCAAGAAGAATTATTAACTGAAATCTTAGCTGAACTTAAGAAACAAAACGCTAAGTAATAATTATTAAAAATATAAGGGGAAACGTAAAGTTTCCCTTTTTATTTGCAAAAGAAAAGGAAAGTGGGGTGAACACTTTCCTTCAGGGAGTTTATATGTTAAGGCTTCTATAAAAGAAGTTTTAACCAATTAGTAATTATAGTTTTTGAGGAAGAGTTTTAATTGTAAGTTATTGTTATTGAATAAATCTAATACATATTTATGTGCGGCTTTAATTGTATTCCACATTTCTTCACAATCGTTTAATGTAATATTTTCCCATCCTCTTTCAACAACTCTATATTTATATGTTTCAACAACATTAATGTTTTGTGTTGATGCATAGAATGTAATACAACTATTATCAAATACGACAGTAGTAGAAGCTTCAATTTCTTCAGCTTTATACTTTAATGTTTCACTGCATTTGAATTCAGCTTGATCATAACTACCCCAAGTCCATGTGATTGTGGCTTCTGTAGTGATTTTAAGATTACCGCTATCACTAGTTTTTGTGCAGCTTACTTCAAATGTTTTTGTTTTTACATGATATGAGAAACAGTAATAGTAAGATACATTTCCAATGTATACATATTCTTGGAAATAATAATATGGATTAGTCGCATCATCGTGTTCAAAAGCTTTTTCTTTAAAGTGATTTACTAATATATCTACTTGAGACTTAATTTTAATGATACAACTTGCTTCATATTCCTCTGTCTCAGCTACAACCTCTATTTCTCCACCTTTAAGACCTAATACAAATAAATATGAACCATATAGATATGCATCTACACAATCAGAATCAGTGTGATACCATTTAACACCATCTTCCACAAGAGTATCATCTACATAAAGACCAATAAGGATATCTTCACCTTCAATAATCTCCATAACATTATTCTCAACTACACCTTCCCCAGAATTATTGTTATAGAAGGCAAGGTTGCCTTTTTGTTTAAGTGAATCAGTTTTGATAGAAGTATTATCACTTTTCTTAGTAGTAGTGACGCTACTCTTATTAGTTTCTTTTGAAGAAGAAACAGTTGAGGTATTAGATTCAATAGTTTTAGTTTTACTAGATGTGCTTTGTGTAAGATTATTACACGAAGTAAGAAGAAGTAAACTAATGATTAGTAAGAATAGTTTCTTCATATTATTTTCCCCAATTATTATAAGTAGTAATATTATATGATATTAATGATAATTATTATTGTGAATTTTTACCATAAAACTATATAAAATTGACTATATATCTAATATTTATTGATATAAATAACTAATTAGTAAAAAAAATGAACACCGCGATGGTGTTCATTTAATTATTTTTCTTTCATTTTTGATTTAAATACTAAGATTGCAACTACGAATGCGACTATTATGTATCCTGTAACTATTAATAGTGGTTTTAAGAAATCATCCATTACATTATTAATACCTAATAATGCGTTTTGAACTAATAAATGTGAGTTTCTAAATGGAAGACATTCCATAATAGTTTTAATAGTTCCGCTTAATGCATCTATTGGGAACCACATTCCAGATAATACTGATTGACCACAAATAATAATTGATGAAACTCCACCAATAGATTTTTCATTACAGATAGAACCAAATAGAATTCCAAATGCGATAAAGAATAGTGATGTGAGTCCAGCGAGCAAGATTGAATAAATCATTCCAACGCCAAATATAGATGAATCAATTATTCCTCCAACTAAATAGAAGAAGATAGCTTGAATAATTGAAAGTGGGAATACTGAGAACGCATATCCAAAGATAAACTCATGTGATTTAGCTTTAGATACATAAAGTCTAGTTAAGAATGATGTATTTCTATCTAAAGATAGTAATAATCCAGTAAATAGAGTTAAGAATGCTTGAGCGAATACTACAATTCCAGGAGCTAAGTATTTCATTTGGAATTGAACTGTTAGCTTGTGGAATATTGCATAGAACACTACTTCAAGAAGAAGAGGAAGTCCAAATGTAAATACAATTGATAGTGGGTCTCTTAATATTTCTTTAATATTTCTTTTTGTGAGTGTGAAGATTCTAGATAATGATTCTTTCATTAGATTTCACCTCCTGAAACTATTTCAATAAACGCATCTTCGATATTATTCTTACCTGTTTTATTAAACATTTCATCTTTAGTTCCAACAAAGAGTAATTCTCCATCTTTCATTACGCCAATTCTATCAGATAAGGCTTCAGCCTCTTCCATATAGTGAGTAGTAAGAATAATAGTTATATCTTTCTTAAGTTCTTTAATTGCCTTCCATAATTCTCTTCTAGCAATAACGTCTAAACCTAAAGTAGGTTCATCTAAGAATAATACCTTTGGTTTAGTTACAAGCGCAAGCGCAATAGATAACTTTCTTTGCCATCCACCAGATAGCTTAGAAGTTTGTTTTCCTTTTACTGTATCTAAACCGAAAGAATTATAAATATATTCTTTAGTCTTTTCGATTTCTTCTTTAGATTGACCAGAAAGTTCTGCGTAGAATTCAATATTTTCTTCGACAGTTAACTTTCTTGCGACCGCAGTTTCCTGCATTGAAATATCTATTAATTCTTTGATTTTATCTTCTTCATTTAAAATAGAATGGCCAAAGATTAACGCATCACCACTAGTAGGTTTAGTTAATGTAGCTAACATCTTAATAGTAGTAGTTTTTCCGGCACCATTAACTCCGAGTAAAGAGAAGAGTTCGCCTTCTTTAATCTCCAGATTAAGATTTTTAACTGCGACTATATCTTTATATTCTTTTCTAAGATTAGTTATTTTGATTGCTTCCATTAGGCACCATACCTCCCATTAATGTATAAAACATTTCATCTTTAAGTAGAGCGATTCCTCTTTCTTTATCGCCCATAACCATTAAAGTATCGCCTTCTTTAATATCAAACATCTTTCTAGCTTCAGCTGGAATAGTGATTTGACCTTTGGGTCCAACTTTAACGCTGACAATAAATCTATCTTTTTCGATATTTTTAGTCATAAATACCTCCTACATTTCTTACTTTTCTTACTATATTATACACCAAAACAAAAAAGATGTCCCATAAATTTATAGGACATCGTTATTTATGAATTAAGTTTATGAATAAGAAATATTATGTATGAAACAATCATAGCTACAACTAAGAGTACAAAAATAGTGATAAGTAGAGCTAGCTGCCTTTTCCCTCTTTTTCTAATTTCATCATCAACCTTTTTATTCCAAGCATCGTTTAATTTAGCATACTTGTCAAGCAATTCATCGTATTTTTTTTCATAGTCTATTTTACCTACGTATTCTGTATTAGATGGTTCTTCAATCTCAGATGTTAATTCTTTTTTCTCTTCTTTTGTATCTTCAATTATAGTTTCATCACTAGGCAAGCTTTCCGTTTTATAATAATTGTCTTGGAATTCTTTGTTTTGTTGAAGAGTAACTACGAATTTATCTACGGCTTGTTCAACTATTTTTAAATCTTTTCCAATTGAATCCTCTATAATCCATTCTCCATCTTCCTTTTTATGAAGTATTTTGTCTAGAAGAAGATCCATATTTAAACCTATATCAACTTCTTTATTGTTTGTATCATAAGCGCATTCCCTATATGCACGAAAAGCCCCAGTTAAACTATTTCTGTTGGAATATGCACCATCGCATTTTTCTTTAATAGTCCAATCTTCCCACCAAGTTAAAGACGCGATACGTCTAATGCATTCTCTAAAATGCGAATCTAATAAAGCGTTTCTATTTTCTTCCTTTTCAAGAATTTGTAAGAATATTTTAAGTTTAAAACCAACATATTTTCTATCGTTACCTTCTTCATTATAGTATACGTTGTCTGGGAGTGTTTTTTTCTTCCAGATTTCCTTAAATGATGAAATATCAATGGTGCCTTCAGGGCTATTACAAAGAAGAAAAAATAAAGATTTTATTGTAAAATAGTTTACTTTTCTTGTCGCATCAGGATATTTTTTCTCATATTTTTTATCAATATAATATGGATTTTCTAGTACGCTATAGTCATACATAATAGTACCTCCTAAATGAAAACCTACTCTTTTATTATATAGAAATAATTAAACTCAGTAAATAAGTAAATAAAAGTAAGAAAAAAGACGGAGCGAATGGGATTCGAACCCATGAGCCCTTACGGACTACCTGATTTCGAGTCAGGCTCGTTATGACCACTTCGATATCGCTCCATCTTTATTATTATTTTAGAAATGTGTAACTTCGATAACTTCAGTTAAAGTTGCGTAGTCTCTTATAGTTCTATGAGACTTAATAGATGCCATTACTATATCAACGATTGAGATTACTAAGAATACAATAACCGCACCGATTAATGTGTATAATCCAATTACTATAAAGTAGAAGTACTTTAAGGCACTATCATGAGCGGCCGCAATGAGTGGATTAGTCTTTAATGCTTTCTTAATTAAAGCCCTTCTTTCCTCTTCGTTAATTTCACCGCTTTCATATTTTTCTTCAATAGCGCTTAAGTCAGCTTTCTTAACTAGTCTAATCTTACATAATCTTCTACCAAGTGTATATCCATTCATTCCTGCGGTATATCCTACAAAGATTACTGAGAAGGCAATTAAGAGATATGCGACAGACATATTTGCGTGTTTACTATATCTTTCAATATAGATAACTTTTTCATCTACTTCATTAAAACCTAGTGAATAATATAGGATATCATGAGCTTCAGTTGAGAATGATACAGTTTTTTCATCATCAAGAACTTGATCAGTAGTAGTTAAAGCTTTAGCCCAATTATAGTAGTAATCAATAAATTCAAAGATTTTATCTTTTGATTCATTTGTGAACTCATTAACATTTGAGAAATCAATCTTTAAATCTTTATGATTGTCTTTTAAAGTTGAATAAGACATTGAAGATAAGATTTTAGCTTCAGTGTTTACTTTAGCGTAAGCATTATATAAATCATTTAATGAGATAACTAAATCTTTATATAATTGATTAACGTTATCTTTATATGCTTTTTCAAGGTCAGCTAATTCAGTATCACTAATAGAACCATTATTTTTAAGTGTTTGATATAATACGTTTTCACTATTGTGTGGATACTTTAAAAGAATTTGATATGCATAATATGCATAACTACCGAATACATATAAGTCATCACCTACAGGTCTACTAGCGTTTTTATCCTTTTCAGCGTCAGTTAATCTTAATACTGAATCATTAATGAATTTAAGTGATTTTTGATAAGCACTATCTCTATATTCAGTGTATTTATTATATGCGGTCTTATTTAATGAAACAGTATTGGTGTTTGAATCAAAGTGTGTTTCATATTCAGCGTATAATCCTTGATTACTATTTCCAAATAGATTAGTTTTACCGTTATATTTTTCAGTTATTTCGTCGTATGGTTTTCTAACGTTATTCTTATAATCCTTATCTATGATTCTTCCAATAATCATTTGGAATGGGAAGAAGTAGAGTAAGGCAGTTGTGATAAGTACAATGAATAAATCAATAAAGCTTGAAAGAGCTCTTCTACCCGCTCTTGCGTAATTTTGTCTCATATGTGTCTCCTATTTTCCTAGACAGAACTTACTAAATAGTTCATTTATTAGTGAATCTGACGCGCTTTCGCCAGTAATTAAACCTAGTGAATCATACGCATCTTTTAAATCAATTGAAATCATATCTATGAAATCACCATTCTCTGCGTTAGTGAGGGCACTACTAAGTGATTTCTCACATAATTTAAGAAGTGAGATATGTCTTGATGATGAAATGTTTGTCTTAATACTATCATTTGCTTCATCATGAATGAATCTCTTATGAATTTCCTTTTCAAGGGCTTCTATTCCGTCCCCCTTTAACGCAGAAATACTTAGGTATTCATTTTCATTTAGTTTCTTATTAATTGTATCACTCTTATTAGCGATAATAATTCTATTTTTATCTTTAGTTAATTCAAGAAGAGCTAAATCTTCTTTTTCAATACCTGATTCATAGTCAAGAAGAAGTAAAACGAGTTCTGCGTCTTTTAATACTTCAATAGTTTTATCTATTCCAATTTTTTCAACTGGATCAACTGTATCTCTTACACCCGCAGTATCGATTAAGTGAAGGATAATTCCACCGATATTAATGTTTCCTTCAACGATATCACGAGTAGTTCCTTTATAAGATGTGACTATCGCTTTATTTTCTTTTAAGAGATTATTTAATAAAGATGATTTTCCGACATTAGGTTTTCCAATAATGATAGTTTTAATACCTTCTTTATATACTCTTAAATTCTCAGCTTTAAGGATAATATTATTAATTGTATTAATAAGTGATGTAACTTTTTCAATTAATAAATTCTTAGTAACTTGGAGTTCATCAGTATATTCAGGATAATCAATATTAACCTCAATATGAAGAAGAATATCTTCAATATCTTTTCTTAAGGCACTGATTTCTTTATAGACATCGCCTTTTAATCCTTTTGAAGCTAAAGATAAAGATGCCTTGGTTTGAGCTTCAATCATATCCATAACGGCTTCAGCCTTAGAAAGATCGATTCTTCCATTTAAGAAAGCTCTTTTAGTGAACTCTCCTGGTTCTGCGAGTCTTGCGCCATTAATTAGAAGAAGTTCAAGTACACGCTCAGTGACATATTGACCACCATGTGTATTTATTTCAACGATATCTTCTTTGGTGTAAGATTTAGGAGCTCTAAATAAAGATACTAAAACTTCATCTATGATTTCTCCATTCTCCACTACTTTAGCGTATGAAATTGTGTTTCCTTTCTTTTTAGTTAAATCAACACCGCTTAGGACTTTCATTGAAATATCAATCGCATCTTTTCCAGATAATCTGATGATATTTATTGCGGACTCACCGAGTGATGTTGAAATAGCGCATATAGTATCAAAACTATTCATAAAAATCCTCGTGCTTATTATATCATAATAATAATTTATAGTGTATAATTAAAGATACGAGGGTATTATGAAAAAGAGAACGTTTAAACATTATTTATTAGTATATGGTATATCACTTGCGGTAGTACTCGCATTCGCAGTATTCGCATATTTTAGAAAAGACGCTGATGGAAATTATGGTTATTTAGTAAGTAAAAACATTCCAGTTAGCGGTGTATTCGCTCAAGAATTCACAATGTTTGGACGTCCAATTGTATTTGGTCTCTTTTTGATTGACCTCGCAGTAGTTATTGTATTCCCTATGCTTGTAGTACTAGTTTTCTTACTTATGGATTTAGGCCGTGGAAAGACAGGCAAGAAAACAAAAGAAGATATCAATAGAGAATCATTTGAAAAGTTTATCGATGAAATCGGTAAAACTTTAAACCAAACACATTTATTTAACGTTGAAGATTTTAGACATTTTAGAGAAAATGATAAATTCCAAGAATGTCTTAAGAAAATTTATGAAATATACCTACATGGTGAAACTGAGGAATTAACTTATTATTCAATAATAAGAAAATTCCAAAAAGGCACTAAAGAAAGAAACGCTTTAGAATTCTTAGTTACTTTTGGTGAAAAGAAAAGACTTGAAGCTATAAGACTTGAAGAAGAAAAGAAAAAGGAACTAGAAGCTAAAGAAAGCAATAAAGAGGAGGAAAAGAAATAATGAGTTATAAAGCACTTTATAGAAAGTATCGTCCTCAATCATTTAGTGAAGTTTTTGATCAAGAACATATCACTCGTACTTTAAAGAATGCGCTTGTTGAAGGCAAAGTAACTCATGCCTACCTTTTTAGTGGACCAAGAGGAATTGGTAAAACATCTGTCGCAAAAATATTTGCGAAAGCTGTTAACTGTCCTCACAATATGAGCGGTGAACCATGTAATTCATGCGATACCTGCTACGGTATTCAAAATGGATCTATTACTGATGTAATAGAAATCGATGCTGCATCTAATAATGGTGTAGATGAAATCAGAGATTTAAGAGAAAAGGTAAAATACCTTCCATCTCAATGTAAATACAAAGTATATATAATCGATGAAGTACATATGCTTACAACCGCAGCGTTTAATGCTCTTTTAAAAACTCTAGAAGAACCTCCTAAACATGTAATCTTCATTTTATGTACTACAGAACCTCAAAAGATTCCCGCAACTATTCAATCACGTTGCCAAAGATTTGAGTTCCATTTAATTAGCCAAGAAGAAATAGAAAAAAGACTCACAGAAGTCGCAAGAAATGAGTTCATTAAGATAGATGATGAAGCTTTAAAAGCTTTAGCTGAAGTGTCTGAAGGTGGAATGAGAGATGCGCTCTCACTTTTAGACCAAGCCTTAGCTTATTCAACTGATTCACACATTACACTAGATGATGTTTTATCTATCTCTGGAAAGCTTTCAAGTAATAGCTTAATTAAGATCGCAAATGACCTCAATAATGGCTCAGCTTTAAACGCTATTAATGAACTTGATAATTTACTTAGAATCGGTAAAGAAATACCTAAAATTATGACCTCTTTAATCACATTCTATAAAGATATTTTAGTAATCAAGAATGTGAAAAAAGATCTCACAAAAGTAGGTTATGATACCGAAGAATTTAAACAACTTTTAACTCGCCTTTCAAATAGAGATTTATATAGAAATATCGACATTTTAAGTGAATCAATGAGCGAGATGAGATACGCATCTAATCAAAGATTATATATTGAACTTGCGTTCATCAAAATCGCTGACAATGAAAGAGTTAAAGAAGAACCTGTGCCTGAGTTTATAAAGGTAGAACCTAAGGTGGTTCAAGAACCTCTAAAAGTAGAGAAAAAAGAAGATATTAAACCGGTTGAACCAGTAAAAGAAATTAAGAGAGAAGAATGGGTTATTGAACCTCCAGTTGTTGAAGAAAAGAACCCTATTTTAGAACTTGAAAAAGAAGTGGTTAAAGAAGAGGTTAAAGTAGAACCAAAACTTGAAGCTAGACCAGTTTTTGAACCTGTGAAAGTTGAGGTTAAAACTGAACCAGTTAAGTCTATCGCTGAAGAACTTGGTACATTTGATCCAGCACTAATTAGTAACGTACTTAACCACGCTTCAAAACCATTTAAAGAAACAATTATTTCATCATGGAAAGAGTTTATTAGAAAAGCTAAAATCAATGATGAATATAATAAGATTTATATGCTTCTAAATGATGCACAATTTAAGACTTGTTCTGCTGATTTCTTAATCTTAACTTATGATAATGTTCCAACCTGTAATTTAGCTATGAAAAAAGAGAATAAATCTCTTATTTCAAAACATATGAGTGAATTCTTTAATACTAAATTAGATTTTATTACTATTCCAGAATCTACATGGAATGAAATGTCTAATGAATTCATTAAGAAATATAGAGAAAATATGGCCAAAGGCGTAAGAGAAGATATTGAATTAAATAAAGCTTATGTGAAGGGCTTAAGAATAGAGGCTGAAGTTCAAAAAGAAGTAGAAGAAAAAAAGGACGATAAGTATCAAGACCTAATGGATACTTTCAAAGATTTTATGGAGATTAAGTAATGACAAAAGTTCCAATGAATGAAAATGATTTAAAAGATATAACTGAAAAACTCGAAAAGAAAATCCATATTTCCACATCTGAAGATGGACTTGTTTCTATTGAATATAATGGCGCAGGCCAGTATAAAAGAGTAACTATTAATAAACCTCTAGAAGAGGTTGATCAATCTAAACTTGAAAAAGCTATTTTAGATATGATTGAATATTCAAAGAACCAAATCCAAGCTGATTTAACTGATTTAGTTTTAAACTTTAATAACGCTGAGATTGGAGATGATAGTGAAATAGACGAAGAGGATGGAGAAAGAAGAGATGTATCCTAAGAAAATCGAGGATTTAATCCATTCATTCTCAATGCTTTCTGGAGTCGGTAAAAGAAGCGCAGAGCGCTATGCTTTTAATGTGATTAATAAATTTAGTGATGAACAGTTAGATGAATTTATTAATTCTTTAATTAAAGTTAAAGAAGGCATTAAGAAATGTTCTATCTGTGGTTTTTATACTGAAGATAAAGATATCTGTGATATCTGTTCTAACCCATTAAGAGATAGTAAAACTATTCTAGTAGTTGAAAATGTTAAAGACGTCATTGCTTTTGAACGTGTTGGTTCATTTAAAGGTGTATATCATGTATTAAATGGTTCAATCAGCCCAATAAATGGTATTGGACCTGATGAACTTAATATTGAATCATTAAAAGAAAGAGTAAAGAATGGCTCAATTAACGAAGTTATAGTCGCCACTTCTGCGACAGTAGAAGGAGAGGCTACTGCGTTATACTTAAAAAGGATACTTGAAGACTTTACTACTGTCTCAAGAATAGCTTATGGTATGCCTGTAGGATCATCCATTGAATACAATGATGAAACCACTATTTTAAAAGCCTTAGAAGGCAGAAAAAAGTATTAATAATAGACATAAAAACAAGATAAAAGAGCACTAATTTTAAAAAATCAGTGCTTTTTTGTTGCAAAAACGCTTACATTTTGCTTATAATATAATTCCACGAATGCAAATTAAGATTTTGTATTTTTATTTCTTGTATTAGACTTATATTATTGTTATAATAATATAGAAAATAGATAAAAGGACAATCATTATGAATATTTTAGCAATCGCAGACATTATCGAAAAAATTAAAAGCGTAATGGTAAATCTAATCGAAAAGGTTAAAGAATTTGCTAGCGGATCTATGTGGTGGCTCGCCCTAATCATTTTTATTGTAGCCGCAATTTTAATGCTAGTAGGTCTTATTAGATTTATTGTTAAGGGCTGGAAATTATTCCTCGTATTAATCATTTTAGCCGCAATCGGTATTACCGTGTGGTATTTTGTTGCAGGACCTGGTAAAAAACCTGCATCAACAGAATCAATTTTATTACCAATCAAATTAGCAAGAAGTTTATTCTTCTAATTACATTAAAACATATCAACTTAGGAGTTAATTATGGATCAAAATAAACTTAAAGCAATATCTATAGGTGTTGGAGGATTATCTGTAATATTATCAGGATTACTGTATGTCTTAATTACAGATTTATATTTACTCAATGGAGCATCTTGGTTATTTATTGCTATCTTTTTAGCGTTTGGTGGAGGTTTCTGTACACTATTCTCTGAATCATTAAAACATAAACCAGTTTGGTTCTATGTATTAAAAGGTCTTGGAATAGCTTGTTCAATTGCTTTCCTAATCGTTATTTTTGTTTATGCAAGTAAAGTAGATGTTACAGCTATTGTTAAAACTAAGGGCGTTAAAACTACATATGTAAAAACTATGCTTTTAGTAATTAAGATTATTTGTACTACATTTACAGGATTTGCTATTTGTGGTCAAGGCGCTAACATCGCGCTTAACGTAATTTACAAGATCGACGACTAATTGAGGCTAGCATGATATATGGTATTGAAAGAGCCAGCTTACTAAAAAGAATCTTCGCATCCATTTTGGATGTGATATTGCTTTCAATACTTGCTACAGGATTTGCATTCTTATCAGCAAAGATTGCAAAAGTTGACTATCATCAAAAAAGAGTAAAAGAATACTATGCGTATTATGAAACAACATACAATGTAAAGTTTGGCCTTACTCAAGAAGACTTCAATAGAATGAGCGATGAAGAAAGAGCTCATTATGAAGAAGTTAATAAGATTATTGCCCAAGACAAAGATTTTATTAAAGAAAACTCTTTAGTACAAAAATTAACGTTATATGTTGTATTGATAGGATTATTCCTTGGAACATTAATTGTTGAGTTTGTAATACCACTTTTCTTAAAAAACGGACAGACGGTAGGTAAAAAAGTATTCTCGCTATGTCTTGTTAGAAAAGATGCAGTAAAAGTTACAAGCGTTCAACTATTTGCAAGATCAATTATTGGTAAGTTTGCACTAGAACTTATGGCTCCGGCTTATCTGATTATATCTATTGTTTATGGATTTAATGGATTAGTAGGACTTATTCTAGTAGGCGTAATTACAATTATTCAAATCGTTTTATTAATAGCGACTAAGAATAAAACACTAATACATGATTTAATCGCTTTAACTGTAGTAGTGGATAAACAATCACAAATGATATTTGAAAGTGAACAAGATTTAATTAAGTATAAAGAAAAGGTTCATTTAGAATCTGTTAAAAATAGTAAAACAATATAAGGAGATAAATATTTATGAAAGTAGTACTTGAAAATTTGACTAAAATTTTCCCAAGTAGAGCTAAAGGAGGAAAAGAGGTTGTAGCTGTTAACAACTTTACTTATGAAATCCCTGATGGAAAACTTGTGGGACTTTTAGGACCATCTGGTTGCGGTAAATCAACTAGTTTGTATATGATTTGCGGACTTCAAAAACCATCTTCTGGTAAGATTTTCTTCGGTGATGATGATGTTACTGAATTAAGCCCAGAAAACAGAGGTGTAGGACTCGTATTCCAAAACTATGCACTATATCCTCATATGACTGTTAAACAAAACATTTTATTCCCTCTTCAAAATTTAAAGGGTGAAGACAAGTTAGCTAAGGATGTAATGCTTGAAAGAGCTTATGAAGTTGCTAAGTTAGTTCAAATTGATGAACTTATGGATAGAAAACCATCTGAATTATCAGGCGGTCAACAACAAAGAGTTGCTATCGCCAGAGCTTTAGTTAAGTTCCCAAGAGTTCTTTTACTTGATGAACCTCTATCTAACCTTGATGCTAGACTTAGACTTCAAACAAGAGAAGAAATCAAGAGAATTCAAACTGAAACTGGAATTACAACAATTTTCGTAACACATGACCAAGAAGAAGCTATGTCAATTTCTGATGAAATCGTTGTTATGAAACTCGGTGTTGTTCAACAAACTGGTAAACCACAAAACGTTTATGATGATCCAGCTAACCTCTTCGTTGCTAAGTTCCTTGGTACTCCTCCAATCAACGTATTTGATGGCGTAGTAAAAGGTGGAAAGCTTTATCTTGGTGAAGATGAAGTTATGGCAGTTAAGGGCGTAGAAGACCAAGAAGTATTCGTTGGTATTAGACCTGAAGGATTCATTTTAAATCCAAAAGGAAAATTACACTGCGAAGTACAAAATGTTGAAGTTATGGGTAGAGACGTTTCTGTAGTATCTAAACACTCAGCTTTATCAGCTCAATCTGCTAATAAAGCTATCAGATCAATTATTGATGCTGATAACAAAGATCAAATCGGTCTTACTGAAGTTACATTCGATATTAAGCCTAATAAAATTTTCTTATTTAATAAAGAAACAGAAGAAAGAATTCGCCTTGGAGAATAATTATTATGGTTGACAACAAACAACAATGGAAGGCTTGGGTTTATTTAGCTCCTGCCATCGTATTACTATTAATTTTTACTGTCTGGCCAATAATTAATACTGTAAGAATCGCCTTCCTTGAAGGATATAACGCAACTGCCGCAGCTGGTGGTGCCACATATCACTTCGGTTTTGGAAACTTTAAGAAGGTTGTAGAATACCGTGGTTTCTTAACATGCTTAAAGAACACTATGCTTCTTTGTGTGCTTACAGTTCCACTATCTACAGCACTTGCATTATTAATTGCTGTATGCCTAAATTCAATTAAACCATTAAACAGACTATTACAGACTATTTACTTCTTACCATATGTAACTAACTCACTTGCAATTGGTATGGTATTCGCTGCAATGTTCAATATTATTGGTTTCCAATATGATTTACCTAAATCAGAATCATTAGGTATTATAAATAACATTCTCGGTGTATTAAAGATTAATCCAATTAACTGGGTTAACCAAGGTTCAAGTTATGCAGCTAATATCGCCGTACTTGTTATTTATATTGTTTGGAATGCATTACCATTTAAAATTTTAATTTTACTTGGTGGACTCCAATCAGTTAACAAACAATATTATGATGCTGCTAAAGTTGATGGCACATCAAAAGTTAGAGTATTCTTTAGAATTACAGTTCCACTACTCTCTCCTATGATCGCATATGTTGTAATCACAGGCTTCATTGGTGGATTTAAAGAATATACATCCGTAGTAGGTATCTTTGGTGAAAAGATGGGACCAGTTGGTTCTGGTGCCGACAGACCACTTAATACTATGGTCGGATTCATTTATGACTCAATTAAGTTACAACAAGGACGTGCTGCCGCTGCTGCACTTATCCTATTTGGAATTATTTTAGTGGTAACTCTTATTAACTTATACGTTAGTAAGAAGAGAGTTCACTATTAGGAGGTATGTAAAATGGCAAAGAAAGTTGCTGATCCTACAATGGCTGAACGCGATATTCAAAAGGTTACCGTTAAACAACGTATATTCAAAATCATTTCAATGATTTTAGTATACACATTCTTAATCTTCATGGCATTTGTGGTATTATTCCCATTCTATTGGATGATTAACTCATCATTAAAGAGCCTTGAAGAATATAGAGAAGCTGTTCCAACATTATTCCCAAGAGAAATCAGATTTGATAACTATGTTACAGCATTCAAAGCTGAAAACTTATCAGTATCTCTTGGTAACTTATTCTTAAATACTTTATATGTTGGTTTAGTTTCTACAGTATTATCATTAGTAATTACAGTATTAAGTGCATTTGCCTTCGCAAGACTTGAATTCAAAGGTAAAAATGTATTATTTGCTGGATTACTTGCTACTATGATGATTCCTGGTGAATTATTCACAATCACTAACTATACAACAGTATATAGATTCGGTTGGACTAATACATTTGTAGTATTAATTGTTCCGTTCTTAGTATCAGTATTCTATATTTACTTACTTAGACAAAACTTCTTACAAATACCAAACGAATTATATTTAGCTGCAAAAGTAGATGGTACATCAGATATTAAATACTTATGGAAGGTTATGATTCCACTATCTCTTCCTACATTAATCTCTATTACCATTCTTAAAATGATGGGTGCTTGGAACTCTTATATCTGGCCAAGACTTGTCGCAAATGATGACGCACACAGCTTGATTACGAACGGTCTTAGAAATGCGTTCGTAGAAACTACAGGTGACGTTAACTACCCTGTACAAATGGCTGCGGTTGCACTCGTTTCTATTCCGCTATTCCTTGTATTTATCTTCTTAAGAAAATACATTATGAAGGGTGTATCTAGAAGCGGTATTAAAGGATAGAATTATAATAAAAAAACATAATAAAACATAAATCAAAAAAGGAGAGAAAATGAAAAAATTCAGATTATGTTTATCATTAATCTTAGCTTTTGTAGCAGTTTTTACACTCGTTGGTTGTAAAAAAGTTAATAAAGCTAACTTCATAGTTCCTGAAGGTGGCTATGACGGATCAGAAGTAACTATTACTTTCTATCACACAATGTCAGCAACTACTCTTCAACCAGTTCTCGAAACTTATATCGCAGAATTCAACAAGATTTATCCAAACATTCACGTTAACCACAAATCAATCGGTGGATATGATGATGTAAGAGATCAAATCCAAAAAGAAATTTCAGTAGATGGTCAACCAAATATTGCATACTGCTATCCTGACCATGTTGCTCTTTATAACTTAGCTAACGCTGTAGTACAACTTGATGACCTCATCGATTCTAAAGAATCAGATGGTAATGGCGGTCAACTCGGTCTCAGCAAAGAACAAAAGGCTGACTTCATTGAAGGTTACTACACTGAAGGTCAACAATTCGGTGACGGCTTCATGTACACTATGCCTTTCTCTAAATCTACTGAAGTTTTATACTACAATAAGACTTACTTCACAGCTAATAACATCGCTGTTCCAACTCATTGGTTCTCAACAGACGCTAATGATACAACTTCTATGGAATATGTTGTTAAGAGAATTAAACAATTAGACGCTCAAGCAACTCCACTCGGTGTTGACTCTGAAGCTAACTGGTTCATCACTATGTGTGAACAATATCATTCTCCATATACTTCAGCTAAAGAAGGAGAAGATCATTTCCAATTCAACAACGACCAAAACAAACAATTTGTTAAGGCATTCCGTGAATGGCATCAAGCTGGCCTCGTAACAACTCAACAAATCTATGGTTCTTATACTTCAGGTTTATTCGTTGAAACTGACGCTACTAAAGCTCACTCTTATATGTCAATTGGTTCATCAGCAGGTGCAACTCACCAAAGACCAAAAGCTGATGCAAATGGAAACTATCCATTCGAAGTAGGAATTGCATCAATTCCACAAATCAATGTAAATGATCCAAAAGTTATCTCTCAAGGACCATCTGTATGTATCTTCAATAAGGCTAACGCTCAAGAAGTAGTAGCATCTTGGTTATTCGTTAAGTTCTTAACTACATCTGTAGCATTCCAAGCTGAATTCTCTATGGCTTCTGGTTATGTTCCAGTAATCAAATCTGTAGCTAGCAATGATGTTTATGCAGCATTCTTAGCTAAGGCTGACGGTGGAAATAACGTTGCAGCTCTCTCTGCTAAGATTTGTCTTGAACAAGCTAATGCATACTATACTTCTCCAGCTTTCAATGGTTCTTCTACAGCTCGTGACCAAGTTGGTGCTTTAATGCAAAAAGTATTAGTAGAACAAACAGCTGACGTTGACGCAATGATCGCTAAAGCATTCGCTGATGCTATCGATGAATGTGAATACAACGTTGGATAAAATTTAAACAACAAAAACATTTAATTATTTAAAAGAAAGAAAATATTAAGATTATGAAAAAATTCCTCAAGATATTTTCTGTAGTATTATCAGTTTTAGTAGCTCTTACACTCATTACTGGGTGTAAGACTACTAAGAAGACCACTACAGAATTTAAAGAAGTTGACTATGTTAGTAATTTGAAGTTAGACATGACTACAAATACTAAGAAAGCAACCGCAACAGTAGACCATTATGTAGATGGTGACACAACTCATTTCTTCATTGAATCAGGTAAGATTGAAGATGATTATTTAAAGGCAAGATATCTTGCAATTAATACTCCTGAATCAACTGGTCAAGTAGAAGAATGGGGTAAAAAAGCATCTAACTTTACTAAATCTAAATTACAAAATGCTGTTTCTATCATTGTTGAATCTGATGACGATAAATGGAACAAAGACTCAACTAGTAGTGGAAGAATTCTTGTATGGGTTTGGTATAAGACAGATGAAAATAGTGACTATAGAAACTTAAATCTTGAAATTCTTCAAAATGGTTTAGCACTTGCATCTAATACTGGTAAGAACAGATACGGAGAAACATGTGTTGCTGCACTTAGCCAAGCACAAACACTTAAGCTAAACGTTTATTCTGGAGAAAAAGACCCAGATTTCTATTATGGCGAAGCTCAAAACGTATCACTCAAAGAACTCAGAACTAACCCTCAAAAGTATGTATTAACTAATGTTGCATTTGAAGCTAATGTTACAAGACGTTATGGAGATGCAATTTATGTTGAAGATATCGATGAGGAAAGTGGATATATGTTCGGTATGTATGTATATCTAGGTTATGCACTATCTGGTGCAGGTCTTGAAATCGTTACACCTGGTAATAGAGTACTCTTTGTTGGTAGTTTCCAATATTATGAAACAGGAGGCAACTATCAATTAACTAACCTCAAATACCAAATAATGAGACCAAATGATCCATCTAATATTAGATTAATTAGTACTGGACATGAACCTGCATATACTTTAACTACTATTGAACAATTAAAATCAAAGGTTTCATTAGAATTAACACAAATTAATCCTGAAACAAAAGAAGAAACAAAAGTTACAAAGCAATTTGATTATGCTGAAATTGCTCTTGCAACATCTGTTTCATTAAAGAATCTAGCAGTAACAAGCATATATACAACAACTAAAGAAGATTCATCTTCTAAAGGCGCTATGACAATCACTGTAACAGTTGGTAATCAAACATTTGATATTAGAACTACTGTTTTATATGATGAAAATGGTGCAGTTGTAACTGCCGATAGATTCGAAGGTAAGCACATTAATGTTAAAGGTCTTGTAGAATACTTCAAGAGCTCTAACGATTCTGGAACTTACCAAATTAAAGTTCTAGCTTTAAACGATATTGAAATTTTAGATTAGTTAAAAAAACTATTTATAAATAATTTAAAGGAGAAAAAATGAAAAAAGGTTTTAAAAGCTTATTAAGCTTAATCCTTGTATTCGTGTCTGCTTTAGTAATTGTTGGCTGTAAAAAGACAACAGTTGTAGACGACACAAACGAAGTTTTAGGTAAGGCTGCTTCTTATGTATTCGGTTTATACAAAGATACAGTTGGTACTAAAACTGACAGCTTTGAAGTATTAAACGCTGTTAAAATCGGTGATAAGAAAGTTACATTAACTTGGGCTTTAACTGTTACTGATGAAAACAATAATGTTATTGAAAATTCTGAAGCTGTTACTTTAACTAAGAAAGACGAAGCTGAATCAACAGTATATGTTGGTTTCTATGATGGTAAAGTTACATCTAAGATTCTATTCACTCTTGCTCCATCTCTAACATATAAAGAAACAACTAAGACATTAGTTGAACTCGAAGGTGAAGATGGCGCTACTAAGGGTGTATTCAAATATTCAGTTGATCCAATGGTACTCGGTAATAGAACTGCTTGGGATGCACTTGCAAATGACAAGACTACTTCAATCAATATTAAGGGTACTGTTCTTGGCGTTCTTCAAGATGGTTCTTCTAAAGGTTCATTCTATGTTCAAGACGAAGAAGGTTTCGGTTACTATGCATATAAACCTGCTAACGCTGTAACAAGTGCTGGTAATTTCAATGTTAAAGCCTGTGATATCGTTATCGTTTCTGTTACGAGATCAGACTACAATGGAGAACGAGAATTCAAACAATCTTGTACATTCAAAG
>JAEEXP010000023.1 GCA_016287865.1 Caryophanales bacterium
TCATCGCTGAATAATACATCATAAGGCTTAAGTTGAGATAGAATCGCAGCTAAATCTCCACTCTTTTCAATAGCAGGACCAGAAATAACTGTGATATCTGATTCCATTTCATTAGCAATTACTTGCGCTAATGTAGTTTTACCTAAACCCTGTGGACCATAAAGTAAGACATGGTCAATTGGTTCTCCTCTTTTCTTAGCAGCAAGAATTGAGACCTTTAACATGTCTTTAATTTTGTCTTGTCCTATATATTCATCAAGAGTCTGAGGACGTAAAAATTGTTCCTCTTGGACTTTACTTTTATACTCTTCAAGTTCTGTCTTTGTGCTCATAAAATACTCCTAATATTAATTTTATCATAAAGACATTAAAATTGTTATATAATAACAAACCTTTGTTTTAAACTTATTTACTTTAAAAATTTAATGCATACGTTTTTGGCTTTTTATTTTTGAAAAAACTCATAATTTATATGCTTTTAAAGACCACAAATCAATATTTTTTTAGCTTAATTTCATTGATTAAATTAATATTTTCTATTATATGATATAATAGAATATAGTAATGGAAAAGAACACTAAACTATCGGCTCATAACGACTTTTTGGAAGCCTTGGATTTTAATCCTAAACTAGTTGAGGAATATTTTAATAAATTAATTAAGGGTCTTGAAGAAGAGCTCTTTTCTCTTAATGAAAACAAAGATAAAAAGATCACAACTCAATATGCTGATTATCAAGATAAAGAAGAAAAGTATAACGACATCAAGAAAGAAATCCTTAAAAACTATCTTCAAGAAATCGAAAGACTTCATAAAGAATATGAGACAGACATCATCAATCTTAAAAACCAAACTCACACTAAGATTAGTGAAATAACTCAAAAGATTGAAATGGAAAACGCTCTTCTTGAACAAGTTAAAATAGAACATGTTAATGACTTCAAAAACAAGACTAGAGCTTCTAATCTCAAAATCAAAGAGATCAATGAAGAGATTGATAAAGAATACAAAGAAAAACTAGATACAGTATTTAAAGCTAGAGAAATCTTACTTAAGAATGATGATCACATCAAATATAACTTTGATGAACATATTAAAGAAATAGATGAAATGATTAGATTCTATAAAGAAATGAATAATTACTCACTTACTTTAACTAGTGATTCTTTCATTCTTGAAATTGATTCTAATAATACAGTTATTGATTCTTATCTTTCATTTATTGAAGAAAAGAAAGCATTCTGGAAAGATACTTCTTCTTTCCAAGATGAATTCAATGCTTTGGTTAATACTTTCAACAATATCTTAACTGACGCTAAAGCCGATGCGGAAGCTAAGAAAGCTGAAATCATTGAATACAAGGCCGATATTCAAAGTAAATTTAATAGGCTTGAAGATTCTAAGAAACTTATTAATGATAAGTTTGATGAACTCAAGAGTGATGAAAACTCAAAAGCTGTTGAAGAAGACAGAGATATTCTTATTAGCAAAATAGATAATGACAAAACTAAACTTGCATTTATTTCTATTATAGAATCAGATTTATTATCTAAAGAATTAAAGACAATTGAAAACTATAACAATACACTTGTTAGTTTAAATGAAAACATATCTTCTAAATACAATACTTTAGTTACTGAAAATGATAAAGAAATTAACTATATATTAAATGAGACAGAATCTATATTAAAAGATGCTAAGAGTTCACTTAAGGTAATTAACTTTAAATATAGCGAATCCAAGAATCTTCTTTCATACTTTGAAAAGAGATATAGAAACCTTTCATTTAAAACTAGACTAGATTCACTTGAAAACTATAAAGAGTACATTATCCAATCTCTAGATTATAGTAAGAAACTAGATGAATTATCATTTGAATTATTAACTAATTCAGAAATCTTAAATATGAAACTCTTAGATCTTAAGAGAGAATATTTAACTGTAGATGAGAATTCAAAGATTAAAGAGATTCAATATGACGTTGATATTAATGAAATGAAAGCTTCATTAAATATCAATTTAAACATTAAGAATTTCTATAATGAAATAGACTTATTAAATAAAGATTTATTAATTGATATTGATCTTAAGAAAAAGACACTTGATAAAGATTTAGAGACAGCTGAAATAAGAAAGAATCTAGATTTATTAAGAGTTGACTACATGAGAGCTTATTCAAGACTTGATAATGTTAAAGAAATTATTAAGATTGATGAAGAAGGAAAGAGCTTAAGGGAAGAAATCAATACTCAAATAAAGATTCAAAAAGTAATAGAAATATCACTTCTTGAATGTATTTCTCGTAAAGAACAATTTGAATCAATGCTTAAGGCATATGATGATTCAATTAAGAGACTTGATGAAAACACTCGTTCAAGAATCAGATATCAAAACGACGTACTTGAACTTGAAAGAAATAGATTTGAAACAAGCAAAATCACTATCAATGAAACAATCTATGAATTAAGACAATCTGTTTATCCTAATCTTTTAAATATTAAAAAGGATACTAACGAAAGAATAAAGAGAGTTAATCAAGTATTTAAAGACGCTAAAAAGAATGATAAGAAACTAAATAAGACTAGAGAAGATTTAATGAGAGATGTCATTAAATCATACAATAGAGCTTATAAAGAATTTGAATCTTCTATTCAAGTTTTATCTGGAACAGAGAATATCAAAGAGTTTGATAAAGCAATCGATACTTTCTTAACTAAGATTGAAACATCTATTAAAAACACATATGGTCTAGACCATACTTTCAATCAATTTAATAAACTTATTATAAAAGGAAAAACCATCACCGATAAAGACATTAAAAAAGCTCTAAAATTAGCTCAAGACGTTAAAAAAGACGTTCATATTGTCTTAGTTGATAATTTACCTGAGGATGACAAAGATCTAGAAAAATTCTTTAAAGAATATAAAGATGTGAATAAAGAAATAGTTGCTATTGAAAGAATAAATGAAAATAGCAAACTTTCTCCATATCTTGATAGCTTAGAAGAAATAGAAAAAACTAAAGCCGAGGCTTTAGCTGAGAACGAAGAACTTCTTTCATCATTCAAGACTATTTATATTGATACAGTTAGAAAGATAGATAGTGAATATAATAGAAAACTTGGGGAACTATCAAGACTCAAAAAAGAAATCATTGATCACTCAGAAACTAAGAATAAAGATATTGATGATTTAATCGAGTCATACCAAGCTAATCTAATTAAGGCAAGAGATGAAAAGATTAAGAATGAAACTGAATCTTCTTCTATCAATATTAAAGAATCAGATGAAAAGGTTGATTCTCTACAAAAAGAAATTGAAAACTATAATAAATCATTCGTCGATAAAACTTCTGCGATGGAAGCTGACCTAAAAGAATTTGAAAATGAAAAGTCAGTTCAAGCTAAGAAGGATTATGAAGACTATCTAAATAACCTCAAGACTAATAAAGTTGTTCTTGAAAAAGAAATATCTGACAAAGAAAACAATAAAGGTGACTTTATTAAAGAATTAATGATTAGTTCAATTGAAACAAAGACTTCTTATAATGAGAAGAGAGAAAAGGCTATTGAAACACTTGAAAACAAAAAAGGTGATGATTTAATGACTTTTGAAGAAACATATAAGAAACTTCAAGATATTACCTCTTCTTCTTATGAAGCAATTAAAAAGCCGTTTGAAGACTTTGAATCAAGTGTATCTAAAATAACTAAAACATTAATTGATGAATCAAAGAAATTAACTGATGAAATCACATCTTCTTCTAAGGAAGAATATGAGAAAATATTAAATTCATTATTGGAGAAAAGTAAGGTTAAATAATGGGTGAAAAAAACAAATACGATTCTTTAATGAATTCTCTTGATGATTACTCTAAAAAAGCCGTTGATAATGTAAACGAATTATCTTCTAATATTAAAAAGATTAAAGATCAAGTTATAGAAGATAGCGAAAGTAATCTAAAAGACATTAAAGACTCAATCATTACTCTAAAAAGAAATATCTATAATACTATTGAAAAGGTTGAAAACCTTCCTTTAAATATGTATAAAGATGAACACACCCTAAGAACTAAACTTTATTCAACGCTTATTAGTAGTAAAAATGAAATGTTTAGTTATAACCTTTCTAATATTGATTCAATCTTTAAAGCATTAGATGATTTTGATAATACTAGAGATAGAATGATTAAGAATGTCTTAACTAATTTTGAAATCTCTTATAAAAAGAATAATGAGAATAGTTCAAGATTAATAAGTATTCTTCACGAAACACTTTTAAGTGAATCAGATATCTATAATAAATATCAGGTTCAATTAAAAGAAAGCCTAAATACTATTAAAGACGCACTTATTCTTCTTTCAGATAACTATTCTGCATCTATTAAATCTCACAATGAAAAGATTGATTTATTAAAAGCTGAATATGAATCAAAAATATCTTCTACTAAAGAAGGGTATATCGATTTACTATTAAACTATAATAATCTTGAAAATATCTTAAATGATTCATTTAGCGAAAAAGAAAAGGAATTAGTTGATAACTATAAAGAAGCTCTTGAAAGAAATAGAATTGAGTTTGAAGAAATCTCTAAGGGAGACATCAAACACTTAGAGACAATTCTTGCGAATGAACTAGAACTTGATGATTTATTCAAAAATAAAGAAATTGTATTCAAAGAATTATATAAAGATTTAGAACAATCTAAGAATAAGAAAGCTATCATAGCTAAGATTGAAAAAGCTACAAACAAGAAAGAATTAGCTGACATCATAACCAAGGCTTATATTCATATAAATAAAGATACATATAATAAATATGTTTCTTTGAATAAGGAACTTGAAAGTGAATTTAAATCAAATTACAACAAATTAAGATCTGAACATATTAAGAGTAGATACTTATCTAAGACTAATAAATTAGATTCAATCATGAATGAATCGTTCAAGAATCTTGATATTGAACAATTAAATGACGAAGCTTTTATCGATTATATGAATAAAAGATATGAAGAGAATCACGAATTCACCAAAACATATCTTAAGATGAAGAGCTTAATCGACCAACTAGAGATTAACTTCAATTACGTAGTAAATATTATTATGGTAAGTCTTAAGAATGAACTTGAATTATGCCAGAATAAATTTGAAACCGATTCATTAATAGTTAAAGAAGATTTGGCATATGAAACTTCAAGCTACGAACTTCTTTTCTCTACACTATATAAAGAAGAATTAAAGAATATAGCTTTACTAGATTATGAGATTAAGGTTCAAAACTTACATAAGAACTTTATCGCATCTAAAGCTAAAATGTCTATTTCTTCTGACTTATTCAATTACTCTAAAGAATTAGATTTATTAAAACCAAGATATGAACTAACTAAATATTTAGACGAATATAATATTTCTAAGTTATCTCTTGAAAACCTATATAAATCAGAAGTATCTTTACTTGATAAGACTAAAGAAAGAGAGGAATTAAACCTCTTATCTAACTATCAATTTATGATTTCAATGATGGAACATCAAATTATATCTGCGAATGAATTAATTGAACTTACTAAAAAAGATTATGAGTTAAGAGTTGATATACTCGCAAATATTAAGGAAGTTAATAATCAATTTAAGAAAGATAGAATAGATAAAGAAATTAATGGATATTTAAAGAATATTCAAGATATTAATGAAATCAAAGAGATTAAATTAAATACTTTATCTCAAAAATTAAAACTTCTTCCGACTGTCACTGATGAAACATATTTAGAAGCTTCAAATGAATTTAGTAAGATTCTAGAAGAATTTGAAGAGATTAAGAAAGAAATGTATTATCTTGTGAGAAACAGTGATCAAATCTTAATTGATAAGGAAGACGTAGAAAAGACTAATGAATTAATTATTGATTCTATTGATACCGCTCAAGATATTAGAGATAAGAGTACTGAACAATCTTTAAAATATCTTAAGAATATCGAATCTTCTTTCGACGCAATGATCCAATCACTTAATAATTATGAGACAACCGATTACGCTGAAAGCTTTAATCAATATAAAGTTAATTATCTACTTGAATTAAACAGATTAAATGAGAATTTAGACAAAATTTCTACTCCTCAAGTAGACTTAATTAATCATATTGAACATTATTATAGAGAAAACATCTATAAGGTTAAACTTCAAGAATTGAATAAAGCTCATACTGATGCGGCTAATTCATTCTATAAAGAATTAATGGATAAATATACCGCCATCGATGAAAGTGATAATGTCTATAATACTAATTCAATCACAGTTAGTGAACATAATGAGATTCTAGATGAGATTAATTTAACTCAAGAAAGAAAAGCCAAAGAAACTATGGACGCTTTTGAAAGAAACAAAGAACTCCTCAAGAAAGAGTTTGAAAAAGAGATTAAGTTATCTAATCAAAAGCTTGAACAAAATCTTTCTAAACAGGATCAAAAGTTTGAATTAGAAATTAAAGACTTAAGCGCTAAAGCAAATGAGATATTTACTATTAATAAATCTTCTTTCAAAATCAATAAGAGATTTAATAAAACAATTAATAAAAAATATCCATTTGAAATGGAAGCCTTCAAACATGATGAGCTTACTAAAATGGATAAACTCAATAAAGATATAGAAGAAAAATATAAGAATATATCTGTATATGAATTAAAAGGGAAAGACATTAAATAATCTTTCCCTTTTTATTTTATTCTTCTTCTTTAGATTCTTCCTTTACTTCTTCTTGATGTTCTAATTGTTTTACTTCATCATTTGGAAGTTCTTTTGTTTCTTCTTTTTCTAACTTATCTTTTTGGAAAATACTAAAGATAGATTTTTTCTTGTTTTCTTTTAGTTGTTTAGGGTTTTCTTTAGGTGGCTCAATTGGTTTAGGTGGAAGTGGTCTAAATCCAACATAGAGGTAATAAATACCTAAAAGACCAATAAATACTAAGAATGTGATAGCTAAATGTTTATCTTTAAGCCAAATGAATGTAACTACACCAAATGTAAGAATTCCAATGCCTACAAGAGTTCTAGTAACTTTTTCATTTACATTAAATTTATTAGCTATAATAAGCATAATTCCCTCAACGTATAATGAAATACCTAATGTATGAGATGGATTAAAGAAGAATTCTTCATCTGTATATTTATTTGTTCCATTAGATACATTAATTCTATGGATAATTAAAATAAATCCCAAGGCAATAATAGCTATGTTTACAAGTGCAACAGCGATATTACCACCCTTCTTATTATCTTTCTTAAAAGATGCAAACATATTAATTGATGCGAATGAAATACAGAATGCGCCAATAATGTAATATAATCCTTTACCTACATAATCCACTGCCTCTACTACTTGTCCAACAATACCAAGTATTAATGCAGCAATGAATACACCTGCGGTTATAAAATTTAAAACTTTATGTCTAAAAGCAAATCTTCTCATTTTAACTCCTTTTATTAAATTATAATAAACTTTAATTCTATCTACAACTATTCTTTCTTATTCTGTGTTACTTTTGTTTCAACTAAACAGTTATCAAACCTACAAGAACTATCATATGCATTATATAAGGGTAATGACATAAACAAACTTATTAACGAAAGAATCGAGATCATATTACACATCCTCCAATTCTAAATAGACATTATTGAACACAATTGTATATTTATTTTTAGAATCTTTGCTTTGTGGAATAAACCTATTCTTATTATCATCATCATAAAAAACAGGAATTGCATTTGTTTTTGGATGACTATCTTTCAGGTTTACAAAATTATATGTTTCTTTTTTTGATTCTATCATCCAATAAAATGAAAGCATATAATATTTATCTTTGTTCACAACATCATGAACAACATTAATCCCGTTTGATAATAAATATGTTTCTTTATCAATTTCTTTTACTTCTAAATAATATGTGACATCTTCTTTTTGACAAACAAAAGAGCCTTCAAAAATGAAGTTTGTTTTTTTACTAATTGTGCATGAATTTATAATCATCAAAAATAATAATAGTAAAATAATAAAGAATTTTTTCATTCTTTTCCTCTTAAAAAAGACCAGTATTTAGTTATTTTTTAGAAACCGAAGGTTCCTAAAATGCAGACTTATCTATGACTCGGGATTCCCTTTGGGCTTTCACTCCTGTCATATCTAAATAAGTCATAAAACTACACGAGTTTGGGGTCCTAATAATAACTAAGTACTGATTTAATTTAATACTAACACATATAAATTAGTATTTCAATAATATATAAATATTATATATAATATTATTATGATAAAAGAATATAAATTTGAAAATATTAAAGTTTTATATGAAAAACTTGTGAATCTTGGATTCACTAAAATTGATGATATCTATTATAAAAAAATAAATCTAATAGATAATTTTGATTTGAAAATTTATATTAATAAAGAATATATAATGACTGAACTCATAGATACTAAATCTAATGAAGAATACTTTCTTCATAAATCATTAAATGCGAATGGAGAATTTAATGAAACTATAAAATCTAAATATAATGAAATCATTGAAAACATTAAAGAGGCCATTACTGAATCTATAAAAATCACTAATCAAAATTATGAATTAATTAAACTACATATATTAAATAAATTTGGTGTGATAGGTGAAAATGTATTTAACGAAGATGATTCCTTAGTATTTAGAATTAAGGATGGTAAAAAATGGTTTATGTTGATGATGATCATATCACTCAATAAACTAATACCAGAATCTAAAGAAAAAGGCATTGTATTAAATATTAAGCATGATCAAGACGATATGGAGAATGTCATAGATAATGCACACGTATTTAGGGCTTATCATATGAATAAGAAAATGTGGTTATCTATAATAGTCGATTCTTCTCTTGATTTAGAGCTTGCATATAAACTGATAGATAGAAGTTATTACTTAGTTGAAAACAATAAAAAATGAGTGTACCCGAAGGCACACTCATTATTTTTTATTTAACTATTTTCTAGGATTCTTAACTTGTGCTTGTGCAGCAGCGAGTCTTGCGATTGGTACTCTGAATGGAGAGCAAGAAACGTAGTTAAGACCGATGTTATGACAGAATTCTACAGATGCAGGATCACCACCGTGTTCACCACAGATACCGCAAGAGAGAGTTGGACGAGTAGCTCTACCAGCTTCTACAGCGTGTTTCATAAGTTTACCTACACCGTGTTGATCTAAGTGTTGGAATGGATCTTGTTCGAATACTTTCTTAGCATAGTAATCTTCAAGGAACTTACCAGCGTCATCACGGCTGAATCCGAATGTCATTTGTGTTAAGTCGTTAGTACCGAATGAGAAGAATTCAGCTTCTTGAGCGATTTCATCAGCGAGTAATGCAGCTCTTGGAACTTCAATCATTGTACCTACTTCATAAGGAAGAGTGATTCCTTGTTCAGCAAATACTTTTTCAGCTGTTTCAACTACAACTTTCTTAACATACTTTAATTCTTTGATATCGCCAACTAGTGGGATCATGATTTCAGGGTTAACCTTAATCTTACCTTCTCTAGTTACATTGATAGCTGCTTCAATAACGGCTCTAGTTTGCATTTCAGCAATTTCTGGATAAGTGATTGATAGACGGCAACCTCTGTGACCAAGCATAGGGTTGAATTCTTTTAATGAATCGCAAGTTTCTTGAACTTGTTCAGGAGTTAAACCTGTATCTTCAGCAATTTCTTTAATTTCAGCTGCTGTATGAGGAACGAATTCATGTAGAGGTGGATCTAAGTATCTAATAACAACTGGTCTACCTTCCATAGCACGGTAAATGCCTTCGAAGTCGCCTCTTTGCATTGGGAGTAATTTAGCTAAAGCTTCTTTTCTCTTTTCTACAGATGTAGCAACGATCATTTCACGGATAGCTTTAATTCTTTCAGCACCATTGAAGAACATATGTTCAGTTCTAACTAGACCAACACCTTCAGCACCAAATTCGAATGCTCTCTTAGCGTCAGCTGGAGTATCAGCATTAGTTCTTACATGGAGTTTTCTGATTTCATCAGCCCAACCCATAAATACTGCGAAGTCACCAGAGATAGATGCTGGTTCAGTGTTGATTTGACCATCATATACTTTACCAGTTGAACCATCTAAGCTGATCCAATCGCCTTCAGAATACTTCTTACCATTGCAAGTGAAGTATTTTTCTTCAGCGTTAACAGAAATTTCAGATGCACCAGCTACACAGCAAGCACCCATACCTCTTGCTACTACTGCAGCGTGAGATGTCATACCACCTCTTTCAGTTAAGATACCTTGAGATACTACCATACCTTCGATATCTTCTGGAGATGTTTCGGCTCTAACGAGGATAACTTTCTTTTCACCAGCTGCAACGAGTTCTTTAGCTCTTTCAGCTGTAAATACTACTTTACCAGTTCCAGCACCTGGAGATGCTGCGAGGGCTGTAGTAATAACTACACCTTTCTTTAATTCATCAGCTTTGAATTGAGGGTGAAGGAGTGAATTTAATTGGTTAGGTTCAACCTTCATGATAGCTTCTTCTTTAGTGAGTAAGCCTTCCTTAACTAAAGCGATAGCGATTTTGATAGCTGCAGCTGCAGTTCTCTTACCATTACGAGTTTGGAGCATGAATAATTTACCGTTTTCAATAGTAAATTCCATATCTTGCATATCTCTATAATGTTGTTCAAGTTTATTAGCAACTTCTACAAATTGTTTGTAAACAGCTGGATTATCTTTTTCAAGTTCAGAGATTGGTTTTGGAGTTCTAATACCAGCAACAACGTCTTCACCTTGTGCATTGAATAGATATTCACCAAATAATGCTTTTTCACCAGTAGCAGGGTTTCTTGTGAATGCAACACCAGTACCTGATGTTTCGCCCATGTTACCAAATACCATTTCTTGTACGTTTACAGCAGTACCCCAAGAATATGGGATTTCATTCATTCTTCTATAAACGTTAGCTCTTGGGTTATCCCAGCTTCTAAATACGGCTTTGATAGCTTCATAGAGTTGTACAGATGGTTCTTCAGGGAAATCTTCACCCTTGAGTTCTCTATATTTAACTTTGTATTCTTTAACAGTCTTCTTTAAACCTTCAGCAGAGAGTTCGAAATCTTGTTTAACGCCTTCAGCTTCCTTGTTTGCATCAAAGATAGCTTCGAAGTTAGACTTAGGAATTTCCATAACTACATCTGAGAACATTTGAATGAATCTACGATAAGCATCGTATGCAAATCTTGGATTGTTAGTAAGTTTTGCAAGTCCTTCAACAACTACAGAGTTTAAACCTAAGTTGAGGATAGTATCCATCATACCAGGCATAGAAGCTCTAGCACCACTTCTTACTGATACTAAGAGTGGATTTTCTGGATTACCAAATTGTTTACCAGTTCTTTGTTCAAGAGTCTTTAAAGCCTCTTTTACTTGACCCATAATTTCATCATTGATTTGTCTGCCATCTTCATAGTATTGTGTGCAGGCTTCAGTTGAAACTGTGAATCCTTTTGGTACTGGAAGACCAATGTTAGTCATTTCGGCTAGGTTAGCACCTTTACCACCGAGAAGTTCACGCATGTTAGCGTTACCTTCTGTGAAAAGATAAACGTATTTCTTTGACATAATATCTCCTTTTTGTCTTTTTTTATCTTATTTTCTTTTAACCTTTATTATTTTACCATATTTTTTATAATTTAATTTGTAATATGATTACAAATATTATAAATAAGCTAAATTAGTTAAACTTTTTGAGTAATTTAGAACCTTTTGTTATAAGAACTAATACCCAAATTAAACCAAATAATGCTAAAGCACCTGATGCGGTAAGCATAGCAATTGCTGCATTACCAGTTAATAATTCCATAGCAATAGCGCCACCTACTATTACAGCAGCTACTGGAAGTTGGATTAACATACCGATAATAGATCCTGTTGCTTGTCTTACAATAAAGATTTCATCTACTCCTGTTTTTGGATGTCTAAGTCCTAACACTAAATACATAGATGAGAATGTAATTGCAGCAATTACCATAAATAACATAACTGATAGGAATTCAAATAGATCAATCATTGAGAATGCAAAATATGCAACATTAATAACAATTCCAGGAATACATATGATGCACATATTAGTTAATACTTTAGCTAACATGAAATCCTTAACTTTAATTGGGAATGATTTATAAATCCACATTACTTTACCATCAAGAGATGGAGTAATTGTTGGACTAAATGAATAGATACCAAACATTAAGTTAATTCCAAGCACTAAGATTGGTACTGTATAAAGTTTAAGTGAACCATCTTCTGAAACTGGAATAACTGCATATTCCCATAATTTGTTCTTAAAGATAATTGGAAGTAAGGCAATTATCGCAAACATGATAGACATGAAAACGAAGTTAGTAAAGTATAATGGTTTTTCAAATAACCTCTTAACTTCTCTTTTAAATAATGTATTAAAAATAGGTTTCTTTTTGTAAGGTGTTTTTGACACAATTACACTATTATCTACAATCTTATTTTTAATCATTAATTTATATGCATATCTATTAAAGATAAATACAAATCCAACAAATAAAACTACGTTTGCAGCAAGATAAATAAGTGCGAATAATATTTGTTGATTTACAATCGCAAATTTGATTAAGAAGTTAAATGGTACATATGATAATGCTTTAATCATAAGAGGATTAGTTACTGCAGTTTGAGAACCCATAGAGAATCCTACCATGAACGCAGGAACCATAACCACAACCATCATAAGCATACTCATAATGTTTTCGATTAAAGTTTTTTTCTTACTCTTTGATATGAGTTGGCCAATCCACATCATTAAGAATGAGAATACAGTCATTGGGAATATTGATGATAGCGATAACACTAAAAACATCGAAATATAATCAACATATGAATACTTTCCGATAATAATCATAGCCACTACAGCCGCTAAACCTAGCACAATATCGAATGCTGATTCAGTAATGATTGCAGTGATTAACTTTGCACTTATTATCTTCTTTCTTGAGATTGGAAGAGGTGTAAGAATAGATAAATCCTTATCACTTAATGTAAGTCTATTACCAGAAAGAATCGCAAATGTGATACCCATTAAAGTCATAATAAAGATTTGAGAAGACAAACTATCAAAAGCTGATCCACCCTTATCTAATATAAGACCAAATGTGTTTATATCTGAATAGATAAACATACCGAAGTAGAATAGAACGAGTATAATAATTAAAGCTAAGATTCCTTTTCCACTTCTTTTTTTATTATTACCTCTTTTAAAGTTTTCCTTTAAGAAAATTTTAACGAGGTCAAAAGTCTTAAGCATTTTGTCCCTCACCGTAGATTTCCATGAATACTTGTTCTAATGATTCATCTTTAAGTATTACATCTCTTGAACCGGCTTTGACAATTTCACCATTTTTAATTACGGCAATTTTATTACAGATTTTTTCTGCAGTATCAAGTACATGAGTAGAATAGAAAATGCATCCACCATTCTTTACAAAGTCACTCATTAATTGTTTTAAAATGATTGAAGCTTTAGGATCTAGTCCAACAAATGGTTCATCCATGATGATTACTTTTGGATTATGAATTAAAGCACTCATAATGATAACCTTTTGTTTCATACCATGTGAGTAACTACTTACAAGATTATTTAAGTGTTCAGTCATTTCAAATACTTTAGCGTAGTGTTCAATTCTTTCTTTTCTATCGATTTCTGATACATCAAATGCATCAGCCACAAAGTTTAAGAATTGAAGACCAGTAAGTGAATCATAAATTTCTGGTTCATCAGGAATATATGCAATAGTCTTTTTTGATTCTTCTGGATTCTTATTTACATCAATTCCATTAATGAATATTTCTCCCTTTTCAAATGGTAGAATACCAACAATACTCTTAATTAAAGTAGTTTTACCTGCGCCATTGTGACCAATAAATGCATAGATATCTCCATCTTCAATTTCAAGAGAAACGTCATTTAAAACATATTTTTGTTTATCATATGTTTTATATACATTTTTAATTTCTATCATAAATTTCTCCTTGTTTATTATATTTATATTTGTTAAGATTAGTTAATGCCTCTTTAGTTTAACGGTAGAACGGAGCAATGGTAATGCTCAAATCATAGTTCAATTCTATGTTGAGGCACATTTCATAAAAAGAAGATGTCATAGACATCTATTTTTTTATTTAATTGAATATCTTCTTTTTATTCTTCTTTAGGCTCTTCTTCTTGAGTCTCTGTCTCTATAGCTTCTTGAGCTTCTTCAGCTTCATCATGGCCTTCCATGATAGATTCCATTTGACGAGCTCTTTCTTCTTCTAAAGCTTTAGTTTCAGCTTCTTCTTTAGCTTTCTTTAAAGCTTCTTTTTCAGCTTTATAGCCTTCTGGATCAAGTAAGTATCTATCTCTTTCGTTTTGAACTAAGATTACAGTATTATCAAAATCATCATGCATGATAGTCTTATAATCAAAATCAATTCCATAATAGAGATAAGGCATTTCATTTTCTAGTTTTTCAATAGCGATATCATTACCGTCTACTGTATTAAAGAATGTGAAACCATATACTTTATTCTTATCATAGAATACTAGACCGTTTCCGTTATATTCATAAATCCACATTAAGTCTTCTTTTTTAAAGAAGAAGAATGATACTTGTGAATATCCGAATACAAAGTGTTCAGTAACGATTAAAGGATTAGCTTTAGTTAGTCCTTTAACTAAGTTAGCTTCTTCTATTTCTTTTTCGTAGATAGATAAGTCGCCTTCACTTTCTACTAAATTCTTATATTGTGGGAATGATTTTGGATTAAAGATATATTTAAATGTAGGCATAAAATCTTTTAGTTTTCTTATTGAGAATAAGAGGAAAAGTGCACCTACTGCAGTCCAAATAATTCCATAATTATAAGTTTTTACAACTAAGAAATATATACCAAATCCAAGCATTACTAAAGGAAGTATCATTGAGAATAATGATAAAATTCCATAGAAACTAAAGAGGATTTTTGTATATTCCTTTTTAATTACTTTTTCAAGCAT
>JAEEXP010000082.1 GCA_016287865.1 Caryophanales bacterium
ACCTGATGCGCAACCTTCAAATAGAATATTTGGGAATCTTTCTTTAAGTCTTCTTATTAATGAATAAAGACCTAAATAGTATCTATGATGAACTTCTCCCATTCTATCTTTTGGAAGTGTTTGAGAATAATAATCACTAAAACATCTATTTGCGTCCCATTTAACGTATTCACAGTTAGCTTCAGTGAATACGTAGCACATAGAATTAAATAAATAATCTTCTACATCTTTATTAGAAAGATCTAGAATCATTTGGTTACGACCTAAAGAATTATCACGATTTGGGTGTTTTAAAGCCCATTCTGGATGTACTTTAAATAGTTCTGATTTTTCATTAACCATTTCAGGTTCTACCCAAATACCAAATTCTAAACCCATTTTATGGATTCTATCACTTAGTCCTTTAAGTCCGTGTGGGAGTTTTTTCTTGTTTTCAACCCAATCACCAAGGCCTTGTGTATCATCATTACGAGTTGAGAACCATCCATCATCAAGGACAAATAGTTCAACACCTAATGATTTAGCACATTTAGCCATCTTGAGAAGCTTTGATTCATTAAAGTTGAAATAACAAGCTTCCCAAGAGTTATTCAACACTTTTCGGGGGAAATTTCTAAATTTCTCCTCAACAATATGATCCCTAACAAATCTCTGCATATTTAATGATAATTTAGTGAAACCTTCACTAGAATAACTCATAATAGCTTCAGGGATTTCAAATTCTTCATTCTTTCCTAATGTATATTCAAAAGTGAATGGATTCATACCTGTAAGAACTCTTACATTACCTGTGAATGTACGTTCTACTACTTCACTATGATTTCCTGAATATATGAGGTTAAAAGCATAAGATTCACCAGATGATTCTGTAGAACCATCTTTATATAAATATATAAGTGGATTAGTTCTATTTGATGATACTCCACAAATAGTATCACTTACATATTTACCAATGGTAACCTTTTGGTTATATTCATTCATTTCATTAGCCCAGTTACCATTGAATGTCTTAACGCATAAATCATCGCCTCTTAAATCAAGGTTAAGTGAATATGCCTGTTTAAGCTTAATATTTGACTCTCTATCATTAATTACTATGTTTTTACGTGTAATTACATCTAAAGACTCAAAAACTGTATAGAAGCTAATTAAACGGATATTTGAATCAGTATCTTTAAGTACTACTTTTAAAACTTCGCCTTCTTTCTTATCATCCTTTACTGAAGGTAAAGTTTTATATTCAAATGATTTTAATATTTCATATGATTCAAAAGTAAATAGGTTAGTTCTATTTCCTTCATTATCTTCAATTAAAATCATCGGTGTACGGTGGTCACCTTTTCCGAATGTAGATACTTCTTGCGGAACATCTTCCATTACTAAAGGATATTCTTTAGATAATCTAACATCAGTTCCATTTGGATGATTAGCTAGATTAACTAGATTATCTAGTGTATTCTTATCACTATTTATTTTCTTTCCATAATAGAGATGGATTAAAATACCACTATCATCTTTTTTAAAGATGTATGAAGTATTAGATGTCTCTAATATGAAATAATTATCGATTACTTTAATCATAAAGTCCTCCCTCTATGTATAATATACATCAATTTGATGAATGATAACTCTTCCTTTATTTCTATCTTTTGAATCAGGATTATTTTTATGAACATGTATTCTAAAATTATATGTTTCGACATCAAATTTTACTTCAAATTTATTATTTTTTATTTTACTTGCAGGTATATCAACTAAGGATATATTTTCACAAACAATATAATTCCCATTTTTATACACTTCAACAGTAACGGTGTCACCTTCTGTAACACTCAATCTTTCTAAGTTACTCCATAATGATAAATAGACGTTAACTCCACTTATTTTATTATTAAAAGTAAAATCGATATAAGCGTCACCAGCATTAACTCTATTTGCTGATAGCACTAGATACTCACCATCAATAACTGTGCATCTTTTTCTTTTAATAGTAGCCAAGAAGTTATCATCTTTATATAATATTGTTTCTTTTTCATCAAAATAGTACTGTCCCATTCCATTTGGGTTTATAAAATATGGTTTAAAATCATCCGCATATAAAGATATATTAGAGTCAGTTATTTCATAAGTTATAATACCTGACAATAAATGGTTCAGAATATTAGAATCACAATAACATTCAAAATTATATCCTAAATTTGGACGTATTATTAATAATAGTAAAGTTTCATTTTTGTTATAATGATTAATTCCAGAATATTCAATATATCCATAAATATTCATGTAATGTGCACCACACTCATTAGGTCCGGCATCAAAAGCCGTATACAAGGTAACTGGCATATTATTGTCAATGTTTTCTTTTATTATTTGTTTAAGAGATGAAGAAAACAACGTTAAACTACTATGATTTTGAACTGTTATTTCATTCGAATAATTGTATTGCTTTAATACTCTTTCAAATCCCTCAACATATGCCCATGGTAATGTGGGAGTATCCTCGCCAATATTAATTACATTAACACTATTAAAAACATTTGCACTTAACATAGTCTTATAATAATCATTATGTTCTCTTTCGAGCATTTTTAAATGATTATAATTAGAAAAATAATCTAAAATGCCGATCATAGCAATTGGCCCACAACCGC
>JAEEXP010000024.1 GCA_016287865.1 Caryophanales bacterium
ACTGTTGATGAATATTACAATACTGCATCAACATCAAGCGGAGAAGCATTAGCTAGAACACTTCATGATATTATTAAAAGTCCAAAGGTTGTTTCATACAAATCTTTATGGTCTATCTATGATGAAACAGATGTTAAGGTTGGCAAAAATGGTGACCTAGTATATTGGGATATGTATTCTAATGTTGAACATAGAATTGGCCAATATAGTGGAGGAAATGCATCAGAAGGTGCGGGTATGAATAAAGAACACTCAATTCCTCAATCTTGGTTTAATGAAGCATCTCCAATGGTTTCAGATGCATTCCACGTATATCCAACTGATTGTTATGTTAATAATATGAGAAGTTCATATCCATTTGGTGAAGTATCTAATCCTAAGAAGACATCAGGAAATGGATCTAAACTTGGTCCTTCATCATTCCCGGGTTATTCTGGAACCGTATTTGAACCAATTGATGAATATAAAGGTGATTTCGCAAGAACTTATTTCTATTTTGCTTTATGTTATTCAGATAAAATTTCTGGATGGTCAAAAGGTGAAGTTAAAAAGGTATTTAGCGGATCTTATCCATATTTAACTAAATATTCAATTGATTTATTTACTAAATGGCATAACGAAGATCCTGTATCAGAAAAAGAAATAGCTAGAAATGAAGCTGTATATAATGTTCAAAAGAATAGAAATCCGTTCATTGATCACCCTGAATGGTCAACTATAATTTGGGGCGGTACATATGGAGGAGGCAGTGTAACTTCTACATATTCAGTAAATTATGTAGTACCAGAAGGCGCAACCTTCAATTATAGAGATACTCAAAGATACGAAGCTAATTCAACAATTACAATGCCAGATGCAGCACCTATTAAAGAGGGATATGCATTCGATGCATGGTATAAAGATCAAAATTATACAACTAAATGGAATTTTAATTCAGATAAAATCACAGCTAACACAACTTTATACGCTCGTATGAATATTAATGAAGCAGAACTTCCAAATATATTCACAAGAGAAACAAAGATGGAAGTAGCGCTTGGTATTAACTATTCAGCAATTGCAGATAGTAGCGGCCAATCAACAGCAGTTAGCAAAAAGACTGATTTCACATTTAGTAGTGATTATTCTTTAAGCAAGTTAGAAGCAAATAAGGCAGAGGATATCAATAAATTTATAGTATCAAGCGATTCAAGTATTAAATCTACTGATATATTTGATGCCTTATATCAAGATACAGGAAGAGCTTTAGCTTATATTCAAAGTGGTAATTGTAGATTATATTACAATAACGGTAATGGTTCTAAATTTGTAATTAAAGCAAAAGATGGCATAAAGATTAAGAGTATTTCTACAGCAAATGCATCAGCAGATTGCACATGCCAAGTAAGTTCAGACGGTAAGGAAGCTTACATTCAAGCAACAAAGAATACAGGAAGTAAGTATTTTACTCTTCAAAGTTTCTCTGTTGAATATGAACTAGGTGGTGCTTCATACTCTTATCAAGTTAATAAAGTAGATTTAAAGGCAAGATATTTGATACCTGAGGAAATCTATAATTTAATTACTAAGAATCAAACTGATGTTAAATACTTTATGTCATTTAACGATGCCAAAACTCAATGTCAAGTAGTAAAAGAAGGACATTATTATGTAGTTATGGCTGCAATTAATACTGATTCATTAGATACTAAATATAATATTGTTGGAACTGTTGTAATAGGCAATACAACTTATACAACTAAACAAATCTCATATTCCGCAAGTGATATCGCAAAGAAACTTGTGCTTGAATATGGAGAAGATGTTTTAGATGTTGAGAATTTATCTCAAGTACTAAACGAAATGATTCCAGATAGATAAAAGGCGAAACTTCGGTTTCGCTTTTATTTTGCTTATAAATAATATATAATGTAAGAAAAATCTTACAAAACAAGTTAATTTTACTTGGTTTTAATGATTTTTATCTTATTTTACAATATAGGCATAATAAGGAGGAGTTATTATGCAATTTGAAAAGAATTTAGTATTACTTAGAAAAAAGAAAGGATTATCACAAGATGATCTCGCATATCTTATAGGGGTTTCAAGACAAACTATCTACACTTGGGAAGCCGGACTTAATTATCCAAATATCTTAATGCTTAAATCTTTAGCTCAAGCACTTGAAGTATCTACTGATGAATTATTAAATGGATTTAAAGTAAATAAGCTTCCAAAATCATTTAAAGATTTAAAACTAACTTATGTAGGTAAACACGCGGAAGAAGTATTCTATAAAGAATTACCTAACTGGTTTATTAAACTTGAAAAAGGAGAAGAAGTTAGTTGGGCTTTATATGATTTAATTAAAGGTGAATATAGAAGAGACTATTCATATCACATCAATGTATATGGCGAAGCTCAAATTCATGAACTTGAAGGCGTAGAAATAGAAGTTAAAGAATATAATCCTGATTTATCATTTAATAGAAAGTATAAACAAGTAGTATCTGTTAAAGATAATGGCGTAGCGTGGATAGGTGAAGTAACTTATAAGGATAATAAGAAAATAGTTAAAACTTATAAGGATCAAGATTTCCTAGATGACTGGGGTTTTGATAAACAATTAATCTATCAAAAGATGAAATATAATAACGCAGAAGATTATATTTTAGAATATAATGGTATTAAACAAAACGTTATTAAGATTTCATATTATGACCCAGATGGATCAGACCATCTAACACATGCCTATTTTGAAGTATTCTTAAATAAAGATTTAGAATCATTAGTATGGAGAAGATATACTGAAAAACATACTAAAAAGGAACTAACTGGAGAAACTATTATAGTTAATGGAATAGAATACGATTTGGATTATTATTGTATTACATCAAGACTATAAAATAATACCCAACTTATTGCCAAAGTTGGGTATTATTGCTTATTAAATGATTTACATTATAGGTTATTTAGTTTTATAATTAACTAAAAGAATGACTTTATTAAATATAGATAATAATAAAAACAAGGGAAGAGTAGTTGTTTTTTCAGTATCTATATCTTTGAAAGATTACTATTATGATGGGCCTGTGTCTTTGGTATAATTGGGGGATTGTATGAAAAAAATAGTTTTAATACATGCACTATTGTTTGTTTTACTGATATCTGGATGTATGTTTCATAATAACGAATCAGACTATTTATTAGAAGGCACATATTTAGTTAAAGAAGAAAATCTTAATTTTTATGTAAACGATAGAATCGTTTGTTTTGAAACGATAAGATTTGAAGTAAAAATTATAGACGAAAAAGAGTACTCAACATCCAATGATTTGAATGTTATCAAAACACATGGTAAAGATAAAGCAGGGAATCAATATTATAAAATCAATTTATTTTTTAAGATTTACAATTATGATGAATATCATGCTATTTTATTCTATATTGGAAATCATGCTGCTAAACCAAACTCTTATCTGTTTAATATTAAATTAAGCGAAGATGCACTACAATTTGATTTTAATATAGGATTAAAAAATGGGATTAATTCATTGGAAGTGTATGATAGAAATATTGATAAAGATATTATTATAAATAACAATATAATCAATAAACTAAAAATCGATTTATGTTGCATTTATCATGATAAAAACGAATAATATATTTGGAAATATTAAATTTATAATTTAAAATAATACCCAACTTTAGCGATAAGTTGGGTATTATTTATTATTCTATTAATGTTAAGATATATTCACAATTATCTGATTCTACATATGCTTCACTAGATGCACTGATGAAGAATGAATCACCTTTTTTAAATTCAATTCCACCAATAGTACCAGTTCCTTCAATAAAGCTTACTGCAATAAATGATTGTTTGTTTGATTTAATGTATTTACACATATCATTAAATCTATAAACACTAAAGTATTTACATTTACCTATTTGTGGTTTACTAAATCTTTTATTTTTATATGGTTTAAAATCTAATACTTCTAATGCTTTATCTATATGAAGAGGTCTAGTTTTCCCATCTATACCTTTTCTATTATAGTCATATAGTCTATATGTTAGATTCGAGTTTTGTTGGATTTCGATTAAAGTAATTCCTTTGCCTATTGCGTGTACGGTACCCGATGGAATAAAGAATGAATCTCCAGGTTTTACTTTAAAGAAGTTTAATTTATCCATAATAGTATTATTTTCTATAGCAGCTCTTACAGATTCTTTAGTTTCTTCGCCTTTAAATCCTACATATATTCCGGCATCCTTTTCAGCTTCTAAAATGTACCACATTTCAGTTTTACCAAAACTATTTTCATTCTTTAACGCATATTTATCAGAAGGATGAACCTGAACTGATAAGTTTTGAGCTGAATTAATAAATTTAATTAATACCGGGAAGAAACTAAACTTACTAGCTTTAGTTCCAATCTCTTCTTTGGTAACAACTTCTTTAAGTGGCTTATCAAGCCCATCAACTAAAGTTAAGCCATCATCATGGAACGAGAGTTCCCAGGTTTCTGAGATGATAGAATTTGATTCATCACCCTTGCCCCATTCTTTTAGTTTTGTGCCACCCCAAAGATAATCTTTGATTGCAGGTTTAAGTTTATATATAGACATATATTTGCCTCCGTTTACATACTAATAATATTATAACAATTATTAATAATAAATTATCTTGTTTATAATTAACTAAATTTTTACTTTTCTCATATAAAGAGATTTAAAAACATCTCTATATATGATATTCTAACTTTAGATTAAGGACAGAGGTATATGAAAGATATTAGAAAGGAAATTGCCACAAGAAAATTTAAATCTCAAAATAGGTTCTTATATTGGATATATAGAACCGTAATGAAAATAGTAGGAAGAAGATATAACGCTCACTTTGAAATAGTAGATGATATTAATAAATGCGATGGTCCAGCTATTGTAATATTTAACCATCTATCTAGAATTGACCACTTCTATACAAATGAAATCTGTTACCCAAGAAGAGTCAATATGGTCGCAGGTTATAATGAGTTCTTTAGATCACATCTTCATTTCGCGTTTAAGATGAATAGAGTAATCCCTAAGAAACAATATATAAATGACTTTATTGGTACTAAAGGAATTATGTCTATTATTAAACAAGGTGGTTGTGTATCATTTGCTCCAGAAGGCTTAGCCACAAATGATGGAACACCTAAACCAATTGTTCCACATACAGGTGCATTACTTAAGAAACTTGGTGTACCAGTATATCATGTAAAACTATCTGGTCAATATCTTCAAAATACTAAAGTATGCTTAGATGTAAGAGAAGGAGAAACTTACGCTAAGATTTATATTCTATTTACTAAAGAAGATTTAGAAAGACTCACAGTGGATGAAATAGATGATAAGATTAATGAAGCCTTCCGTCATGATGAGTATGAATGGCAAAAAGAAAAACATATTAAATGGAATATGCATGACAATGCCGCATATCATTTAGATCATCTATGTTATAGATGCCCTAAGTGCCATCATGAATTTGAGATGGTTGCTGAAGGTGATACTTTATACTGTGCTAATTGTGGTAATGGTACTAAGATAAATGAATATTATGAATTTGTTCCTTTTGAAGGTTCAATTATTCCCGAATCACCTTCTAAATGGGCTGATTATGAAAGAAGAGAAATAATTAAAGCTATTAGAAAAGATCCTAACTATTCAATTACTGAACACGTTAAAGTAGGAATCCTTCCTAATGATCATTTAATTAAGAGTAAGAAGACTTCAGATATTGTTGGTGAGGGAATGCTCACAATTGACCATTCAGGAATGCACTATAAAGGAAGTAATACCGATAAATATGACTTTGACTTAAATTATAAAGAATTATATACATTATTCACCGAACTTGATTCATCTATTATGAATTTATATGTAAAAGGTGAATATTATGATGTTATTCCTGATACACCTATTACTCTTAAAGCTACTATGCTTGTAGAAGAAATGCACAGACTTCACGTTAATACATATAAGAACTTTAAATGGAAAGATTACTTATATGAGAATTTAGATGGAGAAGAAAAGTAAACTCAATTGTGATAAAATTATAAAAATTAGCACTCAACACTTGAAAGTGCTAATTTTTTTACTATAATTAAAGTAGAAAGATAAAGGAGGTGTAATTATGAATCAAAACCTTACTGAAAAAGTTATAAAAATAATGAATGATAGTGTATCTATAAGAGGCGAATATAAAAACACAGAAGTAGATATTCCTCACATGCTTAAGGCAATGATAGAAGATGAAGAATCAATGCTTATAAATATACTAGGAAAAATAAATGTTTCAACTGCTGATTTTAATCAAGTAGTTGATAGAGAACTTAATAGTTTACCAAAAGTTGAAAATGTATCTGACCCATATATGTCTAGATATATGAATGAACTTTTTACTGACGCAGAAAAGGTCATGAAAGATATGGGTGATACCTATATTTCAGTTGAACATTTGATTATATCTTTATTTAAGAACCATCATCCTATTATTAATAAATTAATAAAAGTAGATAATTTTAATAAAGAAAATGTGCTTAACGCAATAAAAGAAATAAGAGGGGCAAGTCAAGTGAATAACGCTAATCCAGAAGCTACTTATGAAGTACTAAAGAAATATGGTAGAAACTTAATAGATGATGTTAGAAACTCTAAATTAGACCCAGTAATTGGTCGTGATGAGGAGATAAGAAGAGTAATTCAAATACTTTCAAGAAAAACTAAGAATAACCCAGTTCTTATTGGTGAACCAGGTACTGGTAAAACCGCTATAGTAGAGGGACTCGCCATTAGAATATTTAAGGGTGATGTTCCATTTAGCCTAAAAGATAAAATAATTTATGAACTAGATTTAGGATCTTTAATTGCGGGTGCTAAATATAGAGGTGAATTTGAAGAAAGACTTAAAGCTGTATTAAATGAAATCAATAAATCTAATGGACAAATAATTCTATTTATTGATGAAATTCACACAATTGTGGGTGCTGGTAAAACTGATGGGGCAATGGATGCTGCTAACCTCTTAAAGCCAATGCTCGCAAGAGGTGAACTACACTTAATTGGCGCAACTACTCTAGATGAATATCGTAAATATATTGAAAAAGACGCAGCCTTTGAAAGAAGAATGCAAAAAGTTATGGTTAATGAACCAACTGTTGAAGATACTATATCAATACTTAGAGGTCTTAAAGAAAGATATGAGAACCATCATGGTGTAAAGATTCTAGATAGTGCACTTGTTAGTGCGGCTGTATTATCTAATAGATATATAACTGATAGATTTCTCCCAGATAAAGCGATAGATTTAATTGATGAGGCTTGCGCAAGTGTTAGAATGCAGATAGATTCATTGCCACAAGAATTAGATGAAATCAATCATAAAATAGCTCAACTTGAAATTGAGAAGATTAGCTTATCTAAGGACGATTCAGATGTATCAGTTAAAAGATTATCTAAATTAGAAAAAGAATTAGCTACTTTAAAAGAAAAAGCTAATACTTTATCTTCTAAATGGCAAAAAGAAAAGAAAGAATTAGAAGAAACTAAAAACGCTAAAACTGATCTTGAAAAAGCTAGACATGATTTAGATATCGCGCTTAATGAAGCTAATTACGCAGAAGCGTCTAAACTTAAGTTCTCAGTAATCCCTCATCTTGAAGAATTAGTTAAAAACGCATCTAATGATAATAAGAGTAAGATGCTTGATGAAGTAGTAAAAGAATCTAACATAGAAGAAGTAATATCTAAATGGACTAATATTCCTATCTCTAAACTTAATGAATCAGAAACTGATAAGTTGCTTCATCTTGAGGATAATTTAAGAAAAAGAGTAATAGGTCAAGATGAAGCACTAGAAAAGGTTAGTGATGCGATTATAAGAAGTAGAGCGGGAATCAATGATGAATCACGTCCTATTGGTTCATTCTTATTCTTAGGTCCTACAGGTGTAGGTAAGACTGAAGTCGCTAAATCACTCGCACTCAATCTATTTGATAGTGTTAACCAAATAGTTAGAATAGATATGAGTGAATATATGGAAAAATTCAGTGTTTCAAGACTTGTTGGTGCTCCTCCAGGATATGTTGGATATGAAGAAGGCGGTCAACTCACAGAGGCTGTGAGAAGAAAACCTTATTCTATAGTTCTTCTAGATGAAATTGAAAAGGCTCATCCAGATGTGTTTAATATCTTGCTTCAAGTGTTAGATGATGGAAGACTTACTGATTCTAAAGGTAGAGTAGTGGATTTTAAGAATACAATTATCATTATGACTAGTAATATTGGTTCTGAATATATTTTAAATAATGATAAAGACTCAGTAATGAGAGAACTCAAAACCCACTTTAAACCTGAATTCTTAAATAGAATTGATGATATAGTGTACTTCAATTCATTAACTGAAGATTCAGTAAAGAAAATCGTTCTTAAATTTATTAAAGAACTTGAAACTAGACTTGAAAAAGATGAAATAACTTTATCTTTAAGTGATAACGCCTTAAATGTAATATCTAAAGAAGGATATGATAAGATATATGGCGCAAGACCATTAAAGAGATATATAGAAAAATATATAGAGACACCTCTTGCGAAAGAGATAATTAAAGGTAATGTAAAACCTAAAGATAAAGTAAAAGTAGATTACATAGATAATAGATTTACTTTTAGTAAATAATTGGCTAGATAAAATCTAGCCTTTTCTCATAAAATTAGCTTTAAAATGCACTTTTTTGCTTTTGTAAAATAATTAAATACAAATTGGCAAAAAAATGAAACAAATTGTTTGACAAATTATATACTTATAATTTATAATTTTTATAGTTTTGAAAACGCTTACTTTATTTCATATTACTATTCAAAATAGGTATTAATAAAAAATATAATAATTAGGATGAATAATGTTTTAAACAAACAAAAAGATAATAATAAAATTTTTAAGGAGAAAAAATGAAAAAAAGAATTTTATCTTTATTAATCGCATTATTAGCCGTTGTTGTATTAGTTGGTTGTAAAAAAACAACTCAACCTAAAAACAATGGCGCAAAGATCACTGTTTGGTGCGGTGAATCTGTTGTTGAATTAACAAAACAACAAATTGCTGAGTACAACAAGACTTCTGAATACAAATTTGAAGCTCAAGTTCAACCTGTTTCAGAAAAAGAAGCTGGTGCTGACGTTGTTGCTTCTGTTGAACAAGCTGCAGACTTATATTGCTTCGCTCAAGACCAATTAGCTATGCTCGTTGAAGCATCTGCTATTTCTAAACTTGGTGATGCTGCTTCTAAGTTTGTAACTGATAATAATGACGCTGGATCTGCAGCTGCTACTAAAGTTGGTGACAGCTACTATGCATACCCACTCTCATCTGATAATGGATACTTCATGTTCTATGACAAGAGATACATCCAAGAATCATCTCTTGATAGTCTTGATGCATTATTAGCAGATTGCGTTGCAGCTGATAAGAACTTCTCATTCGAAGTTGGCGACAATGCTTGGTACATTGCTGCATTCTTCTTCGGACAAGATTTACATTCAGAATGGTCTACAGACGACAATGGTAAATTCCTCCAAGCTGACGATACATTCTCTGACGCTACTAAAGGTTTAATCGCTCTTAAAGGTCTTAAAGCTTTAGTTGAACATTCAAAATTCGTAAGTTCTTCAGGAAATGATTTCTCTAAAGAAAACGTAGCTACTGCATCTGCAGTATGTATTACTGGTACTTGGAACTCTGAATCTATCTCTACAACTCTTGGCGAAAACATGGGTGTTACTGATCTTCCTAACTATAAAGTTGGTGATCAAGAATATCATTTAGGTTCATTCGCTGGTTATAAGATGATCGGTGTTAAACCTCAAAAGGATGCTAAGAAACAAGCTGAATTACATAAGCTTGCTCAATACTTATCAAGTGAAGAATGCCAAAGACAAAGATTCACAGCTGTTCAATGGGGACCATCTAACAAGAGCGCTCAAAATGATGACGCTGTTAAGGCTAACCTCCCATTAGCTGCTCTTGCTAAACAATCTCAATATGCTATTCCACAAGGCCAATATCCATCATTATGGTGGGATATCGCTGGTGCTATCACTGAATCAGCTAAAGCTGCTAAGAACGACACTGAACTCGCTCAAGTATTAGTAGATTACAAAGCTGCTATTCAATCTTTAGCTAACACAGATGGTGAACTCCACTGGGATGAAAGATTCAAAGTTGACTTTGAAAAATATGATTGGGCTGTAACTGGTAAATTTGCTGGTCACAACTATGGAACAGAAGATGGTGAAGAAGCTATCGCTATGTCTAAGACTGAAGATAAGCTTGAATGGACTTCTGGTGCTATTACATTAGCTGAAGGTGATGAAGTAATCATCGTTGGTACTAAGAAAGCTGACGCTACATTAGAAGCTGGTGCTCCTGAAACTGTATATGTTGGACGTAACAAACTCAAAATCACAGTAGACAATGCATACTTCATTGGTGAAGGTTCTGGTAAAGCTGCTAAGGCTGGCGACTATAAGATTGTTCTTTCTGTAAATGATAAGAAAGCTCCATCTATCACATTCGACGCTCAAAAGAAAGTTTGGGGTATCGTTGGTGCATTCAACGGTTGGGGTTCTCAAGCTGATATCGTTATGACTGAATCTGAAACTACTCCTGGTACATATACTGCTCAAGCTGTATTCGAAAATGCTACAGAATGGAAGATTAGAGCTAACTCTGACTGGGCTGTAAATTATGGCGCTACTGGTTCAGGTAACTTTGATGGAAATGCAGCATCAACAACTGAGGGTGTTGCTGGCGGACAAAATATTGCTGTTGCTGCTGGTACTTACACTATTACATTAGTATTTGGTGCAGACGATACAGTAACAATTAGCTGGACTAAAACAGCATAAGATTAATTAATCAAAGCTAATTTAAAAAAGGCAGATTATCTCTTTAGTCTGCCTTTCTTTTATAAAATAGAGAGGTTATATGCAAAAGTTAAGTAATTTAGAATATTTAAAACTTAAGAAATTTAAAAAGCTTTTATATAAGCTTGGATGTTTTTTCTGCGCTATTCCTCACTGGTTCTTAAATTTATTTAAGAAAATAGGTCGTTTCTTTAAGAAACTTGGCATCAAGATCAAAGATGAAGCAGTAGATATTGTTTCTACATTTATTCATGGTGATTGGAAAACTAAGTTATCTTATCTAATTATGGGTTTTGGCTCTATCGCAAGAGGCCAAGTATTAAGAGGATTATTATTCTTACTCTTTGAAGGAGTATTCATCTTCTATATGATATTTGCTGGTGCACACTGGCTTGCATTACTACCATCTCTTGGAGAAGTAGAAGGTAATATCCCACAAACAAATGTCTATGACCCAGACTTAGATGTATATATTAATATTCCTGCTGAGAATCCATCATTTAAAATATTACTCTATGGTATATTAACTATCATTTTCATTATTGCATTAATATTTACGTGGAGAGTTAATATTAAACAAAATAAGATTGCAGAACAAATTATAAAGAGTGGTAAGAAGCTTAAAAGTGGTAAAGATGATCTTAAGTCTGCGCTTGATGATCAATTCCATAAAACAATGCTTGCTCTTCCAATGACAGGTATTATTTTATTTACTGTGTTACCTATTCTTTTTATGATATTAATTGCATTCACCAATTTTGATGCACAACATGATGGAAGAAATAACCTATTATTTAAGTGGGTTGGTTTTACTAATATTAACCAATTACTTGGATGGTCAAGCGATGGAACAAGCTTTAGTGCAACATTTGGAGAAATATTAACTTGGACTCTTATTTGGGCATTCTTTGCAACATTTACTAACTATTTCTTAGGTATGTTTGTCGCAATGATGATTAATAAGAAAGGAATTAAACTTAAAAAGGTTTGGAGAACTATATTAGTTCTTACAATAGCTATTCCTCAGTTTATTTCACTTATGTATGTATCTAAGATGTTTGCGGACAACGGTGTAATAAATGGTATCTTGCTGAAATGGGGTTGGATAAAAGAGAAGATTCAATTCTGGGGTAATAAACACTCCGCGAGGTTCACGGTAATCATGATTAATATTTGGATTGGTATTCCATACTTAATGTTAATTACTACTGGTATCTTGATGAATATCCCTCAAGACCTATATGAATCAGCTAAGATTGATGGTGCAAGTCCATGGCAGCAATATACAAAGATTACTCTTCCTTATGTACTCTTTGTAACTGGACCATATTTACTTACAAGCTTTATTGGAAATATTAATAACTTTAACGTTATTTACTTATTAACAGGCGGAGGACCGGTTAACCCTGGTTCTATGACGAGTGGTGCTCCTGCTGGTTATACTGACTTACTAATCACTTGGTTATTCAAGTTAACAACTCAGGATTCTAACTATAAACTCGCATCTGTAATTGGTATTATGGTATTTATTGTTGTATCAGTTATTTCAGTAATTGTTTATAACGTTATCCCATCAACTAAGAATGAGGAGGATTTCGCATAATGGAAAATGAAGAATTAAGAGAATTAACTCCGAAAAGACATGCTGGTATTAAAGCAATGAGAATTGCTTCAAATACAGTAATTTATATTGTTCTTGGTTTAATGAGTATTATTTGGCTAGTACCATTTGTATTCATAGTTCTTCAATCTTTTAGGGTTGAATCAACAAAGATGGAATCATATGTTCTCCCTGTTAAGTGGGGTTTTGATAACTATATTAAGTTATTTAAAGAAACTGAATTCCCTAAGTGGTTCTTAAGAACATTCTTAATGGCGCTTTTAGTATCAGTTCTTCAAACAATATTTGTATTAGCAATGAGTTATACATTATCTAGACTACGTTTCAAAGGAAGAAAAGGTTTAATGAACTTTATGCTTGTCCTTGGAATGTTCCCTGGATTCTTAACTATGATTGTATTATTTAACGTATTAAGCGATTTGAACATGATTAAAGCAAATGCTATGCCTGGTTTGATTTTGGTATATGTAGCATCAAGTGGTATGGGTTATTACATTTCAAAAGGTTTCTTTGATACAATCCCAAGATCACTAGATGAGGCAGCAAGAGTAGATGGAGCAAATAGATTCCAAGTATTCTATAAAATTATTATGCCTTTAGCTAAACCAATAGTTATTTATACAATACTTACAGCATTTATGGGTCCCTGGGGAGATTTCATTTTTGCAAAATACATATCGTTTAACACATCAGCCGGTATGAACGTTGCCGTAGGTCTTTATTCATGGCTCAATAAGGATATGATAGCTTCGCGATATACAATGTTCTGTGCGGGCGGTGTTATTGTAGCGATTCCTGTAACTATCCTGTTTATGTGCTTCCAGCGGTACTATGTTGAAGGTGTTACGGGCGGTTCCGTCAAAGGATAATTTTCAGACGAGTTTAATAATTTAATAATAGTTGATTGATAAAATATAGAAAGCATTTTTGCTTTCTATATTTTTTTGCACCTTAAAGAGAGGGGAAAAACATGAGTAAAAAAGAAACAGGCAGTATTGGCAAGACATCAGGGTTTATGGCTAAAGCAGGTATAAGGGCCAAGCTGATGGCAATGGTAATCCCGCTGGGATTATTTTTGCTTATAACGGTCGCACTTATGAGTGTACAGCTTATGAGTACAATGAACAGATCTGAAGATCTGTATTACAATCAGCTCTACGAGATCAATTCCGCATTGATCTCCGCCGACAGAGATTTTTATCAGTCGATATATGCCGAGGAACAATATATAGCAAAAACACACACTGAGGTAAATCCCGATCAGGCGATGATGGATGGCCTTTTGGACAGTTACGAATCTAACGCTCAGCAGACGATCGACGGTATCCATAAGGTAGCTGCGATAGTAAAGACCCATCCGGACATTGCAAAGTTTTCAAACGGTGAAAAGACTTTAGAACAGTATCTTACAGTTTTTGACAATCAGTACAGCACCTGGTATAACGCCTATGCGCCCAAAGCCGCTGCCG
>JAEEXP010000083.1 GCA_016287865.1 Caryophanales bacterium
ATTTGTATTATTATCATATAAAGACAAGAAGTCCTATAGATAAGGGTATTGATAGAGCTATTAGTAATAAGAAGAAATTCAATGAAAGTAAGTTCTATAATAAAGTTACTCCGCCTAAGGACGAGATTATTACACTGAGGATGTGAAATTATGACAATAGAAGAAAAGCTTAAAATACTCGAAACAAGGTACGATGTTATTTTGTTTCCTTATCAGCAACGAATGCTTTTAAATTGGTTAAACATGACTGATGAAGAAAGAGATGAAGATGTTATCAATAAGGTCAGAAATTTTTATGCCTGTAGAAGACCTATTTCTTTGAGAGATTATTGGCCTGTTAGTTTATATAGCAATAGTTATTACGGAACTACTGGAATTACTAATAGTAATGCTAATGCAGAAGCAATAAAGATAAATCAGAAAAGGCATGCTAAAGGTCTTAAATGGAGTGTAGAAATAAAATAGTGGTTTACTTTTCCAAATTAAACGGATGCAGTGAGGTAAGTCCCTGGGCTACTGAGTGAAAGATACACAATACTAGTTACCTGTATTAATTAACAAGAGGCAAGACAAACTTTATCAAAACCTGTCAAGCAGCATCCAGTGACTGCAGGAAAAGTTGTTATATGGTTAAAGAGGTTTCCTTTGTTCATTTCCTTGTCCAAAATAAAGATATCCTACAATGGAAATGTTCGTTTATAGAAAGGAGTGTAGTGTATGAGTTGGAATAAAATATATTCAGATTCTGGCTTTTATTTGGATAGTGATTCTGGAAAGATAGGATATAAAAATGGTACTGATGAAGTAATGGAATTTGTTGCTCCTACTGCTACTGAACTTGCAACTAAAGAAGAAACTATTATCGAAACTATGAATAGTATGCGTGATGTATATATTTTATTAGGTAAGTTAATGGATAATAAAATACAACTGATTAATATTGAAATTGAAAATTTCTCTTTTAATGCTGAACCTTGTATAAACGTCAAATATCGTAAAACACAATCATGTAATTTAGGGTTAGTCTATAATAGTGGTAATGTAGATATTTGTTCTCATGACGATACTCTTGACTATCTCAAAAGAGAAATAGATAGACAATTGATAGAAGAACTAGAACGTGCAAAGGTAAAAGAAGAACCTAAGGAAGAAACAGTATTAGAGTTTAAGGAGATTAGTTGGTAAGGAGGAAGAGAATGAGTCTAGAAGCTGATTATATACCTAATATAGATATTAAACCTGACTTTGAAGGATGGATTGTTAGGTATAATGCTAAAAGTAATAAAGATGGTCTTGTTATATCAAAAGGAGCATTTGATGAGCAAAAAGGTAAAAAGATTCCTATTATTGTAAAGGTTGCTTATGATAATCTTGTAAATATAGGAGATTGTGTTACTGAATATTTTGAAAACGGTATTTATGGTAAATGTTACATTAAAGAAGATCAGAAGGTTGCTCAAGATATTTTGGACAAAGTTGAAAGAGGTATATTAACTCATTTTAACATAAGAACTGATAATGATGCTGATGGCACTATCTTTGCTTATGGCGGTATTATGGTATCCGGTGAAATAAAGTCTATAGATATTGTTGATTTACCTAATACTTTTAATACTGATACTGCTATTAGTTTTATTCATAAAAAAGTTTCTAAAGATTATGAAATAAGTGATGATGAAGAAACTGAAAAAGCTTTAGATGAACATTTTGAAGAGAAAAAGTCGTCAACATATAAGAAAATAACTTTAACAAAGGATGACATTAAGGATCCACACGATTTTCATGCATTACCTTGGACAGTTGATGTATTAGGAACTAGATATAATATTAAATCTGTTGATAGAAATACTGATGACAAACGTCTTGAAGGAGCTAATGCGTATTGTGATTATTATGCTAAAGAGATTGTTGCTATTAAGTATGAAGAAACAGAAGAATCATTTAAAGATATTCATGCATTTAACAGGAAGACTTTAAGACATGAAATAGTTCATGCATTCTTAGCAGAATCTGGTTTACGTAGATCGTGTTCTTGGGCAGAGAATGAAGAAGTTGTCGATTGGATAGCTATACAGTTTCCTAAGATGTTAAAAGCTTTTAAAGAAGCTAATGCTCTTAATAGTGAGGATTTTAAATGAAGAAACGATTGAAGTTATTGACCAATGATGAAAAATATGCAATATGTAATAAATACATGAAAGATAAAAATGGAGAATATAGTAGTCTTACTTGTAGAGGATTAGAATGTCCTCTTAGTTTACAAATTGGTAAAGAATTATTTTGTTTTAAAGATATAGATTATCTCGAAGAGAAGATAAAAGAGTATTGGAATAAAGAGGTTGATATAGATGGGTAAAATATATACATGTATTAAGGAATTAAACTTTGGTATACCCGATGAAATCATTAAACCTGGTGTTAAGTTCGTGGTAGTAAGACAAGATAAAAATAGGTATTTTATAGAGAATTATTTGCACACTTATGAAATATATGATTGGGCTTTAAAAGAATATTTTAAGGAGGTAGTGTAATGGATTATT
>JAEEXP010000025.1 GCA_016287865.1 Caryophanales bacterium
TATGAAATATAATGAAGGGCCTAATGAATATTGTAGATTAAAGAATTCTATACTAGTATAAAAAAGAGAGGACAATTATATATAATTGCCCTCTTTTTAGTGTATAATAGAAGAAGAAATATAATTAAATTGGAGAATATAATATGTACCTTTGGATTGGAATTAATGTTGACAATCAACTTCAAGACATTAAAAAGGAAGGAATGAAAATCGACAAAAAATTAAAATTTGTCGACCCTAATTTTACTCTTCCTATGCATGTCTCATTAAAAATATCATTTGATATTGATGAGAAGATGTTTAAGAAAATAACCAAAGATATTATTAATTACTATAATTCTATTGAACCATTTGAAATAGAAGTAAAAGGAATCGAATATAATGAAACTATCGTATGGATTAGAATGGTAGATAATGAAAGAATCCATAAGATTCATGATGAATTTAATAATTTACTTTTAGAAAAATATAATATTCCACTACATGAATATGATATGGATTATAAGTTCCACGCTACTTTATTTATGTCTGAAGATAAAGAAAGAATTAAAAAAGCTTACGATTTAATTAAAGATAAAAGTGACCTTATTCCTAAGAAGATCTTATTAAATAGATTTTTAATTGGTTATTCAGATGAAGGAAATCCAGGAACTTATTATATTTATAAAGAAATAGTTAGATAGGTGTTTATGGATCAAAACAAAAAGAAGAATTTAAAAATAATAATTCCAGTTATATCTTTTTCTGCGGTAATGTTGATAGTCGCATTCATTCTTTTGGCTGTTTATATTTTAAAAAAGAGAAACACCCCAGAGAAAGTTGCACAATCTGTATCATTTAATGTAAACACAGATACAAAAAACGGAAAGAGATATAATAATGGTATTTTTAGTTTTTTAGATACTGATGAAATTGCCTTTACTAAAGGTGATTTTAACGTTATTATTAATTACTCTGATTCATCATTTGAATCTACAAATAATTATACAATTGAAGTTAAAAAGACTAATGAAACACCTTCATCGGTTGAGGTTAGATTTAGCGAAGAATTCTATAGAGAATATACTATTAAGGTGAGAGATACATCAGGCGATTCTGTTGATTTAGGAATGTTTAAAGACCTAAAGGAAATCCCTGAGATTAGCAGTATTGAGCACGCTTTTAAATATAATATAGAACTAAGATGGAATGAAGAATTTATAGATGCTGGTAGTCTTTTTGTACTAAATGATAATACAACATTAAATCAATTACTTAGAGAAAATAAAGCCAGTGTAATTCATTCATATGGTTCTTTACTTTTTAATTCACCAAACTTAATTATTGATGGAAATTATGACCTCTATTCTATAAACGTTATTGCAAAAGAAGGATATGAATTTTCATATAATGATGAAAAGTTCGATTCCTTCCGTTTAATGTTTACTATTAAAAGAAAAATAATTGAACTTCCAGAGTTAACATCACAAACTATCTTTGAATATGCTTATGATGAAGATACACTTGAAGGCATTAAACAAGGATTAACTTTCAATTATAAAGGAAGAGAAAGTATAATCAGTAGACCAACAACTGAATCAGAGATTGGAAGTTATACTACAACTTTATCTATTACTGATTCCAATAAATATGCATTCCTAATTGGTGGAGTTGAAAAAACTACTACTCAAGAATATAGTTATTCAATTACTAAAAAGAAACTCGATATTAATGAGTTCAAAATTACTGATCAAGCTCATTTTGATTTAAATAGTAATACTTATAGATATAAATATACTGGTGAGCATATCGTCCCAGAAAGTAATATAAGTAATTCAGTTAGAAAACTATTAAATATTTCTGATGGTGCAATTAACGCATCTGATAGTATTCAAACAATAACTATTTCATTTAAAGATTTAGATACATATATAGATACAGATAGTAAGACATATTTAAAGAACTTTGTTTGGTCTAATGGAAGTAGAATCGAAGTTAAAGAATATAGTCTTTCATATTATATTGATAAAGCTGATGCCTTTATTCCTGATAATGTTAAAAACAATCTAAGCCTAAGAAATTTAAAATATAGAGAAGGATTATCTTTAGATTTATATTCATTAAATTCACTTACAAAAGATGAATCATGGTTTAGTGAATCATCGTTTGATTTACTTAATTCTAATAACATATCTTTAGATGCATTTAGTTTCCATAGTTCATCAACTGCGATTGGAATAGGCACAAACAATCTTGTAGTTGTTTATTGCCCTGATGCATCAAATTATAATCCTCTTGAAATGACACTTATATCAAATGTCACAAAAGGAATAGTAAATATTACATATTCATTTAATTCAGATACTAAACAATTAGCATTTGTTAAAGATGTAAGTAGCGCAGAATTAAATGTATCTAATAAATACTATATAGTTAATCCAGATGAATCAACTGGAAGTGAAGTATCTGATTTAATTGATGTAGGAAGATATAGACTTATCTCAAGTCTTGAAGATAATTATTACTATGATTTCTATTATGGAAATACAATAGTTACTTCAATAACTTATGATTTTAATGTACCTAAGACAGTTCTTATTTTAGGATATAACGCAAGTGACTGTTGGAGTAATGTTACTACTACAAATTTAGATAGAGTAACTAAGACCAATCCTTTAGAAAATGAATGGGGACTCGCAGATGTATATGATACAGTACCGAATCTTTATGGAATCACATTTGATACGACTAAACTTGGAAGAAGAATTACTGAAAGTCACTTAAACATATTAGATTATCTAGATTTCAGTAGTGTATCAGTTAAATATAAGTATTTAATAACTGATTTAAATAATAATGGTACACATGATGCTGATGAGCCAGATGATGAGTGGCATGAATATACAGGTACACCTATTGAACATCCATTCTATGTAGTATTTGAGGTTTCTGTATCTTATGATTATAAGAGTGGAATTAATCCAAATAATTATATGATTTTAAATGATTTCAATGAGGATGAAGAAACTACTAAATTAATTAAACTATACTTTAGAGTTTATCCATCAGTAGTTGAAGTTGAACTCGAAGACAGCACTCAAGGAAATTATGCTGGATACGCTCCAGGACAATCATTTGAAGTTTCTGCGATTAATTATCCTGAATTCGTAATCAAATCACCAATGTTCTATGCTAGAACTCGATTTGTAACTGGACCAGATACTTATACATCTATATTCCCACATGAAGTTGGAACACATGAGACATTTGTTCAATTATTCTTAAATAATTTAATTTGTGGTGAAAATACTAAAGTAAGACTCACAAGAAATGGAGTACAAGATGGAGAACTTGTAACTCCTGATAATAACTTTAGCCTTTGGTTCTATAATAGTCCAATAGTTGAATATACTATTATTTATTAATAATAAACAAAAGACAGGTTCGCCTGTCTTTTTCATTATTTAGAAAATGCGAGTTTTACATTAACTCTAAATTAATATATAATAGAATAAAAGAAATATTTTTTAAAAGGATGTTAAATTATGAATTCAACAGAAACACAAGAAGTTGGAAGAACTCTTAAGCTCAATTATAAGAGAACTTTTATAATTGGTTTTGCGTTCTTCGGAATTTTATTAATGTGGCAAGTTTACGATAACTACGCTTCATCATTCCTTTCAGAACTCTTTATGGAGACATTTAATAAGACAAATCCTGAAGATGTTCAATACCTAGTTGGTATGATGATGGCACTAGATAACCTTGCTGCACTTATTATGATGCCTATTTTTGGTTCACTTTCTGATAAGACTGAAACAAAGATTGGTAAGAGAATGCCTTATATCTTAGTTGGTACATTTGTTTGTGCAGTTGTATTCCCATTTATGCCTGTCGCATTCCATTATCATAACTTAGCTGCATTAATTATATTAATGGCTATTACTGTATTCTTCGCTATGATGTATAGAAACCCTGCGGTAGCATTAATGCCTGACCTCACACCAAAACCTTTAAGAAGTAAAGCTAATGGTATTATTAATATCATGGGTTATATTGGTGGAGCTGTACCTACACTACTCGGTATGTTCTTAGTATTATCTAAGTACTTAGGTGAAAAAGATCCAGGTTCTTGGCAACACGGTAATATTTGGGTAATTGAAATCCCATTCCTTCTAGCTTCAGTACTTATGGTTGCATCAGTATTATTACTATTCTTCTTAATTAAAGAAAACAAAGTTAAAGAAGAAATTAAAGATGATTTACTCGCTGGTGAAAAAGAAGCTGAAATCGAAGATTCAGTAGAAGAAGATAAACCATTATCTAAAGCTAATAAGACAATGTTAATCTTAATCTTAGTCGCAGAATTCTTCTGGTTCATGGCTGATAATGGTATTGGAACATTTATGACTAACTATACAAGATACCATCTAGAAGCATCTACTTCATCACTCTCACTTAATACTATTATTAGTGGTTTAATGAGTGTTGTTGGTTTCGTATTTGGTGGAATCATCGCATCTAAGATTGGACGTAAATGGACTCTTACTGCCGGCTTACTTTTAACTCTTGCGGCTTACGCAACTTGGTTAGTATTAGGACTAACTATTGCACCAAATGGAAAGTTCCCATTCTACATTTATGCAATCTTCGCAGTTAAAGGATTTGGTATGAGTTTAGTACACGTTAACTCATTCCCAATGGTAGTTGAACTTTGTAACGCTAAGAAGATTGGTAGATTCACAGGACTCTACTATGCATCTTCAATGCTTGCTCAAACTATCACTCCTACTTTAATTGGCCTCCTCCTCTTAACTGAAGGATTTGGATTTGGGCTTCTCCCTCTTTACGCTTTAGCTTGCACAGCTGTATCAGCTGGAATATTCTTTTTCGTAAAGAGTGTTAAACTTAATAAGACAAAGATTAAAGTAGGACTTGAAGCATTAGATCAAGACGACTAATATTAAATAATAATGCGGTATGGCTATCCATACCGCTTATTTTTTATGTGATTGTATAAAACCTTATCATATCATTTGATTAAAGGTTATAAATATAATATATTTATTTAAGCGAGGTGTATAAAATGCTTGAAATAAAAGACTTATGGGTAAGTGCCTCTGGCACTATGATTCTTAAAGGAATAAATTTAGTAATTAATGATGGAGAGACTTTAGCTGTAATGGGTCCTAATGGATCTGGTAAGTCAACTTTATCATATGCAATAATGGGTCACCCTCAATATAAGGTTGAAAAAGGTGAAATTATTTATAATGGTGTAAACTTACTTGAAAAGACTACTGATGAAAGAAGTTTACTTGGTATTTTCCTTGCTATGCAACAACCTTATGAAATTAGTGGTGTAACTAATAGAGACTTCATTAAACAAGCTCTAGATAAAAGACCTACATCTGATGGTAAGGTTCAATCAGTATATAAGTTTGCTGTAAAACTTGAAAAAGCTATCAATGATCTTCATATGGAAAAAGATCTTGCTGATAGATATGTTAATGAAGACTTCTCTGGTGGTGAAAAGAAAAAGAATGAAATTCTACAAATGAAGATGCTTGAACCATCTCTATCTATTCTTGATGAAATAGATTCAGGTCTTGACGTTGATGCTGTTAGAGTTGTATCTGATAATGTTAATGAACTTAAGAAAAAGAATAATATGTCGCTTTTAATTATCTCTCACTATCATAGACTTTATGAATATATTAAAGCTGATAAAGTTGTAGTTATTGCTGATGGAAGAATTGTAAAAGAAGGAGATGCATCTTTAATTGACTACATCGATCAATATGGTTATGACCAAATTAAGAAAGACGCAGGAATAGAAGATGAAGTAGAACTTCTTGAAACTTGCGCATTCAAAGAGGCTCATAATGCTTAATTTAGTAAAAGATGAACTAACACTATCTAGTGATAGTTCTTTACTTATAAATAAAGACGCTCATTTAATAATTAAAGAAGATACAAATGCTAGTGTATCTCTTTTAGTTAATTCAAATGAAGACGTTAATATCACAATAGACGTAAAAGAATATGCACGTCTATCTTTAACTATTGTTTCTTTAGGAAACATTAAGAAATATAACGTAACTATTAATGTGTTTGAATCTGCATATCTTGATGTTTGTGAAGCTAATGTCGCAGAAGGAGACATAGAACTCAATCAAACAACTAACCTAGTTGGAAGATACGCAGAAGTTAAATCTTATGAGTATATTTCAACTAAAGGTAATACTAATGTTAAAGGTATTCATTTAGTAAATCATAAGAACTCTGATACTGTTTCAAATACTAAATGCGTATATTTAACACGTGATGAATCATCAATTGTAAGAAATATATCATCTGCGATTCCTGAGAAGATGATTAATTCAGTATCAAGCGAAACTATTAAAGGTGTAATCCTTGGAGAAAAATCTAGAATTATCGCTGAACCTATTTTAATTATCGGCTGTGAAGATGTACACGCAGCTCATGGATGCGCTATTGGTACACTTGATGATAATGAAATCTATTATCTTATGAGTAGAGGTTTAAGTAAGAGTGACGCAATTAAGATGATCACATCATCATTTATTGTTCCTGTACTTAAACATTCAAAAGATGAAGAATATAATAATACAATTATGTCTTATTTAGAAAAGACTATCGAGGTAGCATAATGGACTGTAGATTTGATTTTCCTGCACTCGTTAATAATCCTGAACTCGTATATCTTGATAGCGCTGCTTCATCTATGAAGCCAAAAGCTACTATTGATATGATTAATAAATATTACACTGAATATTCTACAAATATTGAACGTGGTGTATATAAACAAGCTATGGAAGCTACATCTATAGTTGAAGAAACAAGAAAAGAAGTCGCAGACTTTATTAACGCTAAATCAAGCGAAATAATCTTTACTAGAGGTTGCACTGATTCACTTAACTATGTAGCACTTATGTTTAAGAGTATCTTAAAAGAAGGTGATGAAGTTATCACTACACCACTTGAACATCATTCATCATTCCTCCCACTATTAAAGGCATCTAAGGATATTGGTTTTAAGATTAGATTTGTTGAACTCAATGAACATAATCAAATCACTGTAGAAAACTTTAAGAAGGTATTAAATAAGAATACTAAACTTGTTCAAATAACTCATGTATCTAATGTGCTTGGTTTTAAATCTCCAGTTGAAGAGATTATAAAGCTTTCTCATGAAGTAGGTGCTTTAGTATCACTTGATGGTGCTCAAGCAATCCCTCATGAAAGAATTGATGTTAAGGCATTAGACACAGATTTCTATTCATTCAGTTTCCACAAGATGTGTGGTCCAACTGGACTTGGAATTCTATATGGTAAATATGAATTATTAAATAAGTTTGATCCAGTTGAACTTGGTGGAGAAATGAATGATGAAGTAACTAAAACATCAGTTACTTATAAAGAAGTTCCATATAAGTTTGAATCAGGAACTCTTCCTATCGCTGAAATATTTGGCGCAAAAGGTTGTATTGAATACTTAAACAAAATTGGATATGACTATATTCATGAAACTTCTTTATCTTTAAGAAATTATGCACTATCACTTCTTAAAGAAATTAAAGAAGTTGAAATATATAATGACATCGAAGAATCAACTGTAATCGCCTTTAATATTAAAGGTGTGCATTCTCATGATGCAGTTATGGCACTTTCTGAACACAATATCGCAGTTCGTGCTGGACATCATTGCGCTGAGATTCTTCATACTGATGTATTATGTGTACCATCAACTTTAAGAGCGTCTTTCTATTTCTATAATACAAAAGAAGATGTATTAAAGTTTGTGCTCGCAGTAAAAGAAGTAATTAAGTTTTTTAAGGAGGTAGGCCTCTGTGAATAATTTATCTAATCTATATAGAGAAGTAATAATGGATCATTATAAGAACCCTCGTAATAAGGGTTTATCTCATGATGAATCATATGTATCATGTCACCTTAAGAATCCATCTTGTGGTGATGTGATTGATGTTGAAACTAAAGTTGTTGATGGAAAAGTAGTAGATGTTCGTCATGATGGACAAGGTTGTTCTATCTGTTGTGCTGGCGCATCAATTGTTAGTGAATACTCAATTGGTAAAACTGTAGATGAACTTAAGAATAACTTATCTAACTATTTAAAGATGGTATCTAATCAAGAATATGATACTTCAGTTGATTTAGATGAACTTCAAGTATTTGAAGGGGTTAAAGATTACCCAGCACGTGTTAGATGTGCATCTATCGCAACTCAAGCTCTTCTTAATACACTAAACTCTAAGGAGGAAAAATAATATGCATGACGATTCCAAAGAGACTAAGAAGAAAATAGAAAATATATCTGATGAATATAAATATGGTTTCAAGACTGAAGCTGAAATCTATAAAACAGTTAAGACAGGTTTAAATGAAGAAATCGTAAGAGAAATCTCTAAAGCTAAAGGTGAACCTGAATGGATGACTGAATTTAGAGTTAAGTCACTAAATATTTATCTAAACGCTAAAGAACCATCATTTGGTCCAGTTGAAAGACTAAAAGAAGTAGACCCTAATGATATGGTTATGTATATTAAATCAACTAAAGATGTTAAACATGATTGGACAGAAGTCCCTGAAAACATCAAAGATACATTTAATAAATTAGGTATTCTTGAAGCTGAACAAAAATGGTTATCTGGTATATCAACTCAATTTGAATCAGAAGTTGTATATCACAATAATAAAAAAGAACTTGAAGATAAAGGTGTAATATTCTTAGATACTGATACAGGTTTAAAGAAGTATCCTGAAATCTTTAAAGAATATTTCGCATCAGTAGTACCTCCAACTGATAATAAATATGCCGCACTTAATAGTGCTGTATGGAGTGGTGGTTCATTTATTTATATTCCAAAAGGAGTAAGACTTGAAAAGCCTCTTCAATCATACTTTAGAATTAATAGTGCTAATATGGGACAATTCGAAAGAACACTTATTATCGTTGATGAAGGCGGATATGTTAACTACGTTGAAGGATGCACTGCACCTAAGTATTCAACTGACTCATTACACTCTGGTGTAATTGAAATTATTGTTAAGAAAAACGCTAGATGTAGATATTCAACAATTCAAAACTGGTCTAATAATATTATCAATTTAGTTACTCAAAGAGCTCTTGTTGAAGAGGGCGGATATATGGAATGGATTGATGGTAATATTGGCTCTGGAACAAATATGAAGTATCCTTGCTGTATCTTAAAAGGTGATTATGCTAAAGGCTTAGTATTAAGTGTTGCACTTGGATCAGGCACACAATACCAAGACAATGGTGCTAAGATGATTCATATTGGTAAGAATACATCATCAACTATTATCTCTAAATCTATCGCAAGAAAAGGTGGCAGAGTAAATTATAGAGGTATCACTAAGATTGGAAAAGAAGCTACAGGCTCGCGCGCAAGCGTAACTTGTGATACACTAATAATGGATGATAATAGTGCATCAGATACATTCCCAACTAATATCGTATCTAATAACTCATCTTCAATCCAACACGAAGCTACAGTATCTAAGGTTTCTGATTCTCAATTATTCTATCTTATGAGTAGAGGACTTAAAGAAAAAGAAGCATTAGAATTAATTGTAATGGGATTCATTGAACCATTTGCTCGTGAACTACCACTTGAATATGCGGTAGAACTTAACCAATTAATTAAAATTGAATTAGAATAATATAATAAATATATTTAAGGAGACTATATGAAAAATAGTATTAATGCATTAAGAGTACTTACAATGGATGAAATTAATGAAGCCAATTCAGGACATCCTGGTGTAGTACTTGGTTTTGCCCCAGTAGCTTATGTTTTATTTAAAGAACATTTAAAAGTTACTCCTAATAAAGCTGATTGGTTTAATAGAGACAGATTCGTTCTCGCATCAGGCCATGCATCTTCAATGTTATACTCACTCCTTCACTTAAAAGGATTTGATGTATCAATGAAAGATCTTAAGAACTTTAGAAAGTTAAATTCTAAAACTCCAGGTCACCCTGAATTTGGACACACAGAGGGTGTTGATTCAACATCAGGACCTCTTGGCCAAGGTATCGCTATGGCCGCTGGTATGGCTCTTGCAGAAGAATTCTTAAGAAATAAATTCAACAAAGATAATCTAAAATTAGTTGACCACTATACATTCGTTGAATGTGGTGATGGTGACCTTCAAGAAGGTGTAACTCTTGAAGCTTTACAATTTATTGGAAGACAAAAGTTAAATAAGTTAATTATTCTCTTTGATTCTAATAAAGTTCAACTTGATGGTCCAGTAGCTAACGCTGGTGGCTTCCCTAACGCAAAAGCATTCTTCACATCTTTAGGTTTCAATTATATGGAAATCAAGAATGTTGAAAATGAAAAGGCAGTATCTAAAGCTATCGCTAAAGCTAAAGAATCAGACCTCCCAACTATTATTGAATGCCATACAGTAATTGGATTTGGCTCAGAAGTTGCAGGAACTTGTAAGGCTCATGGTGCTCCACTTGGTGCTGAATTAACTTACAAGTTAAGAGAAACATTAAAATATCATAAGCTTCCATTCAAAGTATCTAAAGCCGTATATAACGACTATAGAGTAAACAATGAAGCTAACTATCAAGAATATTTAAAATGGGAAGAAACACTCAAAGAATACGCTAAGAAATTCCCTAAAGAATACAAAGAATTTGAAAGAGTTCTTAATAATGATTATGAACTTGATCCAAGTGCATTCAAAGATTTCACATATGAAACTGAAGCAACAAGAAAAACAGTTGGTAAATTCTTAAATGTAGCATCTAAAGAACTCCCATGTTTAATGGCAGGTTCAGCTGACCTTACAGCTTCAACTATGGTTAAGGGTGCTGATGGTGCATTCGATGTAGATAACAGACTTGGAAGAAATATTAACTTTGGTGTAAGAGAACATTCTATGGGTGCTATCGCTAATGGTATGACTCTTCATAACTTAAGAGTAATGACTGGTGCATTCTTCGTATTCAGTGATTATATGAAACCAGCTATTAGAATGGCTGCATTAATGAATATTCCTACAGTATTTGTATTCACTCATGACTCAATCGCAGTAGGTGAAGATGGTCCAACTCATGAACCAATTGAACAACTCGCTGGCTTAAGAGCTATTCCAAATGTAGATGTATTTAGACCAGCAGATGCTAGAGAAGCTGTAGAAGTATTAAAGTTCGCATGCAAGAATAAGACTAACCCAGTTGTAATCGTATTAACTAGACAAAACTTACCACTTTTAAGTGCTGTATCTGAAACTGAACTCTTAAGTGGTGCTATTGTAAGACAAAAGTTTGCGGATAGCGTAGGTACACTTGTTGCTACAGGTTCAGAAGTTGGTCTTGCACTCGATGCTGCTAAATTAATTAATAAACATGTAAATGTAGTTGAAATCACATCTACAAGAAGATTTGATCAAAATCCTGATAAAGCTAAAATCATTAATAGAAACCTTCCATCTATGTTTGTAGAAATGGCTTCACCATTTGGCCTTAAGGCTTATGCAGATGAAGTTTATGCTATTAATAGATTTGGTGCATCAGCTAATGCAAATGTAGTAATTCCATATTTCGGATTTACTAAAGAAGAAGTTGCAAAATCATTCACTAAATTAATTAAAAAGTAGTATAATAATTTTAGTAAATAAATAAGGGGAGCCAACAAGCGGCTGAGAGGAATTAATATTCGACCCATAAGCCTTTTGATAATGCAAGAGGAATGTTAGTCTTAAAAGCCGCTTTGACGCGGCTTTTGTCGTTTATAAAGGAGAGAAAAGTATATGACAAAAAAAGGTTTATTTTATTTTAGTATTAAGGACATAACTGAAATCGCAATTATGGTAGCACTTGCCATTGTAATTGATAGATTTGTTAAAATCCCAATTGGTTCAACAGGTGGTTCTTTAAATATCAGTGCTATTCCACTAATGGTTGTAGCATTAAGACATGGACCATTTAAAGCATTTATTGCATCTGGTATTGTATATGGTTTAATTACTTGCCTTTGGGATGGATATGGAATTGCTACATATCCTATGGAATATTTAGTAGCATTTGGTTCTATCGCATTCTTTGGTTTTGTATCACCATTCTTAATCAATAATTTTAGTAAGAACTTAAATGGTAAATTATTCTCTATTTTATTACTCTTATGTGCAACAGTAATCTGGTCAACTATTAGATTCTTTGCTGCATCATTTGATTCAGTAATGATTTGGGAATATACATGGGCAGCTGCATTTACATACAATTTAACTTATGTATTCCCAAGTGCTGCACTTGATTTAATTCTTTTATCATTATTATTAGTTATCGTCTTCCCAATCTTTAAGATTTATAAGACTACATTCTATGAAGAAGTAATAAATAAATCAAATCCTATGGAAGTTGAAATTGAAGCATTAGAAGAATCTTCAACTCCAGCTGATGAAGATCTTCCAGTAGAAGAAAATAAAGAATAATTAATTAAAATATATAACTAGCCAGCTTGCTGCTGGCTTTTTATATGCTTAAAGTATTAAAATAAATATATAGGAGAAATAATATGATTACCATTATCATTCATTATAAAGGCAAAAATGGAAACGCAAGAAAGTTCGCTAAGGAAATGATTGAGTCTAAATTAGTAGATGAAATAAGAAAAGAAAATGGTAATCTTAGATATGAATATTATTATCCTCTAGAAGATAATGAGGCAGTTGTATTAATCGATAGTTGGGTTAACCAAGAAGCACTAGATATTCATCATAGTCTTCCTTTAATGAGCAAGATATCTAAGTTAAGAGACAAATATGATCTACATATGAAAGTAGAAAAATATGAATCTATTGAAGACTTAAAAGATGAAAAATATATAAGAAAATAAAAAGTGCATTCCTTAATGAGCAGAAAAAAATTGTTCTGTCGTCGCTTGGGGAAGCACTTTCTAATATAAGTGTAGATGAAAATGGTTTTGTTGTCAATGAAACTAAGACCATAAATAAAAAGAGCTTAACGTTTCATTAAGCTCTTTTTATTTTATTTATTTTTTGACTAGATAATCATTAATTTCACTAATTGAATATCCTAATTCTTTAAGTCCATCGCTTATTACTTTTAAATATAATTCAGAAGGCTCGTTTGGCTCTAATATTCTGTCATTCGTGAATGTAAGAACATCAATTTCATCGATAGTACCTAACTTGATAGTTTTTCTATACCAAGACCCTTCTTTCTTTTGAATTTCATTATATTGTTCTCTTGTTATTAAATATGCTCTTCCTATTGTGTCACCTTTTTGTGTATCGTCTAAGAATGCTACACCTTTATCTTCCCATCTTGAACTATTTTTAGCGAAGTATAATCTGTGTGGAATATATATTTCCATTGATGCTTTTGGTTCATTTGTATTTTTACATGGTTCTGAAGCACTTATATTGTACTTTGTGTTTCCTTTTCCAGTGATGTAACACATAAATCTTTCATAAGATAAGTTGCTTCCATAACATGCATACCACACATAATCATCTTTATTTGATGAGAAGAAGTTTATTTTTTCTTTCCCTTCTACAGAATTTGCGTATACATATGTGTATGCAATTTTTTTAGTTCCATTTGGATGTTTTATCATAACTGCGCTCCTATTATATAAATATCCATTACCTTCAAGGCTATCT
>JAEEXP010000084.1 GCA_016287865.1 Caryophanales bacterium
GTAGAATCTTGAACAAGTGTATAACCTAAGCATGCAAAGCCATCTTTAGTAGGTGTCTTTAATACATAATCACTACCATCAGCAACTTGTGCTGTAGTAGAAGAAAGTGTACCACCATCTAGATTATAAGTTACAGTATGATAAACGATTTGTTTTTCCCATTCAGCTTTTACTGTTAAGTCCTTATTTAAAGTAACTTTAGTAACATAATTCTTATCTAATTTCCAACCAACGAAGTCATAACCTTCTTTTGATGGAGTAGGAAGTGTTACTTGTGTACCTTCTTCTAATACTTGAGTAGTACTACCTTCAGCAAGAGCACCACCATCTAAATCAAGTGTTAGTGTATAAGTAATAGCTTCTACAGTAAAATTATATGATTTTTCTTTTTTGTTTCCCTCAGTGTCTGTAACAGTAATAGTAATTGTAGCGCTACCTTTAGCAAGTGCACTAACTAAACCAGCATCACTAACAGATGCAACGCTAGCATTAGAGCTTGTATAAGCACCAGTAGCAGTACTTTCACTTGTTACTGTATATCCTAATTGTGCAGTCTCTCCTACTTTTAAAGTAGTTTTTGCAGGATCTGTAAATTCAACAACAAGTTCAACCTTTTCAGGTTCTTTACCCTTATCTTTGTCCTTGTCTTTGTCCTTGTCTTTACCACAACCAACTACAAATAGAGAAGCAATAAATAGGAATAATACAAAAAATAATTTAAATATTTTCTTCATATGAAACCCCCTTTATGTTTCTAATTATATTTTATCATAAAATGAAACCATTTTCAATAATAAAACAAATAAAAAGCAAGTATTTTAAACTTGCTAATCATTTATTATTTATCATTAGATTATAAATCTAAAGAATTATCATTTAATAAAAAATCAAATATATCAATTATTGTAAATCCATTTTCATCTTTTCGAATATCTAATCCATCTTTTGTGATAATAATCTTTTTAAATGAATCATCTATGTAATATAAACTCTTTTTTTCTCTTTCTAAAGTTGATGAATCATTTATATTCAAACAAGATTGAATATAATATTTTTGATTATTCGATGTCGCAATAAAATCTACTTCTGATGATTTCTTCTTATATATTTTCTTTCCGTTTACATCTATTCTATCTATCATTTCATTAACATCAACTTCTCCCACATCAACATTAAACCCACGATATCTTAATTCATTATAAATTATGTTTTCCATTAAATGGCTTTCCTCTGTTTTTTCAAAGTCTTTGATTTTTGTTGAGTAGGCTAATATAAAAAAGATGTTAATAAACATATATTGCTTATTAACATCTATTATTATAATGATTATTTTTCTACTTTTGGTCCAGCTTTAACTAATGCTTTACCAGCAGCATTTGTTTCATATTTCACAAAGTTCTTCGCAAATCTTGAAGCTAAATCTTTAGCTTTTTCTTCCCATACACTCTTATCAGCATAAGTATCACGAGGGTCTAAGATTTTTGGATCAACTCCTGGAAGTGATGTAGGAACTTCGAAATCAAAATATGGAATCTTCTTAGTATTAGATTTTAAGATTGAACCATCTAAGATAGCATCAATGATACCACGTGTATCTTTGATAGAAATTCTCTTACCAGTTCCATTCCAACCAGTGTTAACTAAGTATGCTTTAGCACCACTCTTGTTCATCTTCTTAACTAATTCACTAGCATATTTAGTTGGATGTAATTCAAGGAATGCTTGTCCGAAGCATGCACTGAATGTTGGAGTAGGTTCTGTAATACCTCTTTCAGTACCAGCAAGTTTAGCAGTGAATCCACTTAAGAAATAATATTGAGTTTGTTCAGGTGTTAAAATTGATACTGGAGGAAGTACTCCAAATGCATCAGCACTTAAGAAAATAACATTCTTAGCAGCTGGAGCATGTGAAATAGGTTTAACAATATTCTTGATATGATTGATTGGATAACTTACACGTGTATTTTCAGTAACACTCTTATCTGCAAAATCAATCTTACCATTCTTATCAACTGTTACATTTTCAAGTAATGCATCTCTTCTGATAGCATTGTAAATGTCTGGTTCAGAATCTTTATCAAGGTTAATAACCTTAGCGTAGCATCCACCTTCAAAGTTGAATACACCATTATCATCCCATCCGTGTTCATCATCACCGATTAATAAACGTTTAGGATCTGTAGAAAGTGTAGTCTTACCAGTTCCTGATAAACCGAAGAAAATAGCAGTATTTTCACCATTCATATCAGTATTAGCTGAGCAGTGCATTGAAGCAATACCCTTAAGTGGAAGATAGTAGTTCATCATAGAGAACATACCTTTCTTCATTTCACCACCATACCAAGTATTTAAAATGATTTGTTCACGACTTGTTACATTGAATAAAACTGCAGTTTCAGAATTTAATCCTAATTCTTTATAATTTTCAACCTTAGCTTTTGATGCAGTGTATACCATGAAATCAGGTTTGAAGTTTTCTTCTT
>JAEEXP010000026.1 GCA_016287865.1 Caryophanales bacterium
CGGTTGATGAACTTAAAGAATATATGATGGATGTCTTTGATGAAATGTATGTTGGAAAAGACAAATCATCACTTAACTATAATAGTAATGGTTTAACTGTATTCCTCTTTGTCGGAGTTAATGGTTCTGGAAAGACTACATCGATCGCAAAAGTTGCATATAAACTTATTAATGAAGGAAAGAAAGTGTGTCTAGCCGCAGGCGATACATTTAGAGCTGGCGCTACTGAACAATTAAAGGTTTGGGGCGAAAGACTTGGAATAGAAGTAATCGCTAAGGGTGAAGGCGCTGATCCATCTAGTGTAATCTTTGATGGAATTAAATACGCTAAAGCTAATAATGTTGATGTACTTTTATGTGATACTGCCGGTCGTCTTCAAAATAAAGTTAATTTAATGAAGGAACTTGAAAAGATTTATAGGGTAATAGGTAGAGAAGTACCTAATGCACCTCATGAAACATTACTAGTTATCGATGCAACTACTGGCCAAAATGGATTAAATCAAGCTAAAGTATTTAATGAAGCCACAAATATTACTGGAATTGTACTAACTAAACTTGATGGTTCATCTAAAGGTGGTGTAACTTTATCTATTAACCATGAACTTAATATTCCAATTAAGTTATATGGATATGGCGAAAAGATGGAAGATATGGATTACTTTGACGTTGATAGTTATCTATATAATCTCTTTGAAGGAATTCTTTTTGAGGAGAAAAATAATGGATAATCTAGAAAAAAATGTAAGACTTAGTAGTCTATACGATTTATATAAGAATCTATTAACCGAGAAACAAAGACAATATTTTGAAGAATATTATTTTAATGATGAATCTTTAAAAGAAGTTGCGGAAAACTTTAATGTTTCAAGAAACGCAATTTACTTAAGTCTTAAAGAAGTAGAAGAAGCATTAGAAGATTTTGAATCTGCGTTAGCTCTTAAGGCTAAACAAGATCAAAGATTAGATTTACTTGAAAAGCTAAAAGCTAATGCGGATAAAGATTCATTAAAAATCATTGAAGAGTTAGAGGAGATTTAGTATGGCTTTTGAGAATTTAACAAGTCGTCTTAATATGGCACTTAGAAGATTTGTGCACAAAGACTATTTAAATGAAAAAGATATAGATGAAATGATGAAGGAAGTGAGACTTTCACTTCTTGAAGCTGACGTTAATATAAAAGTAGTTAACTCATTTATTAATGATGTTAAACAAAAAGCCCTTGGCGAAAAGATCATGAAGGGCTTAAATCCAGGACAACAAGTAGTTAAAGTTGTATCTGACGAATTAACTAAAGTATTAGGTAGTGAAGAAGTTACACTAAAGTTTAGTGAAAAAGCTCCTACAGTTTATATGTTAATTGGTCTTCAAGGTGCTGGTAAAACTACTCACGCTGGTAAACTTGCTAAATATATTGAAAAGAACTATTCAAAGAAAGTTATGCTCGTTGCTGGTGACGTTTATAGACCAGCCGCTATTGATCAATTAAAGACAGTAGGCGCAAGTGTTAATGTAACTGTATTTGAAGAAGGTAATATTTCTCCAGTTAAAATTGCTGAAGATGCTTTAAAGAAAGCTAAAGCTGAAGAATATGATTTAGTAATTATCGATACCGCAGGTCGTCTTGAAATTGATTCACAATTAATTGATGAATTAAAACAAATCAAGAAACTCGCAGACCCAACTGAAATTTTACTCACAGTTGACTCAATGATGGGTCAAGCTGCTGCTCAAGTTGCTGATACATTCAATAAAGAAGTAGGAATCACTGGTGTGATTTTAACTAAACTTGATGGTGACCAAAGAGGTGGTGCTGCTTTATCAGTTAAATCTATCACAGGCGTACCAATTAAATTTAGTGGTACTGGTGAAAAGATGGATGATATTGAAGTATTCTATCCAGAACGTGTGGCTGGTAGAATCCTCGGTATGGGTGACGTTCTAACATTAATTGAAAAAGCAGAAGATGCTTTAAGTGAAGAAGATTCACAAAAGTTAATGGAAAAGATGATGAATGGCACATTCGATTATAATGATCTCTTAAAACAAATTAAGATGATTAATAGAATGGGACGTTTATCAGGTCTCTTAAAATTAATACCAGGTATGGGACAACTCTCTCAACTTCAAAACATTGATGATGATTCACTAGACTTTGTTAAAGTAATCATCAACTCAATGACAAAAGAAGAAAGAAGAAATCCAGAACTAATAGAATACTCTTCAAGTAGAAAAAGAAGAATTGCTCAAGGTAGTGGTAGATCAGTATCTGATGTAAACAAACTTGAACAAATGCTTGAAAAACAAAAGAAAGCTTTCAAGATGATGGCTGGTATGGATGAATCTAAATTAGAAGAACAAGCTAAACGCTTTGAAAATGGCGAAATTAGAGGATTTGATCCTAATTATAAATCAAGAGGAAAGGGAAGATAAAACTCTTCCCTTTCTTTTTATATATCTAAACTTAATTGTGAATTCATTACCTCTTTCACAGGTTTATAACTCTTACGGTGTACACTAGTTACTCCGTATTTTTTTAATGCTTCTATATGATCTTTAGTTGGATATCCTTTATTCTTTTTAAAGTTATACTCTGGATATAATTTATCGAGTTCATCCATATATCTATCACGTTCAACTTTAGCTAGAATTGATGCGGCACCGATGGTTGCGCTTAAGGCATCGCCATGAGCCAAAGATAAATATGGAATATTTTGGTGGATTAAATTCATATAATCAGTAAGGATAAAGTCAGGTTTAATCTTTAATGATTCAACTGCCTTCTCCATTCCAAGTCTAGATGATTCAAGAATATTTATCTTATCTATTGTTTCATTATCGATTGAGACAACAGAATAAGCTAAAGCCTTTTCTTTAATCTCATAATATAGTTGATTTCTTTTCTTCTCAGATAATTGTTTAGAATCATTTAATCCTTCAATTGGATTATTATGATCTAGAATAACTGCGGCACAAAAAACGGGACCCGCAAGTGGGCCACGTCCTGCTTCATCGCATCCTGCGATTAAGTTATATCCTTTATTCTTATATTCTTCCTCATATTTATAGAGGTTCACCAACTCTTTCAAAAGTCATTCTCCCGATTTTACCACTTCTTAAATCTCTTAAGAATATTTCATTAGCTTTATCGATATCTATTTCACCGCCTCTTAATAAGCAGCCTCTTTTACGTCCGATATCATAAAGCAATTCTTCACTAGTTTTATCTAGAGTATCTAATTTAAATCTAGCTTTAAGTTCATTTGGATAATATCTCTTTAATACATCTATTCCAAATTCACTTATGACATTGATAGGTACAATTTCATCTTTAATAGAACCAATTAAACATAAGAGTTTAGCTTGGTTTTGATTTTCAAACTTAGGCCAGAGTATTCCTGGGTTATCAAGAAGAATAAGTTTATCTGAGGCTTTAAGGTAAGTTTGAGATTTAGTTACTCCAGGTTTATCTCCGGTAGTCATTGCCTTTCTTTTAGCGAGATTATTCATTAATGTTGATTTACCTGAATTTGGAATACCTGCGACTATTGCCTTAATTGGATAGATTGATTTTCCAAAAGACGCAGCTTTATCTATTTTATCTTTAAGAAGTTTAGCTAATGCATCTTCGATTATTTTAATATTTCCAACGCCATCAAGTGAATTGAGACATACTGTCATAGTTGTTTTATTGAGTTCAGCGAGCCATTCTTTAGTAACTCTTTCATCAGCCATATCTATCTTATTCATTACGAAAAGAAGAGGCTTATCTTTAATCATTTCTTTTAAAGCTTTATTGATTGATGAAAAAGGCGCTCTTGAATCAAGCACTTCAATTACTACATCGCATAGATTAAGTTTTTCTCTTATTTGTCTCATGGCCTTGGCCATATGGCCAGGGAACCAGTTGATATTATAATCAGTATCACTCATAACTATTTATCCTATTATCTTCTATTTTACCGAAAGGCATAATAGAGTATGTGACTTTACCACAATAGTTTGCGTGCATATATGTGGTATCACTGTTTTTCTTTATTGTATTAAATATTCCCCAGTATCTAGAATCTTTAGATACTTTGAAGTTATCACCCATTACGAATATATCGCCTTTACCTAATGTGATTTCAGTATTTATATAGTTATAAATAGGTGTATAGGTATTGGTAACAGTCTTTTCCCCATTAACGTATAGTACTGCGTATCCACTTTCTTCAACGAATTTGATTGTATCGCCTTCAAGTGCCCAAACTCTTTTAATGATGAGATCTGGTTCTTTATTGTTTGAACTAAGGTTTAAGATGACGATGTCACCTTTTTCTAACTTTTCAAATCTAGTATGTGATACTAATACTGCGTTTCCATCTTGGACAGTATTCTTCATTGAATCGCCTGATACATCAATGGTTGAAGCCACAAATGTATCAAAAGCTAAAACGATAATTAGAATAACTGGGATAATGTTTAAAGTATTTAAAGTACTAAATATTACTGACTTAACTTTATAGAAGGTATCATGATGAGAGAAGATGAAGATACCTGAAAGAATTAAAGATAGTAAATGAGTAATGAAAGTAATAAGAAGAATTATGCCCATGACAGTAAGTATTACTTTATTAGCGTAAGCTTGAGGGAATACAAACTTTCTTGAGAGGCATACTTCGTTTTGAATATTGAAAAAGAATATGATTAAAAGAAGGAATAATGATATACCACCAAAAATAATATCCCCTACTGTTTTACTATTCTTTTTAATCTTTAAATCACTTTCATCTAGATGTTTCAAATCTATCTAACTCCTATAGATTGTAGTTTTGATTCAATTTCTTCTGGAGTAATAAGAATCTGTCTAGCTTTAGTTCCTTGGTTTTCAGATACTATTCCAAAATATTCCATTGAAAGAACTATAGCGTTCGCTCTATTATATCCAACATTGAATTTTTGAGAGATGGCATTGATAGAACATCTTCCTTCATATACAACATATCTTGCGATATCTCCGAAGAGTTCATCAATTTCAGCGCTTTGTCCACTATTATTCTTCTTATCTAATTCTGAAGGTAAGAAGAGGTAATCAAGTGGAGCTTGAGATTGACAGTGTTCTTTTACTTTTACGCAATCTGCGCCACTTATAAATCCGCTTTGGTATCTACCAGTATCACCGTTTAAGTAATAAATCATATCACCACGACCAAGTAAGCTTTCAGCTCCAGTCTTACCGATGATAGTCATTGAGTCCACTCTATCAGTAACTTTGAACGCGAATCTACATCCGGCATTTGATTTAATAGTAGTAGATACAACTGCGGCAACAGGTTTTTGCATCGCAAGAATTACGTGAATACCTGCGGCACGGCTCTTTTGTAGTAACTTAGTTAATAAATCTTGAGCTTCATTTCCTGCGTTTAAGAGGAAGTCAGCGGCTTCATCTATAACCGCAACGATATATGGAATCTTTTTATATTCGCCCTTATGGCTATCTGCGTATTTATTATATTCACTGAGTTTAGTAATACCAGGAATAGATCTAAATACTGTGTTACGTCTTTCCATTTCATCGATTAACCATTTAATTGAATTAACACCTTCTTTAGGATCAGTTACGATTGGAGATAAGAGGTGTGGAATTCCATCAAATTGAGATAGGTCAACTTGTTTAGGGTCAATGAAGAAGAAACGGAGTGTTTCTGGAGTATTCTTATAAAGAAGTGATGCGATAAAACAAGATAAGTATACTGATTTACCTGAACCAGAAGAACCCGCAATTAAACCATGTGGGAAATCTGCGACAGAAGAATACTTAACCTTACCTTCAACATCAAGACCAACTGGGACAAGAAGAGGGTCTTTAGAATTCATAAATTCTTCAGTACCAATTAATTCTCTAAGTGTTACACTACGTCTATTTAAATTTGGAATTTCAATACCAACATAAGGCTTACCTGGGATTGGGTTTTCAATTCTTAATGAAGATGTGGCAAGAGTTCTTTGAAGGTCGTCTTGAATATTTGAAATCTTAGAACCTGGAACACCAGGACCTAACATAATCGCATAACGAGTGAATGTAGGACCTTGTGTATATTCTTTAACTTGACCATCAATTCTAAAACTTTGAAGAGTTTGATTGATGATGGCGATATTATTAACGTTCCATTCATCATCATTATCTATTTTAAATACTGGTTCTGGAAGAAGTGATAGAGGTGGAAGTTTATAGTTCTTATAAATTCTTTCCATTTTATCTCTATGAGCTTTAGCTTCCTTTTCAGGGTCACTAGATTCTTCACGACTTTGGAAAACTGGTTTTTCTTCCTCTACTGGTTCACTGAATATTGATTCACTAAAAGAAGAAGAATCATCAACTTTATTTTCTTTAGGTTCTTCCTTGTTCTTTTTTGGTTTATCAACATCTACACCAAATAAAGAACTAAATACAGTTGGATCAAATGATGGATTTGGTTCATCATTTTCTTCATATTTAAATACTTGAGCTTTAGTTTCTTCAGTTTTAACTGGTTCTTCAACTGTTTTCTCTTCAGTCTTATCACCAAAGAATTCAGTAATAGTTTCTTTCTCTTCAACTACTACGGTATTAGTTTTTTCTTCCTTTTTATGTCTAGGTTCAACTTTTCTAAATTCTGGGAATGGGTTATCACTATCCTTACCAGTATTTTTAATTGGTTCTTTTCTTAAGAAGTCATAAGCATCAACTGGAATGTCAGATACTCTTGGAACAAAGACATCCTTTTTCTCATCAGAACCATAGACAGGAGATTTGAATTCAGAAGCAATATGGGTACTCTTTTCTACTTTAGAATCCATATTAACTATTTTAAATTCTTTATTATCTGGAGTTCTTTTCTTAACTACCATATTTACTTTTTTCTTAAATAGATTAAAAAGTCCCATTATTTATCCTCCTCATCATTAAATATTTCATTCATTACTTTTTCTTCAGTTTCTTCATCTTCTTTAAAAAGACTCTTAGAATATACTTTATTAGCTTCCATTCCAACAATATGAATGGCGGCTAAACTAAATCTTTTCATTGCGACATTTATTAAACTATCCACAATTAACTTTTTGCCCCAATAGAGTGGATTTAAGATGTTTGCGATACTCTTATATGTTTTAATGGCTTCATCTCCACCTTTAACTGCACTATTTTGAGATACTTTCTTAGCACCATTAATCATATTTAGAATTTCACCAATAGTTCTATTCTTAAATTTCTTAATTATTGGTTTATTTAATAGTTTAGAAATCTTATCAACAATATAAGTAATAAGTTCAGTTGCTTCAACTAAAGTTAATTCATATTCAGGAATCTTAGAATCAGGATAATAGTAAGATGCGATTTCATGAATTAATTCACGTGATAGATTAAGCGCAGTAGGAATTAAATCTTTATCATATTCTTCATTTTGATAGATAAGATCTTTTTGTTTTCTTTCAATCATTTCTTGAATCTTTTTCTCATCTATAGCTTCTTTAACAGGACGATATACTTTTGATTTAACATTCTTTTTGTTTGAAAAGATGATTAATAGAATCGCAAAAAGAAGTAGAACTCCAGATAGAAGTCCTAGTAAGAAAGCTATAATATTTTGAAGATTGATGATTGCATTGATTAACATAATAATAATTCCTGACTTTTCTTTATTTTATCATATAAAGAAAAAATATGAAAAACGGTTTCATAATTATTTAACAATTTTAGGCACTTAAGTTGTGGTATAATTGAACTATGAAAAAATATCTAATTGCGCTAGATCTAGATGGTACACTCCTTCCAGATTTATATAGCTTAACCGACTATTCAAAGAAAATATTTAATAAATTAAATGAACTTGGTCACGATATAGTAATCACTACTGGTCGTCCACTTAGATCATCTAAATTCGTATATGATGCGTTTAATTTAAAGACACCTCTAATTAACTATAATGGATGCCTTGTGAGTTATCCTAATGAGAATAAGATAATTAAGAGTGTCTATATGAAAAGAGAAGATGTCCTTGATATCTACAATAAGATGAAAGGAAGATATAACTTATTCTTCAGTGAATCATATGATGATATCCATTCTAATTTAGATGGAGAATTATATAGACTCTTAATGCATTATAGTGATCCAAATAAACTTCACATTGGAGATTTAAATGATATCTTACCTGAAGAGGTTCACGGTACATTAATCCTCGCAAATAGTGATGAAGACGCAGAAGTTATTCATAATTACGTGAATAATAACTTCACTAATGTTGGTTCAAGAATTTGGGCTTGGGGACCATTCAAAAATATTATTGAACTATATGAAACAACTTATACAAAGGGTGATGCGATTACTGATGTCGCAAAACTTTTAGGATATGAAAAGAGTGATATAATTGCCTGTGGTGATTCACAAAATGATTTTGAATTTTTTAGTAAGGCAGGCATTACTGTATCACTTAAAAATGCGGATCCAAGAATTCAAAAAATATCTACTTATGTATATGATGAATTATGTGAAAATAGTGGTATGGCTAAGTTCTTTAATGAGTTTTTTAAACTCAATATAAAGGGCTAAAAATAGCCATTTGGAGTAATATGATTATTGACGCTAATGAACTCTTAGAAATGAATTTAAAAGATGAAGTATTTGTGATTGAGACAGATACTGTATATGGCCTCGGTTGTCTTTATAATAGTAAAGCTGGAGCCGAAAGAATTATGGAAATTAAGAAGCGTTCCGCTTCTAAAAATTTCTGTGTTTTGGTGTCTAATTTAGATCAGGTAAATGACCTTGCGACAAACGCAAATGATGTAATGCCTCTTCTTAAAAAGTACTGGCCAGGCGCAGTTACTTTTATCTTTAAGAAATCTATTAAAGTAGGAGATTTCGTGACTAAACTTGAGACAGTTGGCTTAAGAATGCCTGATGATTCACTAACTTTAAAAGTTATTGATAAGTTTGGACCACTAATCATGACTTCACTTAATAATAGTGGTGAACCACCAGTAGTTAAATTTAATGATACTAAGGCATTTGAAAGTGAAGTTGATTTTATAGTTAAAGGAAAAGATTTAAATTCTTTACCTTCAACAATCTATGATGCAGATAATAAAAAAGTAATAAGACAGGGATCAGTTGTGATAGAAAATTAATTTTCTATTATCCCTGTTTATTTTTTTAATTATTATTATATAATAAAAGACAGGAGGATTTTTTAATGAGAATATCAATTGGTTCAGACCATGGTGGACTTAATCTAAAAGAGAAGATTAAAGAAACTTTCAAGGAAATCGAATTTGTGGATAGAGGAACTTATACATTTGATTCATGTGACTATCCAATCTTCGCTAAAGCTGTCGCTTGTGATGTAAGAGACAAAGCAGTGGATTTTGGAATTCTAGTTTGTACAAATGGTGTAGGTATGTCTATTACCGCCAACAAAATTAAAGGTGTTAGAGCTGCGTTATGCTTATCTACCGATATGGCAATGCATGCGAGACGTCATAACGGCGCTAATGTGTTGTGCCTTGGCGAAATCAATCAACCAATGGATGAAGCATTAAAAATAGTAAAAGAGTTTATTACTACTCCAATGGCTGACGAAGAAAGACACGTAAGAAGAATAAATTTAATAAAAGAAATTGAGGAGGAAAATTAATGTTACACGTCTTATCACATCCACTTCTAGACTCTAAGATGGCAATCATTAGAGATAAGAATACATCTACTAAAGATTTCAAAGAAATTGTAGATGAAATTGGTATGCTTGTGACTTATGAAATCACAAGAAACCTTGAAGTCAAAGATAAAATAGTTGAAACACCGTTTGAAACTATTACTTGTAAGACTTTAGCCACTGATATTGTAATCGTACCTATTTTAAGAGCGGGTCTTGGAATGGTTGATGGTATTAGACGTATTATCCCTCAAGCTAAAGTTGGTCATATTGGACTATACAGAAATGAAGAAACTTTAGTACCAGTAGAATACTATTTTAAACTTCCAGAGATTAAAGATTCTACTACATGTATTTTAGTTGATCCAATGCTCGCAACTGGTGGTTCATGCATTAAAGGTATTGAACTACTAAAGAGTAAAGGTGTTAAACATATAATTTATGTTGGCCTTGTAGGCTGTCCTGAAGGAATTAAAGCTGTTCAAGAAGCTTATCCTGATGTTGATATCTATATGGTCAAAGTAGATAGAGAATTAAATGACAAGGGATATATTCTCCCTGGTCTTGGAGATTGTGGTGACAGACTATTCGGAACAAAATAAGGAAGAACTAGAAGAAGAATTAGAAGAGAAAACTCTAGAAACTAATTCAACTGAAGAACTACCTGAAACAGTCAAAGAAGAAATTAAAGAAGAACCAAAAGGAAAGAAAGTTAAAAAGTATGTTGCAACATACGTAATATTTTCCCAATTTGTTTTTGAAATAATTATTCTTCTTGGCGGAGGAATATGGCTTGGTGTATATCTTGATAGAATATGTAACACCAAAGTATTATTCTTACTACTCGCTATATTCTTAATTGGTCCGATTCCTTTCTATAATTTAATAACGAGGACAAGGAAATGAACGATAGAGAATTAACTTTATTTGATAAGGCAATAATATTTTCTATCCCATTCACTTTAATACTTTCAGTTATTTTATTCTTCGTCACCAAGAATAATAATGCTGAAATAAAAAGTTTAGTTATTGGAGCTACAGTTTCAATTGTCTTAAATTATGGAAATTATAAATTAACTTTTAAAATTCAACGTGAGAACGTAACCAAATTAAAGTTATTCGTTCCATTAAGTTATGTAATCAGATTTGTGATACTTGGGGCAATTATATTTGTCGCATGTTTCTTTGCTGACTACAATGTAATCTATATTATATTTGGAGTTCTAGAATATCCTGTATTCTTAATTATTATGGGACTTTTAGAATCAAGAGGAGGTGCGAAAAATGATTAATATTCATTTTGACTGGAACTTATCAAGTTCAGCTAAAACAGTAATCGTTATATTTATTGTGCTCGCACTCTACTTCATTATCACAGGTATTAGATTTTCTAAGCTAGATCCTAATAAAGATGAAGTACCTACTAAAGGTTTAATGGGCTTATCTGTAATATTTGTTGAATTTGCAAATAAGTTTGCGGTAAACAATACAGATGTTAAAGAAAAGAAATTCTTTGCTCCATTTGTAATAATGATTACTTCATACTTAACATTCGCAAACCTTTCATCACTATTTGGCTTAACTCCACCGATGTCTAACTTAGGTGTTGCCTTATCAATGTGTGTAATTGCGTTTGTAATACTTCAATTTATTGGATTTAAGTATCAAGGATTTAAGGGAAGAATGAAAGGATTTATGGGACCTGTTAAAGGGGTATCATTCCTAGTATTCCCAATATCCTTACTTAGTGAACTCACTACACCAATCGCTCTTGGTATGCGTCTATTCGGTAATATCTTTAGTGGTGTAGTACTTGGTTCTTTAGTTCTTGGCGCATGTAATATGCTTACTACTGCAATTGGTGGACTCGCAGGAACCCTAGTTGGTGGAACTGTGGGAGTTATAATAACTTCTGCCTTAGTCCACACTGTATTTGATATCGCGTTTGGTATGATTCAAGTAGTTGTTTATACAATGCTTGTACTCATGCTTTCAAGACAAAATATGAATTTAGAAGAAGAATAATTATTGGAGGAATATATTATGTTAGAAAATTTATTTAGAGGAATTATGGGTGTTTTAGCTGAAGCACCTCAATACAATGAATTCTTCGCAAGAGGACTTGCATATCTTGGTGCTGGTATCGCTGTACTTACTGGTATGAGCCAAGGTATTGGTCAATCATTCGTTGCTGGTAAAGCAGTTGAAGCTATTGCAAGACAACCTGAAGCAGCATCTAAGATCACATCAACTATGATCGTTGGTGCATCTATCGCTGAAACAACTGGTCTTTACGCTTTAATTACTGCAATGATGTTAATCTTTGCAACAAAATAGTAAGTCCGAGGATAAAGATGTTTAATATTCTTGGTAATGCAATAGGAGATAAAATCACAGAGGTTCTTCAAAACGCATTCGGTGTTAACCTAACCGATTTTTTAATCAACCTTATTGCTACCCTTCTTTTATTTATCATAGTTAGATTTGTATTCTGGAATAAGATTACAAAATTTTTAGATGCTAAAAAGGAAAAGATAAAAGAAGAATATAAAGATGCTCAAGAGATCAAAGATGAAGCTCAAAGAGTAAAAGATGAGGCTGATGAAATCTTAGTTAGTACTAAGAATGAAGCTAATGAGATTTTAACCACTGCACGAATTGATGCTACAGCTCAAAAGGATGAGATTATTGAAAAAGCTAAAGCTGAAGCTAAAGAAATCATTGCTGATGCTAAAGCTCAAGCTTTAAGACAAAAAGAAGAAATCTTAAAAGAAGCTAAAGATGAAATCGTAGATGTTGCATCTCGTATGGCATCAAAGATGATTGATGAAAACGTTGATGACATCAAGTTTAATGAAAAAGCACTAAAAGACTTGGAGAAATAATGAGCGAATTATCACTTGAATACGCACAAGCTTTATATAGTCTTGCTTCCTCTAAAAATGAGAAGGAAGTACTTTTATATAACTTAAATGAATTTAATAAAGTATTAAGTGATGAGTTAATCCTCAAGTTTTTGTGTTACCCAGAAATATCAATTAAGAAGAAAAAAGAACTAATTGATAAAAGTTTAAATAATGATTTATTTAGACGTTTCATCTATACTCTTCTAGACAATAGAAGAATAGAAATTATAGGTGATATTAAAGAAGATTTTGAATCTTTATATTATTTAGAGTTTAATCTTCTCAAAGTATTTGTGTATTCTAAAGTTAATTTAACTAAAGAATACTTAGACAAACTAAAAGAAAAACTAGAAATCAAAACTTCAAAGAATGTTTTACTTGAGAATGTGATTGATAAGAGTATTACTGCGGGTATTAGAATTGAATATGAGTCTAATATTATTGATCTCACAGTTGATAAGAAGTTTAATGATTTAATTAATGATTTAAAGAGGTAGTTTATGGAAAAGATAAATGCGAAAGAAATATCTCTCTTACTTAAAAGCCAAATAGAATCATATAAAAGCGACCTTGAAACTAAAGAAGTTGGTCGTGTAGTTTCAGTTGGTGATTCTATTTGTAAAGTATTTGGCCTTGATAACGTTATGAGTAATGAATTACTCACATTTGATAATGGAGTATTTGGAATTGCACTTAACCTTGAAAAGGATATGGTTGGTGTAATCCTTTTAAATGATAACGGTGAAGTTAAAGAAGGCGATATAGTAAGAACTACAAAACATATTGTCGAAGTTCCTGTTGGAGAAGAACTTGTTGGTCGTGTGGTAAACCCACTTGGTATTGCTCTTGATGGCGGAAAAGAAATCAGCACTAAAAAGAGACGTCCAATTGACGTTGTCGCAACTGGTGTAATTGATAGAGAATCAGTTAACACTCCACTTCAAACAGGTCTTAAGATTGTTGATACATTAACTCCAATTGGTCGTGGCCAAAGAGAATTAATCATTGGTGATAG
>JAEEXP010000027.1 GCA_016287865.1 Caryophanales bacterium
GAGCCGATAATCCGCTCGTTTTTATATAACAAACATTCTAACAATCACATTTAAGAAATCATATAAACCATGAGTAAATGACAATCCAAGATATTTATACTGTTTAATAAAGTATTTAGCAAATCCAAACACTGAACCAATCATAAATGTAAATAATACTTGGAAGAATGAACCATTTATTAAATGCCAGATTCCAAAAAGCATCGAAGCAAGTATTACACCAATCCATTTATTTTTATTAAAAAATGATATAAATGTTTCTTGAACATATACTCTAAATATTAATTCTTCTACTGGGCCAATTATCAACATATAGAATAAAAAGTTTATTAATAAATTAATAAATTTATAGTCTTGGTGAGATCCAACTATAGAGTGGCCAGCCCACGCAGGAATGAATGCGATAAATAAAGATAACACTAAAGCAATTCCAAGACCAATTAGGTATTGATAAAAGTTCTTTAATTCAATACCAATTTTAATTTTAGTAATCTTAATAGCAATAAAAGCTACAGCACCATTGGTTAAATTCAGAAGTGCAGAAAGAATTAATCTTACATAAGCGTTATTTATACTAGAAAATAACCAAGAACAAAAAGTAATTCCAGTAATTAGTAAAATCGTTGCTACTAATACAATAATCTTTTTCTTTAAACTTATTTCGTTTTGTTCATTAGAATTTACTTGAATTTCATCACTCATAATAAAACCTCTCCATATATAAAAGTGGTCGGAATGGTGGGAGTTGAACCCACGACATCTTGCTCCCGAAGCAAGTGCGCTACCACTGCGCTACATTCCGATTTTAATAGTTTAAAGCATACGTTTTAAACTATTCTTGTGATTCACACTTTATAATTTCTGCTTTTCTAAAGTGTCTTTTAAATATTTTATAGCAGCTACCAAAGCCTCTATCAAAGTGATACTTAGTAGATACTAAATATATTTTATTAATACTAAAATTATTCTTTAATAACTTTTGAAGATATATTGCATTACCCCAAGTTGTTTTAGATTTATCTTCAAGAATAATCTTGTTTGAATCAAAACCTTTTGATAATACATATTCATTCATTGCACTTGCTTCTGTTCTTCCTGCAAGTTTGTTTGGCATACCGCCACATAAAACTAGAAAATCTGATTTAGATTCTTTATATGTTTTAAGTCCTAGTTCTATTCTATTGATTAGTTCTTCTTTCATCGAACCATCATCATTTAATCTTTTACCGAGTATTACTGTGATATTCATATCTATTTAATCTTATCTAATATCTCTATTGGAGTATCTATTAGATCTTTAACTCCCTTATTTTCTAAGAATTCTCTATTTCTAAAGCCATATGTAACCATTACTGGAACACATCCTGAGTTAATTGCGGTTTGATAGTCACTATAACCATCTCCTACAAAATATACAGTTCCTTCTTTGTATCCTAATTTATTTAATGCATATTCTACTTCAGCCTTATCAGGTTTAATTGGAACTCCTTCCATTGCGCCTACTACAACTTCAAACTTATCACCAAAGAAATGTTTAACCACTTTTTTAGCTAGTTCATCAGCTTTATTAGAAACTACGCCAATTCTATAACCTTTCTTTAATACGCCATCAATTACTTCATCAATTCTATCGTATTTAACTGTAGAATCTACTGCATGTTCTGAATAATATGATTTAAATAAGTTAAATCCTTCTTCATATCTAGGGTTATTAAAACCACCTGTAATAGAGTTCGCAACTAAGGCTCTAATACCACTTCCTGTATTAAGTTTTATTGCGTCATTGCTTAATGCTTTTTCACCAATTGAAGTTATTCCATAATTTATCGCATTCATCAAATCATATGATGTATCTAATATTGTACCGTCTAAATCAAATAAAACTATTTTATCCATTTTATAATCTCCCTATCTATTATAAATTAAAATTGATTTTTAATGTATAATAAAGTTTGTGAGGAGATTATTTTTTATGGATAAAAACAAAATATTAGAATTAAACAAGAAATATGCAGATTTAAATAGTTACTATGGCTATATCATCCAAGTATTTGGATTTGATCAAGAAACTATTATGCCTAAGAAAGCATTAAACAAATCAGGTGAAGCATTTTCATATTTTATGAATGAGTACTTCAAAATTACAAAGTCTGAAGAATATATAAACTTTGTTAAAGAAGCATATAAACATAAAGATGAATTCAATGATGAATATAAAAGATTATTTGAATTAAGATATAGAAACTTAATGAGAAATGAATCTATTACACCTGAATTAAATAATAAGCTTACATTAGCAACTCAAAATGGTTTCGCAAAATGGTTAGAGGCTAAAGGTGAAAATGATTATTCAATATTTGAAGATGCTTTAGCTCAAATGATTAAAGTTGGTAATGAAGCTATTGAACTTAAAAAGAAACCTGGTCAAACTAACTACGATGTATTGTTAGATGAATATGAGTTTGGTAATAATGAAAAGATTCTAGATGAATTCTTTAGTAAGTTAAAAGCTAGAATTGTTCCACTAATTAAAGAAATAAAGAATGCTAAAAAGAAAATAAATACAGAATGGTTACATAGACCAGTTGAAATCAATATTCAAAAAAATTTAAGTAATTGGTTACTACACTTCAATAGATTTGATTTAGAAAGAGGATATATTGGAGAAGCTGAACATCCATTTACTACATTCCCATCTAAAGATGATACAAGACTTACTACTCATTATTATTTAAATGATTTCAGCAATAACGTATATTCAGTTATTCATGAAGGAGGTCATGGTATATTTGGACAAAATGAACCAGATTCTTACTATCAAATTGGTTTAGAAGAAAGTATGTCATCAGCTCAACATGAAACTATTTCAAGATTCTATGAAAACATCATTGGAAGAAATAAAGCATACGTTTCTAAACTAAGAGATAAAATTAATGAGTTAACTAATGGTGAATTTAGTGATATTTCATTAGATGATTTCTATGATGAAATTAACTATTCAGCTCCAACATTCAAGAGAACTGAATCAGATGAACTTACATATTCTATTCATATTTTAATTAGATATGAACTTGAGAAAGCTTTAATCAATGGAAAGATTACAACTAAAGGCTTAAATAAAGAATGGAACAAATTATACAAAGAATACCTAGATTTAGACGTAGAAAACGATAATCAAGGAATTCTTCAAGATGTTCACTGGGCTCAAGGTATGTTTGGATACTTCCCATCTTATGCATTAGGTAATGCTTATGGAGCACAAATCCTTAATACTATGAAAAAGGATGTTAATATCGAAGAATGCATTAATAATGAAAAGCTTGAAGTAGTTAAAGATTGGCTTAAAGAACATGTATTTAAGTATGGATCTATGCTTGATGCTAAAGATTGGATAGTAAAAATTACTGGTGAAGAATTAAATACTGATTATTATTTAGACTATTTAGAAAATAAATATAGAAAAATTTATGAAATAGAAAAATAATTAGTTATTTGATATTATTGTGATAAAAATATTGAGTCTTACGATTTTAAAACACACGTATTAAAGTTTATAAAAGATATTTAATTTTTGAAGGGAAAAATACTAAAAATTAGTTGTGAAAATCCCTTCAAAAGTTAAATATTTTTTTTAAAAAATTTTTTCCACATTAAAAGTGTTTTTTCCACATTTTACAATATTGCGAGATTTAGAGATATATGTAATATTTTTTGACACATCTCAAAGACATCTTATTGTCAAACGTTGTAAAATATCGCAAAAAATAGGGGTTTACAAATATTTATTTTATTTTATAATAAAAATACCCACGTGGTACTTTGACCAAAATTGAGCTTTAAAAACCGTAAGGCTCTTTTTATATACCAGTGTGGAAAACTTTAAAATTTTACGAATAAGGAGAGTGTTATTATGCTTAGAGTTAAAAAAAGAAATGGAAATATCATCGCATTTGATATTAAGAAAATTGAAGACGCAATTGAGGCTGCATTTATTGATGTAAAGAAGGAATATTCAAAGGATATTATTGAATTACTTGCATTAAGAGTTACTTCTAACTTTTTAAATAAAGTAAAGGATGGTGTTATCACTGTTGAAGATATCCAAGATAGTGTTGAAGTAGTATTAATTCAAGCATCATATGAAGATGTAGCTAAGTCATATATTCTTTATAGAAAACAACATGAGAACATCAGAGAAGCTAAATCTACTCTTCTTAACTATAAAGATACAGTTAATAACTACTTAAAGATTAATGACTGGAGAGTTAAAGAGAATTCTACTGTTACATATTCTGTTGGTGGTCTAATTCTTTCTAACAGTGGTGCTATCACAGCTAACTACTGGTTAAGTGAAGTATATGATGAAGAAATCGCTCAAGCTCATAAGAACTGTGATTTCCATCTACACGATCTTTCAATGCTTACAGGATATTGTGCTGGTTGGAGTTTAAAACAACTCATTCAAGAAGGATTAGGAGGCGTTCCTGGTAAAATCTGTTCTACTCCTGCTTCTCACTTATCAACTTTATGTAACCAAATGGTAAACTTCTTAGGTATCATGCAAAATGAATGGGCTGGTGCTCAAGCATTTTCATCATTTGATACTTACTTAGCTCCATTTGTAAAAGTTGATAACTTATCTTATAAAGAAGTTAAACAATGCATCCAATCATTCATCTATGGTGTTAATACTCCTTCTCGTTGGGGAACTCAAGCTCCATTCACAAATGTTACACTTGACTGGACAGTTCCAGAAGACTTAGCTGAACTCAACTGTATCGTTGGTGGTAAAGAAATGCCATTCAAGTATAAAGATTGTGCAAAAGAAATGGCTATGGTAAATAAAGCATTCATCGAAGTATTCATTGAAGGTGACGCTAATGGTAGAGGATTCCAATATCCAATCCCAACATATTCAATCACAAGAGACTTCGATTGGAGCGATACTGAAAACAATAGATTATTATTTGAAATGACAGCTAAGTATGGTACACCTTACTTCTCTAACTATATTAATAGTGATATGAAACCTAGTGATGTTAGAAGTATGTGTTGTAGACTTAGACTAGATTTAAGAGAACTTAGAAGAAAATGCGGTGGCTTCTTCGGTTCTGGTGAATCTACTGGTTCAATCGGTGTTGTTACACTCAACATGCCAAGAATTGCTTATCTTTCTCAAGATGAAGATGAATTCTATGAAAGACTCAATCATTTAATGGATGTAGCTGCAAGATCACTCAAGATTAAGAGAGACGTAGTAACTAACTTCCTCGAAGCAGGTTTATATCCTTATACTAAGAGATACTTAGGTTCATTCAACAACCACTTCTCAACAATTGGTCTAGTTGGTATGAATGAAGCTTGCTTAAATGCTAAGTGGATTAGAGCTGACTTAACTAACGCTAAAGCTCAAGACTTTACAGAAAATGTTCTCAACTTTATGAGAAATAAATTATCAGACTATCAAGAAAAATATGGAGATTTATATAACCTAGAAGCAACTCCTGCTGAATCAACTTCTTACAGACTTGCTAAACATGATAAGGAGAAATATCCAGATATTATAACTGCTACTACTCCTGATCAAACTCCATATTATACTAACTCTTCTCACCTTCCAGTATCTTATACAGATGATGTATTCAGTGCACTTGATGTACAAGACAGATTCCAACCTTTATATACATCAGGAACTGTATTCCATACATTCTTAGGTGAAAGAATGCCAAGCTGGCAAGCAACAGCTAAGTTCGTTAGAACTATAGCTAACAACTATAAACTTCCATACTTCACATTATCTCCTACTTATTCTATCTGTCCTGAACACGGATATATCAGTGGTGAAGTATATACTTGTCCTCATTGCGGTAAAGAAACTGAAGTATATTCAAGAATTACTGGTTACTACAGACCTCTTAAGAACTGGAATGCTGGTAAGACTCAAGAATTCAAAGAAAGAAAAGAATATGATGCTATGACATCTATGCAAGTTCATACTGAAAAGAGTGACGTTGTTATTAGAGATAATGAATGTGAAAACAAGAGTGAATTCAAACCTGAAGGTGAAATCCTCCTCTTCACAACTAAAACTTGTCCAAAATGTAAGATGGCTAAGATGATGCTTGATAATTCAAACATCTCTTACAAAGTAATCGATGCTGAAGAAAATGTAGACTTAACTAAGAGTTATCATGTTACTGAAGCACCTACAATGATCATTCCAAATGGTCAAAAGATTGAGAATCCTTCTAATATTAAGAAGTATATCGAGGAAAATAAATAATGTACGATACTATAATTATCGGCGCTGGAGCTGCAGGAATGACTGCGGCTCTTAACGTATTAAGGAACGGAAAAACTTGTTTAATCTTAGAAAAGGAATTAATTGGTGGTCAAATAGCTAATTCTCCAAGAGTTGAAAACTATCCATCAATTAAAGAAATTAGTGGTGAACAATTCTCATCTAACCTCTTTGATCAAATCATAGATTTAGGTTGTAAATTTGAACTTGAAGAAGTATTAAAAGTTGAAAAGAGTGTAGATGTATTCACAGTTACTACTAATTATGCTCAATATGAAGCTAAAACCGTAGTTATCGCAACTGGTGCAGAACATAATAAACTTAATGTCCCAGGCGAAAACTTAAAAGGAGTTTCTTATTGTGCATTATGCGATGGTGCATTCTATAAAGGTGAAGAAATCGCAGTTATAGGTGATGCTAATACAGCTTTACAATATGCACTTCTTCTTTCAAATTATGCTAAAAAAGTTCACTTCTGTATGTTATTTGATAAGTTCTTCGGTGATAAGATTCTATCAGATAGATTAGTTCAAAAAGAAAATGTAGCTATCTACAAAAACATTCAATTAAATGAAATTAGAGGTAAAGACTCAGTTGAAAAACTAGTATTTACTAATACTCAAACTAATGAAGAATTTGATTTAGACGTTAAAGCTTGTTTCGTTGCTATTGGTATGTCTCCTAAAACCGATATCTTCAACGATTTAGTTGATAGAGTTAAAGGATATATCTTAGTAGATGAAAACATGATGACAAAAACCGATGGACTTTATGCCATCGGCGATGTTAGATCTAAAACTGTAAGACAACTTACTACTGCAGTAAGTGATGCAGCAATTGCTGCCTTTAATATAACAAAGAGGCTATCTTAGTAGCCTCTTAATTTTACTTCTTGGATATAATTTTCTAAAATGCGTCTAAATCCTAGCGCATTTTTTCTTTCTACTTCAGTTAATGTCTTATCAGGAACAAACTCAGAAACTTGGAAGTGTTGAAGGAATAATCTTTTTGCTCCTTTTAACCATTCGCCCATTTCTTTTATTGATTCTTCTGTATGGAATTCATTAATTAAAGTAGTTCTAAACTCATATTCATAATCACTATGAATTAAGAATGAAACAAGTTTATCAATTGGATTTAAATCAAACGTTTCGAGACCAATTGTCTTAGAATACATATTTTTAGAGTTCTTAATGTCTATTGCGACATAGTCAATTAATCCTTTCTTTAGTAAATCAATTACTACATCAGGATTAGTTCCGTTTGTGTCTAATTTTACCTTGTATCCAAGACCTTTTAGATAGTCACAGAATTCAGGTAGTGTAGGATCAAGTGTAGGTTCACCACCAGTAATAACTACTGCGGTAAGTCTATTTCTATGAAGGAGTAAGAAATTCTTAATATCAGCTTCATCTAGAGCCTCACTAAAGTTCTCATTGTATACAACGAGTTCAAAGTTATGACAAAATGGACATCTCATATTGCATCCTCTTGTGAATAATGTACAAGATACTTCTGTATCATAATCCACAAGGGATAGTTTTTGTATTCCGTAAAATCTCATAATTATATCTTTCTAGTAACGTATTTTAAGTATTCAACTTCGCTTTCATCACAAATCTTTGATAATTTCTTAAATACCCATTTGTGATAGTTGTTTAACCATTTTCTTTCATCTTTAGTTAATTCTTTTACAAGAACTGGTTCAAGATCAATAGGTGCACAAGTTAATGTATCAAACTTATAGAATTCACCAAATTCATTGATTGTATCTTTAACGCATTCTATTTCGTCTTCAATTCTAATACCATATCTACCTGATAAATATAATCCTGGTTCAATAGATGTGACCATTCCAGGTTGGAATACCTCAGAATCATCTCTTTCAACTACTCTCTTATATCTGATACCTTGAGGTCCTTCATGAACATTAAGCATATAGCCAACACCATGACCAGTTCCATGTTTATAATCTAAACCTTCATCCCAGAAAGGTGCACGAGCAAGCATGTCAATAGATTGACCTGTAGTACCTTTAATGAATTTAGCTTTAGATACTGCGATGAATCCTCTTAATACCATAGTGTAGTGGTGTTTCCATTCTTCAGGAATTTCACCTAATTGGAATGTTCTTGTGATATCAGTTGTACCACCCATGTATTGTCCTCCACTATCAAGTAGGAAGAATCCAGTACCTTTTACAGTCTTAGATGATTCTTTTGTAGGTTCATAGTGGATTACAGCTCCATTTTCATTCCAAGATGCGATAGTATCAAATGATACATCAAAGAACTTAGGATCCATCTTTCTATATTCAAGTACTTTTAAAGCCATTTGATATTCATCAATATGTTCACCCTTAGCATACATTTCTTTAAGAGTCTTCATAAATCTGAATACTGCAAGACCATCTCTTACATGTACATCTTTATTATTCTTAGTTTGAACATCATTCTTAACAGCTTTCATAAGAATAGATGGATTAGCTTTATCAATAATTTCATTGTGTTCTTTTAATACTTCTACGAATGAATAATTAAGTTTAGAAGTATCAACTAATACTTTTTCACCATTTAATTCATTTAAGAATTCAATAAACTTATTATAAGGTAATACTTTAATCTTATTAATTCTTATAATACTTTGAGCTTCTTCATTAAATTTAGAATCAGTAAATAACACTGTTTCTTTTTGTCCAACATATAAGAATGAATAGAATACTGGGTTAGCTGGGATATCAGAACCTCTTAAGTTTAAGAGGAATGCAATATCATCAAGAGTTGCGATAACGTGTGATGATGCGCCAGCTTCATCAATCTTAATTCTTAATTCTCTTAATTTAGCTTTAGTAGTTTCACCAGTTAAGTTTTGTGATAAAGCCCAGATTTCTTTATTAGGAAGAGTTCCTCTTCCTTCATAGAATTCATCTACGAGATTTTTATCAGTAACGATGTTTGCGTATTTTTTAACTTGTTCTGCAAATTTATATGAGAAGAATCTGCCATCAAAACCTACAGTTTTACCAGCTAAATTTTGTTCAATATACTCCATTAATGATGGATAACCTTCAGTATCCATCTTCATAAGTTTGATTGGAAGACCTCTTAAATCTCCTTCAGCTTGAAGGAAATATCTACCATCAGTCCAAAGGAATGCTTCATCGCGTGTAAATATTGCAGTTCCATTTGAACCATCAAACTGTGTCATATATGTTCTTTCTTTAAAATAATTGTTTACGTATTCAGAAGAATGGTCATCTGCATTTGATACTATATATGCATCAAGTCCATTTTTCTCCATTTGTTTTCTTAGGTTTTTAATTCTATCAATTATATTCATAAGAGTTACCTCCGTCATTTAATATAACACTATTATTATAACTTATTTCCGAAAATGCTCAACTAAATTAAGTTATACTTAACTTAAACATCACAATTCTTTACATATAATTTTCACCGATTCTTATGACATTTTATTCTTTTTCTTGTATAATTTTTCTATATAAGTATTAAGAAGGTTATATATATGAAGAAGTATTTAAACATATTAAAAGATTCAACGTTATCTATATTACCTATTGTATTAATAGTATTAGCGTTATCTTTCACAGGACTTTCAAAACTAAATAGTAATGCCTATTTATTAATCGCTATAGCGACAGTATTATTAATACTAGGACTTACTACTTTTCAAATTGGTAGTGATAAAAGCTTAGTAATTGTCGGTAAATATATGGGTGAATCACTATCAAGACAACCTAAATTATTTATTATTGTATTAATAGCGTTTATTCTTGGTGCATTAGTAACTTGTGCAGAACCATCTATCATGCTTCTATCAAGTCAAATACCTATTCCATCATGGCTATTAATACTCGCAATATCATCAGGTGTTGGAATATTCGTAGTTATTGGAATCATTCGAATTATTAGACATAGAAACTTAAAGATTTGGATGATTGCCTTCTACGGATTAATATTCGCATTACTACTTTTAATTGATAGTAATACATATTCGCCAATCATCTTTGATAGTGCAGGTGCCACAACTGGTTCTGCGACTGTCCCATTCCTACTATCACTTGGTGCAAGCGTTGCGATGGTTAGAGGTGAAAAATTCGCTAAAGATGACTCATTTGGACTAATTGGTATTGCATCAATCGGACCACTTATTAGTCTAACTCTTTTAATTATCTTCAATTCAAATGGACTAACTTCTTATTCTAGTGATTTAGATCTTATGGGTGATACATCAAATATCTTCTTAAGATTTCTCAATCATTTAATCCCAGTATTTAAAGATGGTAAGATGGTTAAGACTGGAGTATTATTTGAAGTACTTCTCGCACTTATTCCTATATTAGTAATATTCATTATTTATGAATTAATTTATATTAAGTTACCTAGAAACGAGATATTTAGAATTCTATTTGGATTCTTATATACATTTATTGGTTTATCTATCTTCTTATGTGCAGTTGAAACAGCTATGATGCCTATAGGAAGATATGTAGGAGATGAAATAGGAAAGCTCAAACCAGTGTTTGTAATACTTATCGCATTCTCGATTGGTTTAGTTACAATTCTTTGTGAACCTGCGATTCATGTATTAACTAAACAAATTGAAGATATCTCAGATGGAGGAATTAAAAAGTTATCAGTTCTTCTAACACTCTCTATTGGTGTTGGAATAGCTACTGCCTTATGTGCAATAAGATCTATCTTTAATTTCTCAATAATATATTATTTAGTTCCTTTATATATATTATCTCTTGCATTATCATTCGCAAGTCCAAATCTCTATACCGCTATGGCCTTTGACTCAGGTGGTGTAGCATCAGGACCAATGACTACTTCTTTCGTTCTTCCGATGATTATTGGAATATCATACGCCTTTGGCGCAACTGACAATGAGATTATGGGTAGAGCTTTTGGAGTAATCGCAATGGTTGCGTTAATTCCTATTATCGCAATTCAAATTCTTGGAATATTAGATCAAGCAAGAATTAAGAGAATGACTCTTGAGTACTTCTCTAAACCAATCCCAGTTGATGATTCAGAAATAATTCATTTTGAGGCATAATATGGCAAAGAAAAAGATTGAAAAAGAACCTTATGATAAATCTCATAAAATAGTAAACCTCTATATGGTTATTACTATCGTTAATCAAGGAATGGGCGATGCGATTATGTATCTAATTGAAAAACATCAAGTTTCAGGACAATTCATTCAAAAAGGTGAAGGAACCGCATCAAAACAAATACTTGATTTATTAAGTGTAGAAAACAATTCTAAAGAAGTAATTTATTCATTCGTTCAAGAAGCAAAACTCGAAGGATTAATGACTGATTTAGATAAATTCCTTAAAAGTAGTAAAAGAATTCAAGGTATCGCCTTTAGTATTAAACTCGATACTATAGCCGGTAGAACCGCATATCACTTTTTAACACAAACTGTAGAATAGGAGGAGAAAATGGAAAAGTATTCATTAATAGTCGCAATCGTTAATACTGGATTTACTGATTTAGTAATGGACGCAGCTAGAGAATCTGGCGCTCCAGGTGGAACTGTGCTTCATGGAAGAGGTACAGGAACAAAAGAAATCGAAAAAATGTATGGAGTCACAATTTCTGAAGGTAAAGAAATGATCATGATAGTAGTTAAGAAGAGTGAATCTGACAAGATTCTTAAAGCTATCAATGATGCAGCTGGACTTCAAACACAAGGAAAAGGTATTGCCTTCAGTCTTCCTGTAGAATCTGTTGCAGGAATTAAGGCTCAACCTCAAAAAGAAAAAACAAATTAGGAGTATATAATGGAGAATATTTTAAACAAAATAAAAGAGAACGCATTGATTATCATTATGGCATGCTTATTTGGTGCAGCAGGATTTACATTTATCACTGGTTGTGCAAGTTTCCCAAGAGAATTCTTCCCAGCTATTGGGCATCTATTATCTTTAATCTTATCGCTTGTACTTCTAATTTCAATTCCTTTATTCTTATTACTTAAATATGAGAAATTAGCTAAGTATGCAACATTTATTTATGGTGGTTATTGGTTAATCAACAGAATCTTTTCATCATTCAGCGCAACTATCTTAATTCAATCTGCGGCTGGATCTGGAAATATCGCAAGAGGCATCTTCTTATTCTTAATTGGATTATCATTAATCGGTGCGATTGCATTATTCACTTTAGGCAAAATCAAGAACGAACATCAATTCATTATGATTGCCTTAATAATTCTTTGTGGTACTATCGGATTATTCTTAATCGAATTCGTGCTTGATATTGTAATGTATGTTACTAATCATGCATCTTGGATGTCATATTTTGATGCAATAGCATCTAACCTTTTAATTCCAGTTGGATTACTTGCGGCAACAATTAGATTATCTTGGGTTACTAAAGAAGAATCTTTAGAAACACTCGATTTAGACCAAGAAGAATTCTAAAAGACAAACAAAAAAGAGGGCCGAACCCTCTTTTTTTATTGGTTTAATTAATATCTCTTAGCTACAAGAGCAATACCATCAATTACAAGTAATGCACCAGTTACAATAAAGAAGATTGTAACGAATGTATCACTCCAACTGAACTTAGTACCGAATGCGATTAAGAGTAAGAGAATACCAGCAATTAATTCACCAATGCAAATTAGAATATACATAGTATTCTTTTTCTTTGAGAACAATCCCATTAATGAAAGGATTAATAATACTACTGCAAGAACGATAATAATAATCCAAGTTAGTCTTGAACCCCAACCAAGGAATACAATACCAACACCAATGATTAATTCAATAACACCTACAAGCACATTCTTATATCTGAAGATATCAAGAATACCATAAGCGAAGATTAATACACCAAGTACTATAAATAGTGATTCAATGAAGTTAGAGAAGCCTCCAACTTGTCCTAAAATAAATGATATACCGAGTACTATAAGTATTAGACCTACAGATGCGGAAGTATCAAGTGATTTAACACTAGCTTTTGCCATTATAATAAACTCCTTATATTTATATATTTATATTTTATCATATTTAATTTTTGATAAGATTGATAATCTCTCTGATATTTTCGCTTCTTAAATAAACAGGAGGATTATATTGACCATTAGCTTCAGCTAATGCCCAATCAATCATTTGATCAATATCACTATCTTTAATATCGAACTTTTGAGTAACACCCATATAATCATTAAGTTCTTCTATTTTCTTAATGAATGCATTAGCTTTTTCTTCCATAGTCATATTAATAGTTGTAAGTTCACAAAATTCTGCGA
>JAEEXP010000085.1 GCA_016287865.1 Caryophanales bacterium
ATTTGGAGAAACTGGTGATAATGATAAATTCATTGAATACTTTGCTAAACCAAAAATGAATTCTCTTGATCACGCACAAGAAGAACAGTTCTATAAAATAGATAATTTCTATATTTATTTCACCGCACATACATATAAACACTTCCATATTGCGGGATGTGGACTTAGAACACTCGTGGACTATTACATTTACCTTAAGAAAAACAAAGGCAATCTAAACTTTAGATATATCAATAAAGAACTTCATAAAATTGATCTAGTGGATTTCTCCAAGGATATCTCTTCGTTATCTCTTAAAGTTTTTGATGAACAAGAACTTAATGATAAAGAAATAGAAACATTATTATTTATCGCTAGCAGTGGTACTTATGGCACATTAGAAAATAGAGTTAATAAAGGTGTTAAAGAAAAAGGTAAGGTTAGATACTTCTTTTCTAGAATCTTCCCTCCATATAGATTTTATAAATCCGCTTATCCATGGGCGTATAAAGTCCCAATCTTAATTCCTATTGCTTGGTTATGTAGATTCTTTAAGATACTATTTAAGAATCCAAAAAGAGCAACATCTGAATTAAAAATGATATCTAAATCTAAAGAAGAGAAAGAATATAAATAACTCGTTCATATTACTTGCGTATTTATTTTTACGCAGATATAATTTGGTTGTATGAATGAATTAAGAAGAAAAAGAAAAGACCTTAATATCACACAACTGCAAGCTGCGAACGCTTGTGGTGTTTCTTTGCGTACTTATCAAACGTACGAAGAAACAGAAAATGTAAATAATACATACACCGGGTTGCTTAAAAAACTTGATGAAATGGGTATCCTTGATGGGAGCAATCATATTACTAGTGTTAGATATATCAAGCATGTCTGCCGAACTCTTTTCCCGGAGAAATATCCAGAAATAGAATGCGCATACCTATACGGTAGTTACGCTAGAGGAGAAGCAACAGGTAAAAGCGATATTGATATTTTAGTGGTTATTGATAAGCCGATGGGTATTAAGTATTTTGGAATTGCAGCTGATTTAGAAGAACAGCTTCATAAGAAAATTGATTTACAATCTTATGAGCAGTTATTAGACAATGCATCTATGCTGAAAGATATTCTTGTAGAGGGAATTAAGATATATGGATGAAAAGAATCTACAAAGATTAGATGAAATAATTAAGCAATGGTGAACTATGGAATCCTTCTTATTATGTTGAGACAATAGGGTCTGTTTCTGAAGAAAAGATTGAAAGATATATTCAAAATCAAGAAAAGGCATAAAAATGTTACTTACTTACCAATTTGAAATTAAAGTTAATAACAAACTAGGGATTATCCTAGGCCATTTAATGTACGCTGCTTCTAAGCTGTTCAATGTTGGTAATTATGAAAGAAAAGAATATAAATCCCTTGGCTTTGATACGATGCCAAATTGGTATGATCAAAAGAAAAGATTGAAAGATGATATTTGGTATAAATCATTACCTTCTCAAACTAGTCAAGAAGTATTAGCCATCTTGGATCGTTCATGGAAGTCATACTTAACGCTCCATAATAAATGGGAGAAGAAAAATAAAGACGTTTCTATCAAAGGCAATAAAAATGAACCACAATCGCCTTACTATAAGAAAGATGGTTACCATATGAACATTAACTATCTATCAAATGGTTTCAAAGTTACTAGTGATAAGATTCGTTTTTCTATTCCTAAAAAGCTTAAAGAACACCTTAATGATAAATATCAAATCAATGATAACTTCTTCTACATCAAGTTAAAAAGACACTTTGACGATATTAAACAAATTGAGTTTTCATACCTTGATAAAGATAGATACAAGGTCTATGTGATATATGAAAAAGATATTAAAAAACAAGTCGAAGATAATAAGCATTATATAAGTATTGATATTGGAGCTAAAAACCTGCTTTAAGTTTATGACAATAACGGTTCTTCTTTTATTGTCTCGGGTCATTCTCTTTTAAATACCAATTACTATTTCTCAAAAAAGATTGCTTATTATCAATCACTTTTTGATAAATGCTATCCCGCTCATAAGAAAGGAGAGGTAACTGGTAGGATTAAGCATTTATATGACATGAAGAATAAAAGGATTAATTTGGCTTTACATAGAGCCACAAGAACAATTGTTGATTATTGTTTATCTCATGATGTCTCAAAAGTTGTAATCGGTGATTTAACGGGATTATTAGAAACAAATAAGGAGTTTACTAATAACAAAGAAAAACACCGCTTTAACCAGAATGTCAGGGCTATCAACTTTTCAAAGATTTATAGACTACTAGATTATAAGTTAAAACTAGTTGGCATTGAATTAATTAAAGTTAATGAAGCTTATTCATCTTCTTGTTCCCCTAATAGCATTAATGTTTGTAAAGAATTCGCGAATAAAAGCAATAGGGTTTATAGAGGTTTATTTAAAGAATATAGCAACGTTTATAACGCTGATATAGTTGGC
>JAEEXP010000086.1 GCA_016287865.1 Caryophanales bacterium
CATTGTAGTTTAATACATATATAGTTGATCTTAAAACCCCACTTTGTCCTGAATCATCAGACAATATACAAGTAGAATTTCCATTTGTTGGTGTTATCTCTTTTGTTGTTGCAGGAATTGTAGTTGGTGTTGGATTAATATCATCACCAAGAGTAAACTTTTGCATTACTCCACCTACTACTAAGATTACTCCAATTATTCCTAAAAACAATGCTAATTTCTTTAGTGAAACAGATTTCTTTTCTTCTTGAGCAACAGCATTTACATCATTATAATTTAATACTTGAGCTTGAACCATTTCTTGTGGGTTTAACATTTGTGGTTGCATCATTGATGCATCTATCATTTGTGGTTCTACCATTTGAGGTTGTACCATTTGTGGGTCAACCATTTGAGGATTTTGATTCATATTAGGATCCATTTCTATCACCTACCCTATATATACATTATAGAGAAAAAATGTGTTTTTATCAAGTAAAAAACAACTAAATTATCACAATTAGTTGTTTTTTTCTTTCTTTTTAGAATCGAATTTTTTTCTTTCTTCAGTATTTAGTATTCTCTTACGTAATCTTATGTTATTTGGAGTAACTTCTACTAATTCATCTGAGTTAATATAATCAAGGGCATATTCTAAAGAAATAGGTCTTGGTCTTTTTAAGACAACTGTATGATCAGATCCAGCTGCTCTAGTGTTAGTTAATTGTTTTCCTTTAACTACATTTACAGCTAAATCATCTTCTCTATTACATTCCCCTACTATCATACCTTCATATACTTCAGTTCCTGGTTCAATAAACATTACTCCTCTATCTTCTAAGTTACCGATAGAATAAGCTGTTGCATTACCATTTTCAACTGAAACTAAAACTCCTAGTTTTCTTTCTCCAATATTTACTGTTTCCATTGGCATATATTCTTTAAAGGTATGATTCATAATTCCATAACCTTTAGTTAAAGTCATAAAATCTGTTGAAAAGCCAATTAATCCACGTGATGGAATTGTATAATTTAACCTTACTTGATCTTCAAAATTATTCATACTATCCATCTTAGCTCCACGAACAGCTAATTGTTCTATAACTGCTCCCATAGCATCTTGTGGAATTTCTATTTGCAAATCTTCATATGGTTCACATTTTACACCATCAATTTCTTTAATAATAACTTGTGGTTTAGATACTTGAAGTTCATATCCTTCACGACGCATATTTTCAATTAAAATACCTAAATGTAATTCACCACGACCAGAAACTATCCACTCATCATGCGTACCAATTTTTTGAACACGAAGACTTACATCACGTTGAGTTTCACGATATAGACGGTCTTCTAATTTTGTTGATGTAAAGAATTTTCCTTCTTTTCCCGCAAATGGAGAATTGTTAGTACTGAAGTACATTTCAACTGTCGGTTCACTGACTTTGATTGGTGGAAGTGCTTCTTCGTAACCAACATTACAAATCGTTTCGCCGACGAAAATATCCGCAAGACCAGCCACAGCCACAATATCACCAGCACTAGCTTCACTCACTTCTGTCTTGTGAAGACCTAAGAAACTAAATAATTTCTGAATTCTAAACTGTTTAATTGAACCATCGCGGCGCATACAAGATACAATTTCATTAGCCTTAATTACGCCACGAGCTACACGGCCAATTGCGATACGTCCAACATAATCATTATAATCTAGTAAAGCTCCTTGGAATTGTAATGAGCCTTCTTCTTTTACATCAGGTTCAGGAATTTCACTAATAATCATATCCAAAATTGGATTCATTGTTTCTTCTTGAGTTTGTGGGTCTGGATCAAGTGAACTTGTTCCATGAGTTGCACTACAATAAACAACTTTGAAATCGATTTGTTCATCGGTTGCTCCAAGTTCAATAAAGAGTTCAAAGATTTCATCCACAACTTCAAGTGGGCGAGCTGAATCTTTATCAACTTTATTTACAACTACTACGACTTTTAAATTATTTTCTAAAGCTTGTTTTAAAACGAATCTTGTTTGTGGCATAACACCTTCATAAGCATCCACAACCAAAAGAACTCCATCAACCATACGCATGATTCTTTCAACTTCACCAGAAAAATCTGCATGACCAGGAGTATCAAGAATATTAATCTTATAATCTTTATAACGAATAGCTGTATTCTTGGCAAGAATAGTTATTCCACGTTCACGTTCAAGATCGTTATTATCCATTGCTCGTTCATCAATATTTTCACGACTTTCAAGTGTTTGTGATTTTTTAAGTAATTGGTCAACGAGTGTAGTTTTGCCATGGTCAACATGGGCAATAATTGCGACATTTCTAATATTCATAATAATCGTTCCTCTAAATCTTTATCTTATCCATATTAAGTTCCTTCATATGTAATTCTTTATAAAACTCTCTCTCATGAGATACTAATAACACGTTTC
>JAEEXP010000028.1 GCA_016287865.1 Caryophanales bacterium
ACTTAAGTTTTATTCCTGAAGATGGACTTGGTATAGCGCCTAATTTATCTGTCACTGATAATTTACTATTAAAGAATTATAAAGAATCAAAGGGAATATTTGTTGATAGAGCTAAAGCAAGAAAGCAAGCTGAATACCTAATTGAAAGATATGGTATTGTTACACCTTCAACTGAAACAAAAGTTAAAGATCTAAGTGGTGGTAATGTTCAAAAGATTCTTGTTGGAAGAGAAATAGGAACTAATCCATCAGTCCTTATTACTGAATATCCAGTAAGAGGACTTGATGTGAATTCTTCATATATGATTTATGACATATTAAATCAAGAAAAAGAAAAGAATACAGCTATTCTTTTTATCGGAGAAGATTTAGATGTATTACTTACTTTTTGTGACAAAATCATGGTTTTACACCAAGGTAAAAATATGGGTATTATCCATACTAAAGATGCTAGTAAAGAAGAAATTGGTTTAATGATGATGGGATCTCTAGATTTAACTAATGGTGTTAAAAATTATGGTTATGCCAAAGATAGCAGTTTAACAGAAAAAGAGTGGGCTAAGATTCATGGAAACAGGAAATAAATTCAAACAATCTATCTTAAGCATCAAAAACTACATATCTAAAAGAAACACAGTATCAAAAAGAGCTGCTATTCAAATTAGAATACTAATGGTTTTATTATCATTAGTGATTTCTATTCTAATTTCAGCTGTAATTATAAAAGATAGTCCAATTAAAGTAATTGTCTATCTATTTGATGGAGCATTTTCAAGGCCAAATAAATTCTTATTTGATGCTGCTATATTATTAGGTTTTGGCATTGCTATAATACCATGCTTTAAGATGAAATATTGGAATATGGGTGCTAATGGTCAAGTAGTAATTGCATCAGCATTTATCATAATCCTAATGAAGAATCTTGGTACCTGGGCATCACAAAGTGGCCTTAATAATTTCTTATTAATATTATTGATGTTCTTAGTTTCAATAATTGCTTCAATAATTTGGGCGGTAATACCTGGCATATTTAAAGCATACTTTAATACAAATGAAACACTATTCACTCTTATGATGAATTATGTAGCAGTTGGTATTTTAAATTATGTGAACATTGTTTTATCAAATGGAAACTCGTCAACTGGTCAAATCAACTTTATTACACAAGCTGGATGGCTAGTTGGATCTAATACAAATTTAGGATATATGGTTACCATACTAATCGTAATAATAATGTCTGTATTAGTTATGGGATATATGCAACTTACTAAGCATGGATATGAGATATCAGTTGGAGGTGATAGTTTAAAAACTGCTAAATATGTTGCAATGGATACAAAAAGAATAATTATTAGAACTACAGCTTTATCAGGACTAGTAACTGGAGTTATGGCGTTTTTATTAGTCACAGCTATAAATCATAGTGCTAATAATGTTTATGCTCAAACATCATTCAACGGTATTTTAGTTTCTTGGCTTGCTAACTTTAATCCGGTTTATATGGGTGGAATTTCATTGTTATTCTCATTCTTAAACAATGGAATGTCTAAAGTTACATCTGCTGGAGGACTAGGTTCTAGTGATTTAGTATACTTCGTATTTGGACTAATTTTCTTCTCAATTTTAATTGCTGAGTTTGTAATCAGATATAAAATTGACTATAGAAAAATTGAGATGAAATGGAAGTATAGAAGAGAAAAAGTAAATAAAAAGAAGGAGGGTGTAGCCAAATGATAGCATTACTTCAAAATGCCATAGCTGTAGGCATAGTTTACTTATATGGCTGCATCGGAGAAATAACTAATGAAAAAGTAGGACACCTTAATCTTGGTATCCCTGGAATTATGTCAATGGGTGCCTTAGGTGGCGTAATTGGCGTAAATGTATATTTTATTATATTTGGAACTACAAATATAATCACACCACTAATACTTATAATAACAATAATCTTTTCAATGTTATTTGCAGCATTAGGTGGTCTTATATATGCATTCTTCACAATAACACTTAAATCAAATCAAAATGTTACAGGTTTAATTCTTACAACATTTGGTTTAGGTGTTATGAAAGGAATTGGTAAGATGGTATATTCATCAGATCCGACTAATATATCTAATTTTACAAACGCAAGTAATGCCATAAAGACTTTATTTGTAGGATATCAAAACCTAGGTTGGTTTGGAGAGATATTCCTTTCATACGGATTATTAGTTTACTTGGCAATTATCCTTGCTGTAGTAATACATATTATATTTAAAAAGACTAAGTTTGGTTTATATGCAAGAGCTATTGGTGAATCACCTCAAACCGCTGATGCTCAAGGAATAAACGTTAATAGATATAAATATATATTTGTTATTTTAGGATCAGCTATAGCTGGTCTTGGCGGACTATATTATGTGATGGATAGAACTAGAGGTTCATCATTCTTAGATGTTGATATTCAAGCCTTCGGCTGGGTGGCAGTTGCCCTTGTAATATTCTCTATGTGGAAACCATTATTTGGTATAGCTGGATCAATTTTATTTGGACTACTATCGGTACTTGGAAGTTTTATACCTGGTAGTCATGAAGCACTATTTGAAATAATACCTTATTTAGTAACAATTGTAGTATTAATTATAAACTCAATTGTTGATAAAAGAGGTTCACAAGCACCGAGGAGTCTCGGACTAAATTATGATAGGGAGGAAAGGTAAATGAATGATGTTAGACCAGTATCATTAGAAAGAATTGATAATAAGGATAAGGCTCTTGAATTTATTGAAAAAGCAGTAAAAGAGATTCAAGATGAAGTAGGAAACAATAAGGTTTTATTAGCTCTATCTGGTGGAGTTGATTCATCGGTTTGTGCAGCACTGCTTATTAAAGCTATAGGTAAAAACCTTATCTGTGTACATGTTAATCATGGACTTCTTCGTAAGGATGAATCAAAGCAAGTTATTGATACATTTAAAAATGAATTAAACGCTAATTTAATCTATATTGATGCTCAAGATAGATTCTTAGATAAATTAAAAGGTGTTAAAGAACCAGAGACGAAACGTAAGATAATCGGAAAAGAGTTTATTGATGTTTTTGCTGAAGAGGCAAGAAAACTTGACGGTATTAAATACTTAGGCCAAGGAACTATATATCCTGATATTTTAGAGAGTAAAGGAATAAAGGCACACCATAATGTTGGTGGTCTACCTGAAGATTTAAATTTTAGTTTGATTGAACCAATTAAATATTTATATAAGGATGAAGTTAGACAAATTGGTCTTGCCTTAGGATTACCTTATAAAATGGTTTATCGTCAACCATTCCCAGGCCCAGGCCTAGGAGTAAGATGTGTTGGCGCAATTACTAAAGAAAGACTTGAAATAGTAAGAGAAACAGACGCAATTTTACGTGATGAATTTGAAAAGAATGGACTAGATAAAGTATTTTGGCAATACTTTACAATCGTTCCTGATTATAAGAGCGTAGGTATTAAAGATAATAAACGAACAGAAGAATATTTTGTGGTAATTAGAGCTATTGATTCGGTTGATGCAACAAGTGCTTCAACTCCTGAAATACCACACGCTATATTGACTAAGATTAGAGATAGAATGCTTAAAGAAGTTAATGGAATCAATAGAGTCTTAGTTGATATATCACCTAAACCTCCTGCAACAATCGAGTGGGAATAAAAGAGAATAGAATATATATTTCAAATATATATAAAAATATAAAAAAGGAAGGGTTTTGTTATGAGAGAAGAACTATTTTTTAATGTGGGCGATAAGCCTTCATTTGGCAAAAATGTTATTTTTGCCTTACAACAATTGTTAGCTATTTTAGCTGCAACTATTGCTGTGCCAGCTATTGTTGGTAATGGCATGAGTCAATCTGCTGCTTTATTTGGCGCAGGTATTGGTACACTTGTTTATCTAGTGTTTACTAAATTTAAGAGTCCAGTTTTCTTAGGATCATCATTTGCGTTCTTAGGTTCAATGAGTGCTGCATTTGCTGGAGCTGTTAGTGTTAATGCTGGTTTCTTTGGATTAATACTTGGCGCATTCTTTGCAGGTTTAATTTATGTAATCCTTGCATTATTAGTTAGATTTACTGGAACTAAATGGGTTGAAAAAATAATGCCTGCAGTAATCATTGGTCCAACAGTAGCAATTATTGGATTATCACTTGCTGGTAATGCAGTTGGTGATTTAACTGCTGGTAGTGTATTAAACGCAGCAGGAGAAAGACTTGCATCACCTTGGCTTGCACTTCTTTGTGGTCTAGTAACATTAATAGTAACAATAGTATCATCTGTTTATGGAAAGAAGATGATGAAGATGATTCCATTTATTATTGGAATTCTAGCAGGATATATACTTGCAGCAATCTTTACAGGTATTGGTTATGCAGCAAACATTGATCAAATGAAGATTATCAACTTTGAATTATTTAATGATATGAAATGGTTACCTGATTTCACATTCATTAAAGCATTTAAGTCATTTGATGATTTTGAATCAGTAGGAAAATTCTTTAGTTATGTTGGAACAATTGCTGTTGCCTATATTCCAGTAGCATTTGTAGTATTTGCAGAACATATCGCAGACCACAAGAATTTATCAACAATTATTGGGAAAGATTTATTAACAGAACCAGGACTTGATAATACACTTCTTGGTGATGGTGTTGGTTCATTTGCAGGTGCATTATTCGGTGGATGCCCTAATACAACATATGGTGAATCTATTGGTTGTGTTGCTATCTCAAGAAACGCATCAGTATATACAATTCTTACAACAGCAGTTTTAGCGATTTTAATTTCATTCTTTGCACCGTTTATTACATTCTTAGCTACAATTCCAAATTGTGTAATGGGTGGTGTATGTATCGCACTTTATGGATTTATTGCAGTATCTGGATTAAAGATGTTACAAGGTGTTGATTTAAGTGACAACAGAAACTTATTCGTTGTTTCAGTAATCTTAATTGCTGGTGTTGGAGGACTTACACTTAATATTTATAATGGTACTGGTGATTTATTAATTAAAGTAACAGAAGTTGCTTGTGCATTACTCTTAGGTATTCTAGTTAATGCTATTGTTAATATTAGAAAACCTAAAGAAGAAAATAGCTCATCTCAAAATAACGATAAAGATATATCTTAAGTAATAATTAAGAACTAAACTCATTTGAGTTTGGTTCTTTTTTAATGCTTACTTACCGTTATGACTTTTTGAACTGGTATTTATTTACACCATATTCAAAAAAGAGATTGTCCTTAATTAGATTTAATTAAATAAAATGCTCCTAACCAAATAGGAGCTTTTGTTTGTTTAAATTATTATTAAAATGTGTCAAATATGAATAAGTTGTGAAGATTTCTTTGTATGTGTAAAAGATGTGAGTAAATAGCACTATAGAGTAAGAAATTTGCCTCCATTTTATTGTTTTTGAAATAAATACTTAATATAATGAGGATAGATTATATTAATTGTTTAATTAATAAGTGGAGGTCAAAAATGTCTGAAGAAAAAGAATTAATGGAAAATGAAATCCAAGAAGAAGAACAACAAGAAGTGATTTCAGAAGAAGTTAAAGAAGAGGAAACACCTCAAGCTTTAGAACCTCAAAAGGAAGAGGTTGAAGAACCTAAGAAAAAGAAAGATGAAGATGACGACGATGAAAGAAGAAAGAAAGGTATTATTTTACTTTTTATTCTTGTGGTAGTAATTATTTTAATTGTAGTAGCTTTGTTATGCTTAAAACATTGTAGAAAACCACAAAATAGTAATACAACTCAACCTCAAACATTTATTCATGGTGGAGGAGAAGGTGGAGGACAACATCATAGTGCGACAAATACTACTCAAGTTAATGTAACTCAAACACCTACAACTCAAACTCCAACTGTTCAACCAACCCAAGTACAAAAGTTTACTATTGAGTTCGTTGATTATGACGATACAGTATTACTTGCTGGTAAAGAATACGCTAAAGGTACAGCAGTTGCTGATATTGAATTACCAGAAGAACCACATAGAGCAGCTGACAGTGAATATGCATATCAATTCTCTGGATGGACTCCTGCACTTGAAGTTGTAAATTCTAATAAGACTTATAAAGCAGTTTATACAGAAACTGCTAGAGAAGAAGGCATTGCTGATAAGATTACTGCAGCACTTGCTTTACTTCAAACTAGATATAATGGTCGAAATAAAAGTTTAGTATATGATGAGTCTAAAGAAGAACTAGCTTTACTAAAAGCTGAATATGAAAATAAGATTCAAAATGTAGCTACAGAAGCTGAACTTAATTTATTAGTTCCTGAATTCAATGATAAAGCACAATTAATCTATGATAAAGATCTTGAAAATGATCCACTATTTACTATCTATGAAAAGAATATGAGCTTTAACTTAAATCCAAGTGATTTAGCTAAGAATTATACTGAGAACACAAATGTTTCAGAGATTACTAATTTTGGTTCATCAATGTTTGATATTTTAAATGGAATGTCAGGTGGTGTTCTTGATGTAGAAAACAAAGTTATTAAAATCCCAGCAGGGGAAACATTTGAATTCAATTTAGATACAACACATGAATGTCAATTTGTTACATTTATATTTAAAGCATTAACTCCTGAAGAAGAAGCTGCAACTACAATCACTTGTAAGTATTATAAGAATGATGGTTCAGGAAATTATGTAGAACAAACTCGAACTGTAAACACTATTGTTTCTTATACAGGTGAAAGAGAAACAAGAATACAAGTTGATGATCCATATAACGCTGATGGTAATCATCCTATTACATTCACTGCTACTAATGGTTTCGTACTACAACTTAGTAGTTTATACGGAAGAGAATTATGGCCATCAACTGAAGTTCAAGGTAGATGTGTTGGATTAAGTGTATCACTCGGTGGATCATACTATGGTGATTATTCTGATTCTGAACCAGGTGTATTAGTTTCGGAAGTTCTTACAACTGTATTTGATGTTTCATTAAGACTTAAACAACCTGGAACTGGATTTATCTATGATGCTACATTAGATCCTGCTCAATATACGCTTACTTTAATGAAAGGTGAAAGAGTATATGCTGCTGATGAATATCTAACAGAGGAGGATTCTGATTCTGAAGGTGCATATACAATATATGTTAAATTAGTAGACGATAGAATCCCTCTAATTAGAAGTACTATGACAGTAACTCTTCGAAATGTAGTTATAACTATATCAGTAGGTTTTTAATCAATTCTAAAACTGCGAGAGTAATCTCGCGGTTTTTTTATTGCTTGTATTTTATATATTAATGCTATAATACTCAAAGAAATATAATTTGAGGTATTGTTATGAACTTTTTTAAATATAAAGATGACTTTATTGGGTTTACTCCTGATACATATGGATTAGCTCATATAATTTTACTTATTGTCACATTCTCTCTTTTAATCACTATGCTTTTCGTGATTAGAAAAAGAAGTGAAGCATGGATGACTAACTTCTTAAAAGTTATGTCTATATTGGTGCTTGTAGGAGAAATTGTATATGAGATTTGGGAAGGAGTAGAATGCACTAAACATGGTCACCCATTCAATTTTACTGGCGGACTACCTCTTTATACTTGTTCAATTTATATTTATTGCTTATTGATTGCTGGATGGGCAAAAGGAAAAGCGAAAGAAATATCTTTAGCTTTCCTTGTAACTATTGGGCTTCTAGCTGGTGCTACAGGAGTATTTACTGTAAATGGATTTAAGTTCTACCCGATATTCACATATGGAGCTTTATATTCTTATTTCTTCCATTACTTTATGTTCTTTGTAGCTTTAGCTATTATCGTATCGAATTACTATAAGATTACTTTAAAGACAGTGCTTTTATCATTCATTCCTATAGTAATTATGTCTATTATAGTTATCCCAGTAGATTATATTTTAAAGACTGACTATATGCTTTTATATGCTGGAGATGGTGCACCACTCATGCCAACTATCGCAAACGCATTAGCATCACATGGCCTAAGAGGCATATATACAGCTATTATGCTTTTATTCTATATTCCTCTATCACTTTTAATGGTAGGAATAATCTTAGGTATAAAGGCACTTGTTGGTCTTATAACTAAAAGAAGAAAAGAAGAAAGACTTGAAACTCAACCACAAGAATAAAGACAAAAAACAAAAGAAGCTAGTGAGCTGTAACACTAGCTTCTTTTTTAAGGAGATGAATGAAGAATAAAATCTATATTCTTATTTCGACATTTATAACTTTATTAGTTTCTTCGTATGGAATGATGTTTCCTTCAAGTTTCTTACCATCAACAATCATTTCATATTTACCACTACAACTATTTAAGATAGTGATATTGTATTTAACATTTCTAAAGATTCTTGTTGCATGGATCTTGTTAATACTCTTAGGTAGATGCGGATCAACAATTAATCCATCATAATCAGGTTTAATACCGAGGATGGCTTGACTTGCAGCATACATAGTCCAAGAAGCAGTACCAGTAAGCCAGCTATTCTTAGCTTCGCCATAGTTTTTAGCATCTCTACCTGCGATAGTTTGAGAATAGATATAAGGTTCAGTTTTATGTATTTCAGAAACGTCCTCTAAATAAGCAGGGCAGTTTCTTCTATATACATCAAACGCTCTTTCATTATTACCGATTACAGTATTTGCGATAACTATCCATGGGTTATTATGACAGAAGACAGAACCATTCTCTTTATATCCCATTGGATAACTTGATACCTCGCCAAGTTCAAGGTGATATTCTTTATATGATGGATGTAAGATTTCTACACCATAATCATTAGTTAGATATTTTTCAACTGAATCTAAGGCTTTCTTGCCATAACCTAAACTTTGACCAATTTTAGCCATTGTACAGAAACCTTGAGGTTCAATATATATTTGACCATCTTCACATTCGTGGCTACCAATCTTATGTTCGAAAGCATCATATGCTCTTAAGAACCATTCGCCATCCCAACCATATTTGATAACTGCATCCTCAACTGATTTAATTTCTTTTTCAAGCTTAGTTGCTTCATCAGTTAAACCTATATGATTTAGAATTTGTTTAAACTCATTTCCGTATAATACAAACATACCAGCGATGAATACTGATTCAGCTTTACCTGATTCAAAATTAGAAACAGTTTGGAAAGATTCACCTGGTGTTTTTGAGAAACAGTTTAAATTAAGACAGTCATTCCAGTCAGCGCGACCAATTAGTGGAAGACCATGCGGACCTTTATGTGTAATAGTGAAATTAATAGAAGCTCTTAAGTGATCAATTAATGGCTTTTCACTTCCTTCAACATTATTAAATGGAGTAGGTTCATCTAGAATTGTATAATCACCAGTTTCTTTAATATATTGACTTACAGCCGCAATTAGCCAGAGTGGATCATCATTAAATCCACCACCGATATCTGCATTACCACGTTTAGTTAGAGGTTGGTATTGATGATAAGTAGAACCATCTTCAAATTGAATTGAGGCAATATCTTTAATTCTTTCTCTGGTTCTTTCTGGAATTAAATGAAGGAATCCAAGTAAGTCTTGGCAACTATCTCTAAATCCCATACCACGTCCAGTACCACTTTCAAAGTAAGAAGCACTACGCGACATATTGAATGTAACCATACATTGATATTGGTTCCAGATGTTTACCATTCTATCGAACTTTTCATTGTTTGATTCAATATGTAATCTTGAAAGAAGAGTTAACCAGTTTTCTTTAAGTTCATTAAAGGCTTTTAAAACGGCTTCTTTAGTTTGATATTTCTTTTGTAAAGCATAAGCTTTTTCTTTATTAATAACGTTTAATGAAGTGAATTTCTTATCTTCATCATTTTCAATATAACCAGTTTGGAAGATGATAGTCTTAGATTCTCTTGGTTTAAGTGCAAACTTAAACATATGTGACGCAATTGGTGACCAACCAGATGCCATACTATTAAATGATTTAGCATTCATAACTGCATCTGCATCTCTATAGCTATTATATAAACCAGTAAATGTATCTAAATCGGTATCGAAACCATCATGCTTCTCACTAACATGATAGAAGGAGAAGTGGTTACGACGTTCTCTATATTCAGTTTTATGGTAGATTGTAGTATCATCAACTTCAACTTCACCAATACTATAATTTCTTTGGAAGTTAGTTTGATCATCTACTGCATTCCATAAACACCATTCAATAACACCGTGTAAAGTAATGTTTTTAACTTCATTAGTATTATTAGTTAGAGTTATTTGATTGATTTCACATAAGTCTTTAAGTGGAACGAAACATAATAGTTCACATTTAAGACCATTCTTTTCACTTTCAAAGATACTATAACCTAAACCATGACGGCATTTATAACTATCAAGTTTTGTCTTAGTTGGAAGGAATCCTGGATTCCAAATAGTTCCATTATCATTAATATAGTAATATCTACCACCATTATCACGAGGAGTACTATTATATCTGAATCTCGTAATTCTTCTAAGCTTAGCGTCTTTATAGAACATGTATCCACCGCATGTGTTACTCATTAGAGAAAAGAATCCATCTTGTCCGTAATAGTTAATCCATGGAAGTGGTGTATTATAATCAGTTATTACATATTCATAATTTAGGTCATCAAAATGTCCGTACTTCATAAACATACCTCAAAAGTGTTTCCGTAAACGTTTAAGTTACGTATATTTTAATTATAAATACGTTTTTTTGTAAAATCAACACTTTTTTACTAACTTTTTGAAAAGTGGTTGACTATTATCACCTTAATATTTATAATATTTGGTAATTAAAACTTAAACGTTTAAAATTGGAAAAGAAGTATATTTATGATCAAAATTAAAGACATTGCTGAAAAGTGTGGTGTTTCAATTGCATCAGTAAGTAAAGCACTACATGGTAATTCAGACTTAAATGAAAAGACAGCTGAATATATAAGAAAAGTAGCAAAAGAAATGGGATATATTCCTAATTCATCTGCTCAACTTCTTAAGACTAATAGAAGCTATAACATTGGCGTGCTTTTTGTTGACGAAACAAGTTCTGGTCTAGAACATGAATATTTCTCTTCTATGTTAAATGCAATTAAGAATGAAGCAGAAGCATATGGATATGATATTACATTTATATCTCACCATTTAAAACAAAATGATTTAACTTTCTATGAACATGCTAAATATAGAAATGTTGATGGTGTAATCATTGCTTCTGTAAATTTTAAAGATCCAGAAGTAATTAATCTTGTAGATAGTGAAATACCTACTGTAACTATAGATTATTCCTTTGATGGAAAGTCATGTGTATCGTCTGATAATATTCAAGGTGAGATGGATATTGTTAACTATTTGGCTAAAATGGGCCACAAAAAGATTGCTTTTATTAAAGGTGATGAAACATCAGTTACTCAAAAGCGTGTATCAAGCTTCTATCGTGCATGTGAAGAAAATGGTATTCAAGTAAAAGAAGAATATGTTAAAGAAGGTCGTTATCACTTACCAAAAGTTAGTGCAATAGCTACAAGAGAATTACTAGCACTTAAAGATAGACCTACTGTAATAATCTATCCTGATGACTATTCACTGCTTGGTGGAATCACTATTATAGAAAAGAATGGTTTAAGAATTCCTGATGATATTTCAATTGTTGGATATGATGGAATTAAACTATCTAGATTAATAAGACCTATAATAACAACTTACGTTCAAGACTCAGTAGAGATTGGTCGTCAATCAGCAAGAAAGTTAATTGAGATCATAGAGAATCCTAAATCATCTATCCCAGAACAAATGATTATTAAGGGATGGCTACAAGAAGGTCAAACTGTAAAAGATATAAATTAGACAATGGTTAGCCGTTGTCTTTTTTATTGCCTAAATAGCATAAGAAGAAGCTTAATTTGAATTAATTAAAAAATATTTTTGTTAATTTTTATCGTGTATAAATTTATGAAAAAGTACGATTTATAATAAAAATTATAAAAGAAATTGCATTAAATTGTTAATTTTTTACGTAAAACACTAAAACGTTTAAGAAGTTGAAAAAAAACGTTTACATTTTATTTAACATTTGATAGAATAATGGTGTCTAGAAAGCTAGTGGTTTGATAATTTATACCAAAACATACACAATTTTAACCATTTTGGTATCAGAAATTTGAACTGTTGGCTTATAATTTTTTGAGTTTACTTAAACGTTTAAGTGAACAAAACCAAATAAGATTGTAAACAAAATATAATTTTTTTAATATAATAAACGGAGGAAAAATGAAAAAATTATTTTTAGGTTTGTTTGCTGCAATCGCAGCACTAACATTAGTAGGTTGTAGAAAAGCTCCTGCTAAATCAGATTCTAAAGTTTTCCATATCATGGCATGGAACGAAGAATTCAAAGGCTTCTTTGAAAAATACGTTTGTGATGAAAGAGCAAAATTCGTTGAAGCTGCTGAAAAGAAAGATGATTCTTTAAAACCAAAAGAGTATCATTATGATGGCAAATTAGTTAAATGGACTATCGTACCATCTGAAGGTGGACAATATCAAAAGGCATTAGACACACATCTTAAAGCTAATGAAACAGCTAGTGATGATGAAAAAGTTGATATGTTCTTAGCTGAAGCTGACTACATCTTAAAGTACTCTAACAGTAAATACACTACTCCTATTAAAGATCTTGGTGTTTTCAACTTAAGTAACACTTATAAATACACTAGCCAAGTTGCTTCTGATTCTAAAGGTGTTGTTAAGGGTGTATCATTCCAATGCTGCCCAGCTGGCGTTATCTATAGAAGATCAATTGCTAAGGCTGTATTCGGAACTGACGATCCAGCTAAAGTTCAAGAAAAGATCTCTAACTGGGATAAATTCAATGCTGTAGCTGCTGATATGAAGGCTAAAGGTTATTATATGACTTCTTCATTCGCTGAAACTTACCGTGCATTCTCTAACAATGTTACTCAACCTTGGGTTAATGATGATCTCAAGTTACAATTCGATCCACAAATCGAAGCTTGGATGGCTCAAGCTGAAAACTTCATTAAGAACGGTTATACATTAACAGCTGGTATTTGGGATGATGAATGTACAAACGAAATGTTCGCAACTGGTAAGACATTCTGTTGGTTTGGTCCAGCTTGGTACTACAACTTCTGTATGGGTAATGCTCAAGATCCAGAAAAAGGTTGTAAAGGTGACTGGGCAGTTTGTGAAGGTCCAGCTTACTACTACTGGGGCGGAACTTGGCTAATGGGCGCTGCAGGCGGAAATGATGACTATCTAGTTGGTAAATGCATGAACT
>JAEEXP010000029.1 GCA_016287865.1 Caryophanales bacterium
AGTTAGACATCAAGGTGTTAGACCAACAGTTAGAGGTTCTGTTATGAACCCTAATGACCACGCTCATGGTGGAGGTGAAGGACGTCAACCAATTGGACATCCATCTCCAATGACTCCATGGGGTAAGAAAGCTCTTGGCGTTAAGACAAGAAGCAAGAAGAATCCTTCAAGCAAGTACATTGTAAGAAGAAGAAATGGTAAGTAGTAGGTGATATTATGTCAAGATCAGTTAAAAAAGGACCATTCGTTCAAGAAGCTTTACTAAAGAAAGTTAGAGAAGCTCAAGCACAAAAGAACAAGAAAGTTATTCAAACTTGGTCAAGATCATCAACAATACTCCCAGAAATGATCGGTTTAACAATTGCCGTTCACAATGGTAAACAACACGTTCCAGTATATGTAGTTGAAGATATGGTTGGACACAAACTCGGTGAATTTGCTCCAACTAGACAATTCAAGGGACATACATCTGGTGATGACTAGGAGGAACACATGGAAGCAAAAGCAAGTGTAAGTTTAGTTAGAATAGCTCCTAGAAAAGCTCGTTTAGTATTAGACCTCATTAGAGGAAAAGATGTTGATCAAGCATTAGCTATTCTTAAGAATTTAAATAGAGGCGCTGCTAAAGAAGTATATAAAGTTGTATATGCTGCTAAAGCAAACGCTGTAAACAACTTCAACATGGTAGAATCTAAACTCTATGTTAAAGAATGTTTCGCAAATGAAGGACCAACAATGAAGAGAATGCAACCTCATGCTAAAGGACAAGGCTTCGCCATCCTTAAGAGAACTTGCTCAATTCATTGCACTCTAGGAGAGAGGGAATAATTATGGGACAAAAAGTAAATCCAAATGGTTTAAGATTAGGTGTAATTAGAACTTGGGATGCTAGATGGTATGCTCCACAAAAAGAAGTTCCTACACTCTTAGAAGAAGATTTAAAGATTAGAAAGTACATCGACAAGAAGTACGTTAACGCATCTGTATCTAAAACTGTTATTGAAAGATCAAACAAGAAAGTTATCGTTACAGTATTCACTGCTAAACCTGGTATGGTTATTGGTAGAGAAGGCGCTATCAAGAAAGAAGTTGTTGATGAACTCACAAAATTAACTGGCAAAAATGTATTCTTAAATGTTAGAGAAGTTAAACGCCCTGACTTAGATGCAACTTTAGTTGCAAAGAATATTGCAAGCCAACTTGAAAACAGAGCATCTTTCAGAAGAGTTCAAAAACTCGCTATCATGAGAGCTATGAAATCTGGAGCTAAAGGATGCAAGACATTAATTAGCGGAAGACTCGCTGGAGCTGAAATCGCTCGTAGTGAAGGTTATTCTGAAGGAAATGTTCCACTACACACTTTAAGAGCTGATATAGACTATGCTCATACAGAAGCTAAGACTACTTATGGTATTCTCGGTGTTAAAGTATGGATCTATAAAGGTGAAGTGCTTAAGGGAAAAGTACAAGATGACGTAGCTGAAGAAAGACCAGCTAGACCAAGACGCCCACAAGCTAATGGTCCAAAACGTCCAAGAGTAGAGGAGTAAGACTATGTTAACACCAAAGAGAACTAAGTATAGAAGACCTCATCGTATCTCTTTCGAGGGACACGCTAAAGGTGGAACTGAACTCGCATTCGGTGATTACGGTTTAGTTGCAAAAGAAGGTGCATGGGTAACTTCAAACCAACTTGAAGCATGCAGAGTTGCTATCACTAGATATTTAGATAGAACTGGTAAAGTATGGATCAAAGTATTCCCACACTTAGCTAAAACTAAGAAACCACTCGAAGTTCGTATGGGTTCTGGTAAAGGTAACGTTGAAGGTTATGTAGCAGTAGTAAAAGAAGGAGTTATCTTATTTGAAGTTGCTGGCGTAACTGAAGAACAAGCAAAAGAAGCATTCAGACTTGGTGCTGCAAAACTTCCTGTACTCACTAAAGTAATTAAAAGGGAGACTAAGTAGCTATGAGAATTGAAGAAATTAGAAAGCTTACTAATGAAGAAATCGAAAAAGAAATCAAAGATTTAAAGAAAAAGTTATTTGATTTAAGACTCGAACAAGCTACTGGTAAGCTCACAAATACCGCTGAAATCAGCAAAACTAAAAAGACAATCGCAAGACTCTCTACAGTATTAACTGAGAGAGCAAACGCTTAAGATAGGAGGTTAAACAATGGCAAGAGAAACTGAAACTAGAAAGACTTTTACTGGTGTAGTTGTATCAGATAAAAATGATAAGTCAATCGTTGTACTCGTTACTACTGACAAGAAACACCCTATCTACTCTAAGAGAGTTATGAAAACTAAGAAGTTCCATGCTCATGACGAAAACAACGAAGCACACGTTGGTGATACAGTTCAAATCATGGAATGTAGACCTCTATCAGCCACTAAACGTTTCCGTTTAGTTAAGGTTCTTGAAAAGAAGGTTCAATTATAGGAGATAGCAAATATGATTCAATCATTCTCAAGACTCAGAGTCGCTGATAACTCAGGCGCTAAAGAAATTATGTGCATTAAAGTACTTGGTGGAACTCACAGAAAGTTCGCCCATGTAGGTGATATCATTGTTGCTACAGTTAAATCATCTAACAATGGTGGTGTAGTTAAAACATCTGATATCGTTAAGGCTGTTATTGTAAGAACTACAAGAAGCATCCAAAGACCTGATGGTTCTTCAATCAAATTTGATGATAACGCAGCTGTTATTATCGATGCTGAAAAGAATCCAAAAGGAACTCGTATTTTTGGTCCAGTTGCAAGAGAACTCCGTGATAAACAATTCACTAAGATCGTATCTCTCGCTCCAGAAGTATTATAGGAGGATAGTATGAAACTTAAGAAAGGTGATCAAGTAGTAGTATTAAGTGGCGTTGATAAAGGTAAAACTGGTAAGATCGTTGCTGTACTCACTAAAGAAAATAGAGTTGTTCTTGAAGGCGAAGGCTTAAGAGTAAACAAAGTACATCAAAAACCTTCTCAAGCTAACCCAGATGGTGGAATCGTTGACAAAGCAGCAAAGATTGACGCATCTAACGTTATGCTCGTAGTTGGTAAAGATAAAACTAAGACTAGAGTAGGTTACACTACTGTAACTGAAAAAGGTAAGAAAAAAGGTGCTCCAGAAGTAACTCGTAAGGTTAGAGTTGCTAAAAAGACTGGAGAACAAATTGACTAGTAGGTGAAAAGTATGAATAGATTACATGAAAAATATATCAATGAAATTCAACCTGCTTTAATGGAAAAGTATAACTATTCAACTCCTATGATGTGCCCTAAGATGGTTAAGATTGTAGTTAATATGGGTGTTGGAGACTCTATCGCTAACTCTAAATTATTAGATGATGCAGTATCTGATTTAACTCAATTAACTGGCCAAAAACCAGTTATCACTACAGCTAAGAAATCTATCGCTAACTTCAAACTCCGTGAAGGTATGAAGATTGGTGCTAAGGTTACATTAAGAGGTGAAAGAATGTATGAGTTCTTAGATAAACTCGTATCAATCACTCTTCCTCGTGTTAGAGACTTTAGAGGTGTATCTGATAAAGCCTTTGATGGTAGAGGAAACTATACACTTGGTGTTAAAGAACAAATCATCTTCCCTGAAATTAACTTAGATAAAGTTAGTAAGGTTAGAGGTCTTGACATCTGTATGGTAACAACAGCTAAGACTGACGAAGAAGCACGTGAACTTTTAAAGCTCATTGGTGTTCCATTCGCTCACAAGGAGTAGATTATGGCAAAGAAATCACAAGTTGTTAGATCTAAAAAACCACAAAAATTCTCAACAAGAGTATATACAAGATGTGAAAGATGTGGACGTCCTCATGCAGTATATAGAAAGTTCCATCTTTGCCGTATCTGTTTTAGAGAATTAGCTTCTGAAGGTCAAATCCCAGGAGTAACAAAATCAAGTTGGTAGGAGGTAAAGTAATATGATGACAGATCCAATTGCAGATATGTTAACTCGTATCAGAAATGCAAACGCAATGAAATATAAGACTGTGAATATCCCTCTATCAAAGGTTAAAACAGAAATCTTAAATGTATTAAAGGTTGAAGGATATATCGAAGGATACGAAGTTAAGAGAAACGAAGTATCTCACAGAAACGAAATCGTAGTAACTCTTAAATATTTATCTAATAAAGAAAGAGTTATCCAAGGTTTAAAGAGAATCAGTAAGCCAGGTCTTAGAGTTTACGCTCAAGCTGATAAACTCCCTAAAGTATTAAACGGTCTTGGTGTAGCTGTTATCTCAACTTCTAAAGGCATTATGTCTGACAAAGAAGCTAGAAAACAATTACTCGGCGGCGAAGTTGTCGCTTATGTATGGTAGGAGGATATTATGAGTCGTATTGGTAAAAAGGCTATTAACATTCCTCAAGGAACTACAGTTGAAGTTGTAAACAACTTAGTAACTGTTAAAGGTCCTAAAGGCGAATTATCTCGCCAATTCAAGAATGACGTTGTAATTGAAGTTAAAGACAATCAAGTACATGTATCACTTCCTGAAAATCCAACACAATTCTCAAGCACATATCATGGAACAGTAAGAGCCCTAATCAATAATATGGTTGTTGGTTGCTCTGAAGGTTTCAAGATTGCTCTTGAAATTAAGGGTACAGGTTACCGTGCTACAACTGCTGGTTCACAATTAACTTTAATTATCGGTTATTCTAACCCAGTAGTTATGGAGATTCCAGCTGGCTTAAAAGTTGAACTCCCAACTCAAACAGATATCGTAATCACAGGTTATGATAAACAAGTTATCGGCGAATTCGCAGCCGGTGTTAGAGGTGTTAGACCTCCTGAACCTTATCTAGGAAAGGGTATCAGATATAAAGGCGAAAATGTAAGAAGAAAAGAAGGAAAGACTGCTAAGTAACATGATTAAAATTTATGATTCTAATGCGCAAAGACTTAAAAGACATGCGCGTGTAAGACAAACAGTAAGTGGAACTGAAGCTCGTCCTAGATTAAATGTCTTCCGTTCTAACACAAATATCTATGCTCAAGTAATCGATGACACTAAAGGTGTAACACTCGTTAGTGCTTCAAGCTTAAAGCTCAAAAATGGTTCAAACATTGAAGGTGCTAAAGCTGTTGGCAAAGCAGTAGCAGAAGCTGCACTCAAGGCAGGTATTACTGAGGTTGTATTCGACCGTGGTGGTTATATCTATCATGGTAGAGTTAAAGCATTAGCTGAAGCTGCTCGTGAAGCAGGACTAAAATTCTAAGGAGAAAAACTATGGCAGAAGAAAAAGTATTAGTAGAAGAAGTAGTTGAAGCTACTGAAGCTCAAGAAGAAGTTAAAGAAGCCGCTCCTAGAAGAGAAGATCGTCCAAGAAGATCTGATAGAAGAAGAGAAGAAGAAAGAGAAGATTCTCCATATGAATCTCGTCTTGTATCAGTTGGCCGTATCACTAAAGTCGTTAAGGGTGGTAGAAGAATGCGTTTCAATGCTCTCGTTGTTATCGGCGATGGCAAAGGTCTAGTAGGATTTGGAACTGGTAAAGCTCATGAAGTACCAGATGCAATTAAGAAAGCAACTAAGGATGCTGAAAAGAACTTAATCAAAGTTCCACTATATAGAACAACATTACCTCATGAAGTTATTGGACACTATGGATCAGGTTCAGTTCTTCTAAAACCAGCCGTACCTGGTACAGGTATCTCAGCTGGTGGACCAGTTCGTGCTATTATGGAACTCGCTGGTGTTGAAGATGTATTATCTAAGTGTCTCGGTTCAAACACTCCAGTAAACGTTGTTAGAGCTACATTTGATGGTTTAAAGCAACTCAGAAATGTTGAACAAGTAGCTGAAATGAGAGGAATCGAATCAAGGAAGGTACTCAAATAATGTTAAAGATCACATTAATCAAGAGCACTATCGCTCATCTTCCAGAACAAAAGAAAAACGTTGAAGCTTTAGGACTCAAAAAGCTCCATTCAACAGTAATCAAAAACGATACACCTCAAATCAGAGGTATGATCGAAAAAGTTAAACACTTAGTAAAAGTAGAGGAGGTTAAATAGTTATGGGATTAAATAATTTAAAACCTACTCCTGGATCACTCCATCATTCTGTACAAATTGGTAGAGGATATGGTTGTGGATTCGGTAAAACTAGTGGCCGTGGTCAAAAAGGTCAAGGCGCTAGAGCTGGAGGCGGACCAAGACTTGGATTTACAGGTGGTCAAACTCCTCTTTATAAGAGACTAGCTAAGAGAGGCTTTACTCATGTTGGTAAAACTATCTATGCAATCGTTAATGTTTCAGATCTCAACGCTTTTAAAGAAGGTGCAGTTGTAGATGCTAAAGCATTACAAGAAGCTGGACTCGTTAATGAATTATATTCAGGCCTTAAAGTTTTAGGTAATGGTGAACTTAAAGTTAAGTTAACTGTTAAGGCAAATAAATTTAGCGCAAGCGCTAAAGAAAAGATTGAAGCCTTAGGTGGAAAAGTAGAGGAAATCTAATGGAGACAATTAAGAAGGTCTTTAAAAACAAGGAAGAGATGCTTAAGATCCTCTTTACCTTGGGGATCTTCCTAGTATATAAGATCTGCACAATGATTCCTGCAGTTGATGGTGTACAATTATTCGCATCATCAGACGCTAGTGGCTTCATCGGTATTATTAACTCATTCACTGGTGATGCCTTAAGGAACTACTCAATTGTTGCATTAGGTATTGGCCCTTATATTACTGCATCTATCATCGTCGAACTCCTAGAAATGGATATTATTCCAACTCTAGCAGAGTGGAGAGAAGAAGGTGAAGAAGGACGTAAAAAGTTATCACAACTTACTAGATACTTAGGTATCGTAATCGCCCTTATTCAATCAATCGCTATGACATTTGGTATGAGTTCTACTATCTTCCAATATGGAAGAACATCATTCTTAGGACTCTTCGCTGTATCTATCACATTAACTGCTGGTGCAGCATTCACTATTTGGCTAGCTGACCTTATTACTCAATTTGGTGTAGGAAACGGTACATCTCTATTAATCACAATAGGTATTATTATCTCTTTCCCTGAAAATATCAGAACATTAATCAGTGATATTACAGGTGAAGGTGTTAAATGGAATGCGTATGTTAGTGCTGGACTATCATTACTCTTCTTCTTCGTAATCTTAATTGGAATCGTATTCCTTGAAGGATCACAAAGAAAAGTACAAATCCAATACGCTAACAGACCATCAAGCGCTAAATTCCAAGGCGCATCAGATTCTTCATTCCCAATTAAGCTTAACAGCGCATCAGTTATTCCAGTAATCTTTGCTGCAACACTTATGGGTATTCCACTAACTATTATCGGTTACGTTGGAATGAATCAAAACGGTGGAGCTTATATGTGGCTCTCTCAAATCTTCTCATCATCTGCAGTACTTGGTTATGTAATCTATGTATTATTAATATTCTTCTTTGCAGTATTCTATACATTCTTACAAATCAATCCACAAAAGACAGCAGAAGATTTACAACAAAGAGGTGCATATATTCCTGGTATCAGACCTGGATATGATACTGAACAATATTTAACTAAAGTTATATTCAACACTACACTCGTTGGTGCAATATACTTAGTTGTTGTAGCATCACTTCCATCTATTGCATCAATGCTCGGTGCATCTAGTGCAATTGAAATTGGTGGTACATCTATGATGATCGTTGTCGGTGTTGCTATCGAAACTGCTCGTCAAATAGCTACTGACGTTCAAGATCAAAAGTATGAAGGTTTCTTAAAATAATAAATGAATATTTTATTACTTGGAAAACCTGGAGCAGGAAAAGGTTCTGTTGCTAAAGAATTTAAAGAAAAGATGAACATAGTTCACTTATCTACTGGAGATATCTTCAGAAATGAAATTCATGAAAAAACAGAACTTGGACTCCTTGCTGATAGTTATATCAGTAAGGGATTACTCGTTCCAGATGAAGTTACAAATGAAATCATCCGTTCAGTTCTTAAAAAGGACCCAACAAAAAACTATTTATTTGATGGATATCCAAGAACTGTAAATCAAGCTAAATTCTTAAAATCTGCGATGGCAGAACTTGGAATGAAACTTGATGGGGTCTTCGACCTTGAAACAAGTGATGAACTCGTTATCGTGAGACTTTCATCAAGAAGAGTATGCAAAACTTGTGGTATGATTTACAACACTCGTAATCATAATCCAAAAGTTGAAGGCGTGTGTGACGTTTGTGGTGGTAAAATAATACAGAGAGCTGATGATAAAGAAGAAGCTATCAAAGAAAGACTCAAAGTATATAACGCACAAACAAAACCACTTATTGAATACTACGCAAACGAAGGACTCCTTCACAGTGTAGATTCAACAAAAGATAGCCCAGAGCTATTTGAAGATATCCTTAATATTATTAATGGATAATCTATATTTAAATTCTAAGAGGCCAAACATCTCTATGGCCTCTTAGGATAGAATTAGGAGGATTAGGCTTATATGCCAAAAGATGACGTAATTGAATTTGATGGAACTGTCGTAGAAGTTCTACCAAACACAGAATTCATCGTTGAACTCGGAAATGGACATCGTATCCATGCTCACGTATCTGGTAAAATCCGCATGAATAACATACGCATTTTACAAGGACAAAAAGTCAGAATTGAAGTTTCTACATATGACACATCACGTGGCAGAATTACGAGGAGATACAATTCAAAATAAGGAGATTAGTTGCATATGAAAACTAGACCATCGGTCAAAAAGATTTGCGACAAATGCAAAGTAATCAAGAGACATGGAGTCGTAATGGTTATTTGTGAAAACCCTAAACACAAACAAAGACAGGGTAAATAAGGAGATTATTTAGAATATGGCACGTATAGTAGGTGTAGACATTCCTAATGATAAGAGAGTTGTTGTATCACTAACATATATTTATGGTGTTGGTCTATCAACAGCTAAGAAAGTCTTAAAAGCTGCGAATGTCTCAGAAGACACAAGAGTAAAAAATCTTACAGATGACGAACTTACAAGAATAAGAACTGAAGTCGCAAAATTTAAAATTGAAGGTGACTTAAGAAGAGACACCACAAATGATATTAAACGTTTATTAGATATTGGTTGTTATAGAGGCCAAAGACATAGACGTGGACTTCCTGTTAGAGGTCAAAACACTAGAAACAACGCTAGAACTAGAAAAGGTCCTAGAAAGACTGTTACTAATAAGAAGAAATAGTAGGGGAGGAAAATAATAATGGCACAAGTAACAAGAAAACGTAAAGTTAGAAAAAATATCCCTTACGGTATCGCACACATTCACGCTACATTCAATAACACTATCGTATCAATTACTGATCCAGAAGGAAACGCAGTTTCATGGAGCAGTGCTGGTGCTGTAGGATATAAAGGTTCAAAGAAATCAACACCATTCGCTGCTGGCCTTGCTGCTGAAGCTGCCGCTAAGAGCGCTATGGATGCTGGTATGAAAAAGGTAGAAGTTTCTGTTAAGGGTCCAGGACCTGGAAGAGATACCGCTATTAGATCACTCGCTGTTGCTGGACTTGAAATTACAGCTATCTATGATGTAACACCAATTCCACACAATGGTTGCCGTCCACCTAAGAGACCTAGAGGATAATAAGGAGGTTCATTTATGGATGAATTCAACGATTATCAAGATTATCAAGAATCTACAAAAAACACTTCATATAGTGTAATCAAGTTTATCAAGCCTGAAGCTAGATTTGAACTTGATAAAGAAAATCCAGAAAGAGGTACATTTACTTTAAAACCTCTTGAAAGAGGTTATGGCCAAACTATTGGTAACGCATTAAGAAGAGTACTTCTTGCATCTCTTCCTGGTGCAGCAATCATCTCAATTGAAATTGATGGTGTTCAACATGAATTCACATCAATTCCAGGAGTTGTAGAAGATGTAACATCTATTATTCTTAATCTTAAGAATGTAGTCCTTAAATTCCTCTCTGATGAAGTATCAGAAAAACATCTCGAAATAGATGTTGATGGTCCTTATACAGTTACTGCAGAAGACATCATCTGTGATGATCAAGTTGAAGTAGTTAACCCTACTCAATATATCTGTAAAGTTAACGCTGGACACTTAAGAATTCAAATGAAGGCCGCTAAAGGTAGAGGTTATGACAATGCTGATAGAAACAGAGAAAAAGCTAATGCTCAACCTGGTATCATCGCTATTGACTCTATCTATACACCAGTTGTTAAAGTTGGTTACAACGTAAACAAAATCATGGTTAAAGATGACCCAACATTTGAAGAATTAGTTATGGACGTTACTACTAATGGTGGTATTAGCCCAGAACACGCTGTAGCAAGTGCAGCTAGAATATTAATCGATCAATTATCAAGTGTACTCGATTTATCTGATAAAGCTAAAGAAGAAGTATCTATAATTGAAAAACCAAGAGAAGAAGAAAGCGCACTTCCTGATAAACCAATTGAAGATTTAGATCTTGGTATCAGAAGTTATAACTGCTTAAAGAGAGCTGGTATTCATACTGTTAGAGATCTCGTTGATCAAAACGAAGAAGATATGATGAAGATCAGAAATCTTGGTAAGAAATCATTAAAAGAAATCAAAGACAAACTTGCTGAAATTGGACTTGGTTTCAATAACAAGCAGTAGGAGAACATTATGTCAAATCAATATACTCAATTAAACAGAGATATGTCTAGTAGAAAGGCTTTAATTAGAGACCTCACTACTCAACTTATTCTCCACGGTGAAATCAAAACTACTGAAAAGAAAGCTAAACTTCTTTCAGGTGTAGTTGAAAAGCTCGTTACAGTAGCTAAAGACAACACTTTAGCTGCACGTCGTCAAGTTGCTGAAACTGTTAGATTCTTAAAGAATGCTGATGGTAAATATGCAGTTCAAATCTTATTCGACGAAATCGCTCCAAAATACAAAGACAGACAAGGTGGATATACTCAAATCTTCAAACTTGCTCCTCGTCAAGGTGATGGAGCTCCAATGGCTTTAATTAGATTCACAAAGTAATAATAAAATAAACCACAGTTTAATGACTGTGGTTTTATTTTTATTTATTATATAATATAAATATACGAGGTAAGATTATGAAGAAGTTTTTAAAGAATCTATTTTCTGGTTATTTATTAGTAATATTTATTCTACTTTTAGAGCTTGCGGCTTTAATTGCTATTCAGTTTTTCCAAGAAGATTTAGTAAATTATATTTTATCTAAGACTGAAAACTTAACTATTAAAGGTGTAGTTACTTTAGTGTATCTTCTTTTAAGATTATCGATATTTATTATTTCGCTACTTATTTTCTTTAGAGTAATAAACAGAGAAGAAGACCCTGAATTCAAAATCCCATGGATAGTCGGAATGCTTCTAATGCCTCTTTTTACTTCAGTTCTCTTTATGATCTTTGGTAGAAATAATGTCTCAAGAAAAGATAGAAAGAATATTAAGAAGTTTAAAGAAGCCTATTCTCCAATGTTTGAACTTAATAAAAGAACTAGAACTAAATATGAGAATGAACTAGGAAATGCCCTAGGAACTTTTAGATATATCAATAATATTACCGGTCTTGGAGTTCATAAGAACCAAAGAATAACCTACTATAAAAATGGAAAAGAATTCTTCCCTGAACTAATTGAATCACTTAAGAAAGCTAAAGAATTTATCTTTATTGAATACTTTATTATTAGTGATGGTGAAATTTGGAATCAAGTAAAAGATGTCCTAATTGAAAAAGCAAAAGAAGGAGTGGATATTAGATTAATCTATGATGATATGGGCTGTTCTGGAACAATCCCAGGTAATACTCCGAAAGTATTTAAGGCTCTCGGAATTAAGTGTTATAAGTTCCATCCATTTAGACCAATCCTATCAGGTGTATATAATAATAGAGACCATAGAAAAATAGTAATCATTGACCATGAGATGGCATTCACAGGTGGAATGAATTTAGGTGATGATTACGCAAATATAGAAATCAGATTTGGATATTGGAAAGATACAATGGTTAAGATTGAAGGAAGCGCAATTAATAACTTAATTGTGACATTCCTAGCTAACCTCAATCTTTGTACAGGCGAAGTATGTGATTCAGAAAAGTTCTTAAATTATGATTATCCAAAATTTGAGGACGTTGGTTTTGTAATGCCTTTTGGCGATGGACCTGGTTCAATTGATGATGCGTTAATCGGTGAACAAAACTATATTAATATGATTAACTATGCGAAGAAAAGGATTGATATTTCAACTCCATACCTAATCCCAACATACCAATTACTTGATTCACTTAGAAACGCAGCTTTAAGAGGAGTAGAAGTAAATCTAATAGTGCCTGGAATCCCAGATAAAAAGATTCCATATGCCCTCGCTAAATCTAACTTCCATTTTCTACTTGAAGCCGGAGTAAATATTTATTTATACACTCCAGGATTCAATCATATGAAGACAGTTATAGCTGATAATGAACTCGCATTCGTAGGCACAATTAACTTCGATTTTAGAAGCTTAGTTCATCATTTTGAGTGTGGAACTATCCTTTATAAATGCAACTGTATGGATCAAATAACCGCAGATTTTGATGAGATGATTTCATCATCAATCAAGGTTCCAAAAGACTTTAAACTCAAGAAATCTACTAGAAGATTATGTAATCTTTTAAAGATTATTTCGCCATTATTTTAATTACCAAATTTATATTTATATTCTTTTATAAATATATTAAAATAATAAATGAATAAAGAGGTTTTGAATGAAAAATTACAAAAATAATCTTTTATTAATTATTTTGTTATTTATGCTTTTTTTAATTTCTTCATGTAAAAATGAATATGGTTTTAATGCGGATACTTATAAGAAACATTTAATTACATCTGGAGATTTTAAGTATTTTATGATAGTTGACAATAAAAATAATGAAAGATATGCGTATATAACTGAATTAAGTGATAAAGGACTCACAAAAGAAACAATTATTTTCCCGATTGAAATAGATAATATAAAAGTTAAAAAAATATGTACACCAAAAACACATGTTGCAATGAAAAGAAATGATTATTTTAATGTAAGAAACGTTAAATATATATATATTCCAAATGGGTTTTTTGATGAAATAAATTTATGTCTCTCTTCATATTCAAGCAAAAATCCTATTACTTTGTTTTACTCAGACGATCTTTTAAATATTTCATATTTGTCTGAGGATGATTCTATTATTAGGTATGTGGAA
>JAEEXP010000087.1 GCA_016287865.1 Caryophanales bacterium
CATCCAGATATTACTTTAGAGTATTACTTAATGGGTGGTGAAAAGATGCTTCCAGTTAAGAAATCAAATATTAAGAAACTAATCAATGGATATGGACCAACTGAATTTACTGTATGTTCTTCTTATCATATAGTTGATCAAGATAAAGAAAAAGATATCCCAATCGGAAGAGCAGTACCTAATTCATATTCATTCATTTGCGACATGAATGGTGCACTTCTTCCGCAAGGTATGGTTGGTGAATTATGCTTGTCAGGTATTCAAATTGCTCAAGGTTATTGGAATAGAGAAGAATTAACTAATGAAAGGTTCGCTCCATGCGCGTTTATGCCAGGTGAAAAAATGTATCACACAGGTGACCTTGCAAGATACAACAAAGACGGTGAACTTGAATACATGGGTCGTATCGACTTCCAAGTTAAACTTCGTGGTTTCCGTATTGAACTTGGTGAAATTGAAAACTGTGCTTGCCAGTACAACGGCATTAAACAAGCCGCAGCTGAAGTTAGAAAGAATCAACTAGTTTTATACTATACTTCTTCTATTAAAATTGATGAAGTTAGTCTTAAACATAAACTTGGTGAAAGCCTGACTGAATATATGGTTCCAACCGTTTATTTATGTTTAGATGAAATGCCTATGACTCCAAATGGAAAGATTAATAGAAAGGCACTCCCTGAACCAGATATTAAAGCCGATGAAATTATCGCTCCAAGAAATGATAATGAACAAAAAGCTTACGATATTCTATCAAGCGTATTGGGTTATAGTGAATTTGGTGTAACTACTGACTTTAATAATGCCGGTCTTACATCACTAGGCGCAATGCAATTTGTCTCAAGACTTGCTCAAGAGTTTAATGTATCTATTAGACTTAATGAACTAGATACATATCCAACTATTAGTGAATTAATTGAATATATAACCAATAAGAATGAAGATGCTTCTTATGATATCCAAAAGGATTATCCTTTAACTATGGCTCAAAAGGGTATCTTAACTGAAGTACTGGCCCACCCTGACACAACAATTTATAATATTCCTCTATTAATCGAACTTCCTAAAGAGATTAATATAAATAAGTTTATTGATTCAGTTAAGAACGCAATAAACGCTCATCCATATTTAAAGATGAGACTTATTACTAACTCAGAAGGTAATATTAGAGCGGAACGCCATGATGAAGATGAACCAGTTGTATCTATTATTAATAAGGATATGAACGCTCAAGATTTAGTTAAACCATTTGATTTACTAAAAGAATCTCTTTATAGAGCCATTATCCTTAAAGGTAAAACTAACAAGTTCTTCTTCGATGCTCACCATATCGCATTTGATGGTGAATCAGTTGAAATCCTACTTAAAGATATTGCTTCTTCTTATGAAGGTAAGATTATCGAAAAGGAAACTTATACTGAATTTGAAATAGCTCTTGATGAAGAAGAAAGACACCAAGGCAAGATTTTAGAAGACGCTAAAGAATGGTATACAAAACTCCTTGATGGAAGAGATGTAGATTGTCTTCCAGTTAATGACCATAACCTCAAGGATCAACCAAAAGGTGAATTTAAGATTGATGTGGATATTAATAAAGATAAAATTGAATCATTCTTAAAAGATAATAAGACAACTATCAATGCTTTATGGATTTCATCATTTGGCTTAGCTCTATCTAGATTCTTAAACAGAAAAGATGCAATCTTTACTACTGTATATAATGGTAGAAATGATGTAAAGATGAATAAATCAGTAGGTATGTTTGTACATACTCTTCCAGTTATGCTTGAACCATTCGCAACTTCTACTGCTTCTGAGTATGTATCAAATACTGGTGCACAAATTAAGAAGAGTATGGCTAATGATATTTATGGATTTATGGAAATAGCTCATGATCTTGAAGTTAGGGCAGATATCCTCTTCGTATATGAGGGAAAGATTGGTAGCGGATTTGTCATTGATAATAAGAAAGCTCCACATATGGAACTCTTATCTAACAATCAAACTAAATCAGCTGTGTTAGTCGCTATATCTGAAACTGATAATGGTTATACAGTTAATATTGAATACGATGGAAACAAGTATGAAGATTGGAGTTTAAAATCATTAACTAATGCGATGATTCTATCATTTAAGGCATTAGTTAATAATGAAAATCCTAATGATATATCTCTTGTTACTAAAGAAGATAAAGAAATACTTAATAGTTTTAATAAGACAGACACTAAAGTTGAAAGAACTACATTAGTAGCTCTCTTCAAAGAGATGGCATCTAAATACCCAGACAATATCGCAGTTATCTATGATAATCAAAAACTTACATATAAAGAAGTTGATGAACTCACAGATATAATCGCATCAAA
>JAEEXP010000030.1 GCA_016287865.1 Caryophanales bacterium
ATCAAGACCAACTAAACCACATCCACTATTCTTAGGTTTAATATCTAAGGCATTAGAAAAATAATAAAAACCCTTATGTTTATCAATTTAAGCATAAGGGTTTTTATTTTGTTTTGCATTTATGATTGCTTATATGTTCTTAGCTATTATGATTGCGACTTCGAATGAGTTTAATTGACTAAACTTATGTGCATCACCTACTAGGTTTCCTGCATCATACTCACTACCTAATAAGTCTCCTGCGAAAAAGAATGTGTAGTATTCTACTCCTATAGAATTAGCTACTGCCTGTAGGGCAGATGATTCCATTTCCACAGATACACAACCATCTTCTTTTCTTTTATTAAACTTATTAATGGTTTCTCTATAGATTCCATCAGTGGTCCAGTTTCTACCACTTATGTAATCTATATTATTCTCTTCAAATAGTTTAACTAATAAAGGTGAATTCTTTATAGTTATATAATCACTTGGTTTAGCGTAGTGATATGATAAACCTTCATCTCTATATGATTCAGTAGGTACTATGTATTTATTCTTATATTTCTTATCTAAGATTCCACAAGAACCAAAATATATGAATTTAGTTACTCCAGTCATATAGGCCGCTTCTTCTAGAATAGCCCCAGCATTCGCTGCGCCCATCATAGTCATGAAGAACAATACATCTAATTCTTCTAAATAATAAATAGGTATATGACCATTACAAGTTGCGACATAAGTAATTTCTTTATTCTTATATTCACTTAATACTTTATCTCTTACATGATGAGAGAATGTGACTATACATATGTCAGTTATTTTATCTATCTTTTTATAGAACTTATCTGGAGTAATAATTGGTTTACTCTTATCAAATGAATCAATAATACTCATTTTTATACCTCCTTAATTTTAGGGATATATACTCCCTGACTAAATACCTTTTTGAATCCGAGCGATTCATATAGGTGATTAGATACAGGATTCTTCTTATCTACATTTAAGGTTGCGGTAAATCCCATATCAAGTATTTCATTTTTAACACTATTTACGACTTTCCTAGCGTAACCTTTTCCTCTATATTCATCTTTAGTATAGACAAAGGCAATCTTATAAGATGCGTCAGTGTATTTACTTAGTTGGGCAAAACTTATAATATGACCATTCTCTTTTATAGCTCTATATAAATGAATACGAGGGTATATCTTTTCTTTATGGATTTCATCATTTAGTCCACAATCTTTAATGAATTTAACTAAGAGTTCATATAGTTCATCTACATCATTTTCATTTAAAACAACTATATCTTTAGAAGATTCTTCAGTATAGTCTTTAGCTTCCATAAAGTCCATCCCAATTTCTTCAATATAGTCAGGTCTACTCTTAAGTATTTCATTACCGATTGCATCTGACGATAAGACACCTTCATATTTATAATTCTTAGAATCGAGATAATTAAATAATTCTTTTACCAATGATTCATCTCCATAAAGAATTAAGTTATAATGACTAACCTTAATTGCGAGGAGCCATTTATCATTACTACTTACTTTAATCATATAATCGTAAAGAGATGTAGGATCGTATAAAGGGGCGTCTAAATAAAAGAATGATGACATATATAAATTTAAATCCAATAAAGATTTATTCTCATTTATAAACTCATTTGAATCATGATATTCTTTAATCATTTTTAATACCTCCTTTATAGTAATTAATTGAGTATATCATAAAAGATAAATAAAAAATACCCATCTTAGAAAAGATGAGTATTTATATATTAAATAGTTAATTATGGGAGTAATTCCTCATTAATGTAGTTATAGATATCTTTACTCTTTCTAAAAGCATTAATGATACCTGCGATAATATCTGAGATATCTACATAGTTAATCTTATCGTTGATAAGTTCTCTAGATTTATCAATAGTATCAGTGATATAAAGACCATCAATAGCTTCATCATTTGAAAGGCGTTCTATTGCATCACCTGAGAGTACTCCGTGAGTGCAGTATACATATACCATCTCAGCACCAGCTTTTTTGAGTTCTTCTGCGGCTCTCATTAAAGTGCCTCCAGTATCAACCATATCATCAACAATTAAAGCAATTTTACCTTTAACGTCACCAAGGATTTGCATAGAAGCTACTTGATTAGCTTTTTCTCTAAGTTTATTAATCATAACAAGGTTATCAATTCCCGCTTGAAGCATAAATTCTCTAGCTCTAGCAACGCCACCTGCATCAGGTGATACAACAACGAAGTCTTCAGTATTAAGGGTACCATGTTCTTTCTTCATCTTGCACCATCTATTACCTAGGATTAATTGAATTGGAATATTATCAATCGGGATATTATAGAATCCTTCAATCTGTTTAGCATGTAGGTCACAAGTTGTGAGTCTAGTTGCGCCTGCGGCTTCAAGAAGGTTTGCGACAAGTTTTGCGGAAATTGGTTGCCATGGCTTAACCTTTCTGTCTTGTCTTGAATAACCAAGATATGGAATGATTAAGTTAATTGATTTAGCTGAAGCTCTTCTCAAAGCATCAATGCATACTAAAAACTTAACTAAGTTTTCATTTACTGGTGCACTAATTGAACCAATTACCATTACATCATCATCTCTTACTGGTTCTTCTAGTTGAATAAATATTTCACCATCTTTAAATCGTGATAATGTGTAATGAACAATATCATCATTATCATATCTTTCAAGTAGTTTTTGTCCAAGCATGGATTCTTCGAGTACTAATATTTTTACCATAAATAGCTCCTTTATAACATAAAAGTATTTTTCTACCCTCACTATAACACAATTATTTAAAAATAAAAAAATGACTTAAAAAATTAAGCCATTTTATTGTGAAACTGTGAATAAAGAGTAAAAATATCCTTTTTTATTCAATAATGATTCGAATGAACCAGATTCAACTATTGAGCCATTTTTAAGTGTAATAATTGAATCATACTCTTTAAGAAGTGCTTCATCTAGTGCGTGTGTTACAACAATACTTGTGACACCTTCAAGATTTAGAATTGCACTAGATACTTGGAAAGCTGTTTCTTTATCAAGTGCCGCTGTAGCTTCATCTACTAACAGTACTTGAGATTTTCTAAGTAGACTTCTTGCGATAGAGATTCTTTGTTTCTCACCACCCGATAGTCCTGAACCATTTTCACCACAGAGATAATCTTGTCCCTTTTCATTGATTAAAGTACTTAAACCAGATAATTTAATAGCTCTATCTATTTCTTCATCACTAAATGATTGGAACATGGTGATGTTGTCTCTAATAGTTGCGTTAAAGATAAAGACATTTTGTTGGATAATTGATTCAATCTCATAAAGATTGTCACTACTTATATTTCTTAATTCTTCATTATCGTAATTGATTTCACCACTATATTTTGAATTAGAAGCCATTAATAAATTTAAAAGAGTTGATTTACCAGATCCAGATGTACCAACAATTGCATACTTTTTACCAAGTTCAAAGTTATAGTTAATATCATGAAGAATTTCTTTATCTTCATCATATCCAAATGATAGATTGCTGATAGTAATTCCTTCTTTGATTTCATCAATATTTGAAGTTTTAACTTCTCTAACATTTTTATTTAATGATGTGGCAATCTTTCTAATTAATCCTTTAGCAGATTTCATTTCTGCAATACATTGTGGAATGATTCCAATAGGGTTTACTACATAATTCATGAGTTGTACAAAGAGCATTGTTGTACCTGCAGTAACGCCTTTTCCTGATAAAGCTAAATATGCACCAAAGATAAATACACCAAGTTGAGCAGTAAATCCAGCAGCATTACCTAATAATTCTATTAAAATAGATATTCTCATCTTCTTTGATTGACAATGTCCAAGTTTCTTAACATCTTCAAAGAATAATTTAATCATTTGAGCTTCTACTTTAAAAGATTTAATTACTGAGAAACCACTTAAAGCATCTTTCAAAGTTGAAGTATATTTAATGTTTTGATTTGATACAGCTTCTTCAGCCTTAGCTAAATGATTTCCAGTAATAATAGTTGCGATAACAGGAAGGAGTGAGAATCCTACTGCGATTGCGGTTAAAAGTGGACTATACACTAACATAATCGCAAATGCGCCAACGAATAATAAGATATTATTAACGAGTAAGAATATATCTTGAAGATATCCTTTTTCTATAGCTTGAATATCATTGGTTAAAGCTGAGATATAAACTGATGAATCTTCACCTAAGAAAGCTGAAATATTCTTTTTAGTTATTTCTTCAAATATATAATTCTTATATTGTGAAATTCCCTTAACAGTAAACTTAGGTTTAAATCTTAATTCAAATAAATAGGCAATAACTAAGAATCCCATTAAACCTAAAGTTAAGAATATAATCTGTTTAAGACTTAATGTACCAGTACCACCAATTGCATCAACTATCTGTTGGATTATAAATGAAACAGTTAGTGCAGCAGCTGTGATCATTAACACACCAACAAAAGCTAATATGAAATTTAATATATTCCCTTTAAATATTTGCCTAACATATGGTTTTGCGATATCTTCTTTTCTTTTCATTTTCTCATTTCCTCCCATAACTTATTTAGTTCTGGACTAGACTTAATCTGTTTTTCAACTGCGCTAACCGCAGTACTTCCAAGTGCATCAACATATAGATCATCATCATCTTCAATAATGTATCTGATATTATTCGTTTTATAAGTTGGATTTGCATCAAACTTTTTCGCTAAAGCTAAGGCTAATTCAATATATTTTCTTGCGCTTTCTTTTTCATTCTTTTTAATATAAAAGTTAGCAATCATTACATAAATAGTGCTAACGAGTTTATCAAAGAAAGTCGTTTTATTTGGTTCTATTTTTAAACTATTTAAAAACTCCTTAAGCCAAAGCATACTCTCAATTCCTTTTGAATATTCTTTCTTTTGTTTGTAGTAGTTAGCCATACTCATCATTGAATTTAAGAATTCATTTACTGAAGTACTAATCGCCGCTCTAATAAATGGTTTAGCTTCTTCTGTATTAAAGCTCTTTTTTTGAGTCATCGAATAAGCGATTAATGAATTATATGTTCCATTAACATTATTTTTCTTTAAAATATCAACCGCTTTATCGATGTCTTTTAATACTAAATAGCATTGAGCAATTTCACCTTGAATCACTATTTCATTTTTAGTTGCGTCCTCTGATTTAGGAGGAATTAATAATCTTGCACGTTCAAGAAGTTCAATTGTCTTTTTATAATAGTCTTTATTATCAGTTTTAGTTGCAATATAGAAATATGAGTAAGCAGCATTATGAATCACATCATAGTTATTAGGATATCTAAATAGTCCTTCTTCAGCGAGTTCTAAAGCTTCTTCAAACTTTTGTTCAAGAACTAATTTATCGAATTTTTTACCAAGTTCAGCTATACTATTATCTTCCATGTTAAATCCAATTAACTTATCTACAGATATTCCAAATAGATTAGCCATAGTTGCAATTAATTCTAGGTCTGGTGTCGCAACACCTCTTTCCCACTTAGATACAGCAGCAAATGTTACACCTAATGCTTCAGCTAACTGTTCTTGAGTTAGTTTTGATTCCTTTCTAAATTTTTGAATATTACTTGCTAGTGATAGTTTCATATTGAACCTCCATTCTAATTCAATTATACCAAAAGTTTAGATATAAAAAAGGTATTATTGGTATAATTAGTTTATTATTTTTTGAACTATTAGTTTAATAATAATTATGTAATATAGTTAGCTATATTAAAAAGAGAGCTCTTTCGAGTTCTCTTTATAATTCATTATTAGTAGTTTATTTAAGCTTGTATACTGCAGTTAAGTTATTTAGTGCGTCGTGATCAGTTTCTTCAAGCACTTCCTTTGTATATTCTATATTATTCTTTAATAGACATAATTCAAGGAAACATAAGAATATACCTATATCTATTTGGTTATAATATCTTACTGCGTTTAATGGCATTATACCAACTCTACCCGGTTTTCTTCTTCTATATATTCGAAGTTCTTCTTTAGATGATTCAACAAACCATGGTTGAGAGTTACATGCGCTTGGAGTAAATCTAACTATATTAGCGATATCGGTATAGTTTTCACCTTCCCAGATATCTTTTAAGTCTTTTCTTTTACTCTTAAACATATCTTGTCTAAACTTATCAGGTGAATCTATTTTCTTAATCGCAATCATGATTACATAAGTTAGATTGTCTATAGTCTTTTCTTTTTTAGGTTTGCCTATTCCAAACCAGAGTGTACCGATTCCTTTAGATACTAAATATAAGTCTAACTGTTCACCAAGGTAACCAATATTTTGAAGATAGTTTTCTTTAGTTTCAGAATACATAAGAATACAGTATTCTTGACCTCTTTTACAAGTTGTATCATCCTTAGTTATTTTAATTCTTACTTTAATAGATGGATCTAAGGGTTCAAAGGTATTAAATGCATTCTCAATATCTTTTAGTTCATCTTCTGTGATTATTTCATTTCCTACGTTTCTAAATAAGTGAAATGATTTACGTTTAAATATCATTTCATATAAATCTTTATTCATTAGTATCTCCTTATTATGGAAGCATATGTCCAGTACTCTTGTATAGAGAGTACCAGTCTTCTTTAGACATTGTGAACTCTTCTCCATCTAAAGCTTCTTTAATATGATCTTTATTCATTGAACCTATTACTACATTTAAGTCCTTATCAAGCATTAATAAGAAATTAATGGCGATAGATGCCTTTGATACTTTATACTTACTTGATAGTTCTTCAAGTTTTCGATTTAATGTTGGGTATTTTGATTCATCAAAAATAGAACCTTCAAAATATCCCACTAAAAGTGGCGACCATACTTGAATCTTTATATTCTTTCTTTTGAGATAGAATAATGTGTCGTTTGTATGGCTTACGCCTTCATCGTTATTCATATTGAAGTTTAATACTTCATCAATTAATCTCATTTGGCCAAGACCTAATTGAACCTGATTATATTCAATATATTCAGGTAAGTTTAAGTATTCAATCGCTTCTTTACTAAAGTTAGATACACCAAAGTGTTTTACTAAGCCTTTTTCTTTTAACTCAATAAAAGCTTTTTTAACTTCATCTTTATCCATTAAGATGTCAGGTCTATGAAGTAGAAGTGAATCAATATATTTTATATTCATTCTTTCTAGTGATTCTTTAACTGATGACATTATGTGGTCATAGCTTAAATCATAATAGGTATCACCTAGTACTATTGAACACTTAGTTTGAATAAACATTTTCTCTCTTAACTCTTTATGAGATGATAGAATTCGGCCAAACTGTTTTTCAACTTCTCCTTTTGAGTATATATCAGCGAGATCAAAGGTATTGATTCCGCTTTCTAAATCAAACTTTATTAATTCATATAATTCATCATCAGAAAGTGATAATGAACGCATTAATCCTTGAATAATTCTAGACATATTCCTCCTATCTTAAAGTTTTAAGGTATTCTTTGTGTTCATCTGATACTCTAAAACTTTCAATGGCTTTTTGAATTGATTTCTTATGAACCCAATCATCTAGCTTATGGTTTTCTATATATTTAATAGTTGAATCATATTGTTTAGCAAGGGCAGTGGCGAAGTACCATGCCTGCATCATCTTAAGGTAATAATCATCACCCTTAACATTAGATACCAGTTCTAAGTATTCTTCTTTAAAATCCTTATCTAAATATTCATTCATTAATGTTCTCATTCCAAATCTAGATGTATAAATATGGGAAGATGAAATCCATCTCTTTACTACAGGTAGCAATTTATCATGATTTTTCTTAAAACACTTAGGAGATGCTTGATCAGATACAGGCCAACAGTCGACATACTTTAAAAACTTATCTAATTCATTAATACATTCATCAAAATCTTTGATTAATGAAACCACAAACATATGAATAATGTTTTCTTCGTAATACTTATGGGGGATATCATTTAAGAATTCATCTTTAAAAGAACTATTAAATACTTCTTTGGCTATTTCTCTCATTTCTGGAGTTCTAACTCCTAGTATTGATTCTTTAGAAATATTAGGAACTAGTTTAGACTGAAATTCCTTATAATTATCATCTTTTACTTTTAGTAACATCTCATATACTTGATTCATGTATGACCTCTCCTATTAAAGTATATCATAATTAAAAAACGAGAATTAAAATAACTCTCGTTTATTTTAAATTATAGATATTTAATCATCTCACTATAGATAGGTTTATAGTGTTCATCAATTAGACCGAAATCCATCTTTTTATAGCTCCAAAGAGCTCTACCTATTCCATAATGACGGAATGCATTATTAATGTCTTTAATCCAATTAAGTGTAGAAGCTGGATCAGCTTGGTCAATTACACCATATTCTCCACAATATAGAGGAACATTGTATTTTTCAGCACATTCAACGGCTTCTTTAAATAGATTAATAAAGAAATCCTTCTTAAGAAGCTTTAATGCATTGTCTGCATCGCCAAGTAAACTATATTTAATTGATGGTACATTTTCATATGCATAATGGTATTTCTTTTCATCAACTGGATAAGGCATACCTAAACATAAATCCATTTTTTCCATCCAGTAGGCACCTTGATGACTAAATACCATTGGTTCATAGCAGTGAACGTTAAACACAATATTCTCATCATATGGAGCTGGGATATATTTTACAGCGGTTACTGATGAGTATCCAACACCACCATATAAAATCTTTACTTTAGGTGCATTCTTTCTTATAACTTTGATGCATCTTAAAGCTAAGTCATTCCACTCATCTATGACATCAAAGCTTGTGACTTCATTAAGCATTTCAAACATCATCATGTCTGAATACTTGGCATATCTTTTTGATAAATTATCCCAAATATCTAAAAATACATTTTGAAGTTTTGTGTCCTTAAAGAAGTTAGCTGAGTACTCCTGATCATCAAATGTATAGCCTGGAGCTTTGTGTAAATCAAGGACTACATTTAATTCACATTTTTTGCACATCTCGATACATTTATCGATAAATTCATAACCAATCTCTACTGGTTTTTGTGCCTTTTCATCATAGATATTTTCAAAATCAACTGGTAGTCTTAAATGGTCACAACCAATCTCTTTAATTCTCTTAATATCATCTTCAGTGATGAAGTTTTCAATGTGACTTCTTTCTAAACTTCCTTGGCTTAACCAGCCACCTAAGTTTATCCCTTTTTGATATCCTTCAAGTTTAATCATTCTTTATAACCTCCTAGAATCTATTCTTCAACTTCGCTATATACGTTTTCGTTAATAAATTCTAGGTTTTTGTCATTTTCTAATGAGAATAAATGAACAAGGTTTCCGGTAAATTCTAACTTAACTGTCTTACCTACATAATCATTATAACCACCAATGATAGGAACGATGACTATAGTATCTTTATTTTGAACTGTCATATGAAGGTGAGCGTTAGTACCCATAAGTTCTGATACATCAACCATGCCTTCAAGGCCATCTTTTCCGATAACCATATGGTCAGGTCTAATACCTACACATACATCTTGTGGTTCAATTTTATTAGCTGTAAGACGTTCTTGTTTTGCTTCAGATAGAGTAACTTTATATCCATCAATATCTACCACATATTTACCATCTTCAATTAATAATTTTCCATCGAAGTAGTTCATTTGTGGAGAACCAATAAATCCTGAAACAAATTTATTTCTTGGATAATCGAATACATCTTGTGGTGTACCAATTTGTTGGATAAAGCCATCTCTCATAATAACGATTCTATCGCCAAGTGTCATAGCTTCAATTTGGTCATGTGTTACATAGATAAATGTAGTATTAATCTTCTTTCTTAACTTGATGATTTCAGCTCTCATTTGGTTTCTGAGTTTTGCATCAAGGTTAGATAGTGGTTCATCCATTAATAATACTTTAGGATTACGTACGATTGCACGACCAATTGCAACTCTTTGGCGTTGACCACCTGATAAGCTTCTTGGTTTTCTATCTAAGTATTCTTCAATATTTAAGATTCTTGCTGCTTCTCTTACTTTTTGATCAATCACATCTTTAGGAGTGTGTTTAATCTTTAAAGAGTAGGCCATATTTTGATATACAGTCATATGAGGATAAAGAGCGTAACTTTGGAATACCATTGCGATATCTCTATCTTTTGGTTCAATTGAGTTAACAACTTTACCATCAATAATGAGTTCACCCTCAGTGATATCCTCAAGTCCAGCAACCATTCTTAAAGTTGTAGATTTACCACAACCAGATGGTCCTACAAGAACGATGAATTCACCATCTTTAATATCGAGGTTGAAATTTTGAACAGCTACAACACCTTTATCAGTGATTTGAAGGTTATGCTTCTTTTCAGGTTCACCTTTCTTATTGTTTTTATGTTTTTTCTCCACGTATGGATATATCTTTTTTATATTTTTTAAAATTACTTCAGCCATATTTATGTCTCCTATCCTTTTACTGATCCACTTGTTACACCCTTAATAATTGCTCTTGAAAGGAATAAGTATACAAGCATTACTGGGAATATTGAAATGAAAATAACCATATAAATTAATCCGTTATCCATATTTGCAAAGTCAGCACTTCTTAATAATGCAAGCATTGTTGGAAGAGTCTTCATTTCTGTCTTTGTGATTAATAGAGTTGGAAGATATAAGTTATTCCATGATGCTACAAATGAGAATATTAATTGAACTGCTAGTGCAGGTTTCATAATTGGAAGAACAATTCTATTGAATGTCATAAATTCACTTGATCCATCCATTCTTGATGCTTCTACTAAATCTAGTGGAAGTGTTGCTCTTAAATGTTGAATCATATAGAAGAATGTTGCAGGTGCAGCAATTCCAGGAACAATTAATACCCAATATTGGTTTGTCCAGTGCATTTCATTACACATTTCAAGGAAACCTACTGATGATACTTGAGATGGAATCATCATGATTAAAAGGATGAATGTTTCTACGAACTTTTTACCTTTAAAATTATATGCATATACTCCATATGCAGTTAAAGCTGAAAAATAAGTAGTTAAAACTGATGAGAGTGATGCAATAATGAATGAGTTCCAAAGACCTTTTCTTACAGGAGCCATACCACTTAAATTCCACATCTTTTGGAAATTCTCAAAGAAATGTTTTGAAGGAATTAGAGTGAAACCTGATTGGATTTCAGCATGACTTCTTGTTGCGTTTACAAATAGTAGATAGAAAAAGAATAAACAGATAATTGTAAGGAAGATTAAGAATATATAAACTAAAGTTCTTTCAATTGTAAGTTTAACTTTAGCGGCTTGATCTGCCTTTCTATCAATAAGTTGATAATTATTGCTTTCCATAATGCCTCCTAATCATCTTTCCTTCTAATCATTCTAAATACTAGGAAACTTAAACCGCCCGTGATTATAAATAATACAACTGCGACAGCACCAGCCATACCATAGTTATTAGCTGACAAATACTTATTTAGAAGCATTACAATTGTCATAGTACTAAAGTTAGGTTGTCCTTTTCCGTTTGTTAGAAGATATGGAACATCATACATTTGAAGTCCACCAATCAAAGATGTAATTAATACATAAACTAATATTGGTTTTAATAATGGTAATGTGATATCAAAGAATACTCTATTTGATGATGCACCATCCATTCTAGCTGATTCAAATAAGCTTTCATCAATGCCCATGATACCAGCCATAAGTAAGATTGTAGTATTACCAAACCATAATATAAAGTTCATTGTGGCAACAAGTGTTCTTGTTGACCATGGATATGTTGTAATAAAATCAATAGGTTTATCTGCCCAACCCATCATTTGTGCAAGTTGGTTAACTGGACCTACTGTATTAAATAAAGCATAGAACAAGAATGCAAAGGCAGATGCCATAATTAAGTTAGGCATATAGAATACTGCTTTAAAGAATCCTGTTGCTTTAAGTCTTAGTCTTGAGCTAGTAAAGAATACTGCTAGTACGAGTGATATTAAAAACTGAAAAACAGCACCCATAAGCCACATAATCATAGTGTTAGTAAATGCCTTTACTATCATGACTACGCCATTTTCAGCTTTAGTGAATAGTGCTACGTAGTTTCCAAAATTATTCCATTTAGGACCAAATACATTTAATCCAGACTCAAAATACTTTTGGAAGCTAAATATAAACGTTTTAATTTGTGGATATAAAGTAAATGCTAGATATACAAGGAAGAAAGGAATGATAAAGATGTAACCCCATTTTGCATAGCTTACACCTTTTTGTATTCTCTTTTTAGGTTCTGTATCGTTAGATTCAACTTTACGAATGCTCTTTATATTGTCCACAGTTAAATCCTCCCTATGATAATGATAGTAAAAAATGTGGCGGGATATGGTATTATCCGATAGCCGCCACATTCTATCTATTAAGTATTATTACTCAAAAACGATTTCTGGACAATCAATATGTAATTGAGTTTTGAAGTTAGCGATAGCTTCTTCTTTTGTAGCAACGGCTTTCTTTAAGAATTCTCCGTATGCAGTTTGTAATCCTTCATTACAATATTGATCATAGATAGTCATACCTTTGATTTGGATTCTCTTAGCTAAATCTAAGTAGAACTTAGTATCATTTTGGCCGCCTAAGAATGCGTTTCCAGTTCCTTCTTTCTCGTATTCAGCAGCTACTTCTTTGTTAGCCTTTTGGTTGTTAGAGAATTGACCTTCATTCTTAACTAATGCTTTACATACATCTTTATCATTGATGAATGAGTTCATGCATTTACCAAATAGATAGTCATCATTTCCGCCTGC
>JAEEXP010000088.1 GCA_016287865.1 Caryophanales bacterium
AATTACAAGTTCAGATACTGAACATGCTTGACCATTAATAATTAGTGAACAATATAATGTTTGTAGTTCTTCTCCAACTACGAATGAATATTCTGCGTTTGGTTCTGTACCATCAACAGTAAAGACTACATCACCTTTACTATTCTTAACTACTACAGTATAGTATTCACCAGCTTTTAAGCTAACTCCTTGAACATATACAAATCCTTCATTGTTATGTTGTTCGGAATAGATTACACCTTTATCTATTTCTTCAGTTAAAGTTATATATGAATTCTTAACAAAAGTCTTTTCATCATTTTTAACAGTAATAAGATATTCTACTCCAGGTTTTAAATCTTCAAATGTTAGATACAAAGTATCATTGTTAATTTGAACCTCATAGTAAGTACCATCTTCTGCGGTTAATATAGCTAAGATGTTACTTTCAAAATCTTTTTCCTGTTGATTTTGCATTTGAACTTCGAATACTAGACTAGTCATTGAAGACATTACTAGTTTTAGATTAATAGTTAAAGTGCTTATAAATGCTACAGCAACAACTATAGCACCAACAACAGATGTTGCAATTGCACCAGCAACAGCAGCGAATCCGCTACCAACTGATGATGCAATAGAACCTGTTGCTTGAGATGTTACTGATGATAAATCAACGCTATTTTTATCGTCATCATCTACTTGAGAATAATCTGTCACATCATTATTTAAAGTTTCTTTTACTTTAACTTGTTCTTTTAGTTTAGAAGTAGAGTTTTCTTTAATATAACGTGGATTAATATTATCTGGTTCTTGAATATATTCTCTATACGCGCCTTTATCATCATTATTTATCGTAAAGTTCTTATATTCATCGATTCTTTTTTTCATAATAAACTACTAAAGATTGTTGATTTCACTATCTGCTATGTTTTTACTTAATTCTTTTTGTTCTTCTACGAAAGAATGTGCATCTTTCTTTTGCTTATTAGTTGCGTCTTCAAATACAACTGGTTTATTAACTACTACTTGAGGGAATGGAATATTAACATTATTTCTATCAAATAGTAATTTGAATTGTCTATTCATATCACGTTCAACTTGATATTTATCATTTTCATCACAGTTAGCAACAAATCTAATAATTACAGCTGAATCACCAAGTTCTGAAACACCTTTATAGTATGGTCCATCTTTGATGTCTGGAATAGCTTCTTTAATCTTAGGAAGATTTTCTTTTAGAATTGCTTCTACTCTTTCAAGTGATTCACCATATTCAATACCGATATCACATACAGCGAGTGATAATTGGTTAGTCATGTTGATTACTTCTTTTAAGTTAGAGTTATTGATGATTTTGATGTTTCCACCAGCATCCATAATTTGAGTAGTACGGATACCAATTTCTTTTACTGTTCCACGGAAGCCACCAACTACAACAATATCGCCAACATCAAATACATGTTCAAATACGATAAAGAGTCCAGCTAGAATATCAGAGATTAATGGTTGAGCACCAAGACCAACAACAAGTCCTAATATTCCAATACCTGCAAGAATTGCTGTTGTATCTACACCAAGTGTCTTCAATACCATAAATACAAGAACGATAACTGCAGCATACTTTATTAAACTGCTAGTTAAATCTAGAATTGCTCTTCCTTTATTTAATGCTTTTCCTATCTCTCTTAAGCATAAGCGAACAACATAACTTGCTCCTAGGCAAAAAATCATGTAACTAATAATACGAATGACAACATTAAAGTCTCCAGCCTTATTGAATATATTTAAACTTCTCCAAAACACATTCATTGGATCAAACATGGAGCCCCCAAATGCCATAATAATTATATAAGCTAGTAAAACTAGGATACCTAGTGCTTTAATTGCAAAACCTGCAGTAAACTTAAAATTCTTAAAATACTCTTTAATTGTGTTCATTATTAATGCCCTCACAAGCTTAGTAGTTATATAAATAACCAAGTATATTTTAAGTGCACATAAAAATATTATGTGCGCGTAGGCATTATATATATGTAAATTGGCTAAAAACAAGGAGGCATCTAATATAGACACCTCCTATTCGATTATTAGTTATTCCTGTTATTCTTTAACTAAAACAATATTAATTTTATACTCTCCATAACTTGTTGAAATAGTAATATTTTTACCATCTACAACACCATCTGGATCCCTATCAGTATCTACTTCAGCAGTTGATGCGATATAGATATTTTTACCATCTTGAACATAGTATTGTGTTGTAGGATCACTTCCTTCTTTTGCCAATGTCATTGTGCCATCTTTATTGAATGT
>JAEEXP010000007.1 GCA_016287865.1 Caryophanales bacterium
CAGAGTTAAAATTATCTGCCATAAGCTCCTCCCATCTTTAAATCACTGTCACCTCTGACATAACGTTCTTTCTTGTAACCTCCATAGAATAAACCTTCCATGAATCTTACACCAAGTTCTTTCATAACTTGTTCTTCTGCTTTTGTTGTTATACCATTTGCAACAATGTCTAGTTTAAGTTTCTTTGCAAGGTCAACAATTGATCTTACAATTTCTCTCATTTGTGGATCGTATACTACTTGAGATGCGAAATCACGTGCTAAAACTATTTCAGTCACATGGAAGTCAGATAGCTTTGTTAATGTTGAATATTCGCTACCAAAGTCATAAAGAGCAATGCCAATTCCTCTTTGTCTTAGGATTTGAATATTATCAAGCATCTTAATACGGATATCTGCGAGTAATGATTCAGTTATTTCAAACACAATCTTAGTTGGGTTTACACCATATTTATCTAGGATTGCAAGCAAACTTTCTGCGGAATACTTTTTACTTAAATATTTAGCTGATACGTCAACGTAAATCTTTTCAAAGGCAACGCCTCTTTTTTGGAAGTTTTGATAAGCTTTACCTATTTCAGTAAATTCTTGTTCCATAATTTCACGAGATAAATCATACTTTTCTTCAATAGGTCTATAAACGGCACTATACATATTTCCGTATGTTTTATCAAAAAGTTTCAAAGTAACTTTGTATGAGCTGATTTGTCTTGTTAAAGTATTGAAAATAGGTCTAAACATTAATTCCATTGGTTTATTTTTATCAATTTCATCAATTTGAACATCTGATAATGAACCATTTTCAAGTAAATACAATTTATCTTCGATATTTTCTTTAGCGAAGATTAATGCGTTAACTACCATAGGGTCAAATCTTGTTAGTTTATGAGTTACGATTCTATCAATCGCAAACTCTAGTTGAACTCTTTCTTTATCTCTTGTTTTCATGAGGTAATTATCAAGTGCATCTGCGACGGCTGTAACTCTACCAGTCAAAGATATTTCCTCACCTTCAAGCTTATTAGGGAATCCAAGTCCATCCCATCTTTCATGATGTTCTAGGATTGCGAAGTTAATCATAGACATCTCTTCAATATCTTTATCATTCATTTCAAGTAAGTCTACAGTTTCATCGAAGATTCTAAAACCTTCATCTACGTGAGTTCTATAAACATCTTTACCGGCCTCATTTCGAATATCTTGGATATGATAATAGTCTCTTGGGATAGCTGATTTACCAATATCATGGAAATATGCAGCTTGTGGGATGAGGTTTAATTCTTTTTTCTTCTTATCAACATCAGCGATTAATTCTTTTTCAATAATCTGATCACAAATAAGCTGTGAGAAAAGCTTAACTCTTTTAGCATGAGTTATTTCTTCATTTCCCATATTTGAGATGATTTTCTTTAGTTTATTTAGCGAATCTCTTTTAATTGATTTGGCCATAATAATCCTCCACTATCCCACTTTGTAGTTTAATTATAAATTAATGAGTATTTCAAATTCATAAACAAAACATAACATTTTCATAACAACAAAAAAAGACGCATAATGCGTCCTTTTTAGTTTATAGCTATTAATAAACGATTGAACCAATGGTTGCGATTAGACTTGAAAGTATGACAATAATGCAGAATGCGATAGAACCAAAATGCCAAGTAATTGTCTCTTTAATATCAAATCCTTCAAGATCTTTTTGTTTCTTTCTTGATATTGCAAATGATATTACAATTGCGGCACTTGTAAGTACTTGAATGCCACCAGCAAGTGTCGATAATTTTGACAGAGTGAATAGGTTAAATATACCAATAATTATAGCTAGAATAAGTGATGGAAGTGATGATACTAACCAAGAGAGTTTCTTATTCATATGAGTTTGTTCTGAAACCATATCTCTTAAATCTAGTGTATTAGCCCAGAGCGATGTAGAATATGCGAATAAGCTAAATACATAACCAAAGATTTGAACAGTCTTACCGAACCACTCTTTAGTCATTACTCTATTCAAATAATCGCCTAAATCTAGCGATGCAGGTTTATTATCGTGAAGATTTTGGCTACCTGCTCCAATTACAGTTGCAATAGTTAAAATTACAATTAATAATGAGTTAATAATTTCAGATAAGATAATTGACCATCTGATCTTCTTCTTATCACCTTCAAGGCCTTTTACGATTGTTGGGACACTCATTACAGCACTCATAGCAAATGAAACTATTGAATATAATCCAAGGACAACTCTGTATCCAGCCACATCACCAATTTGACGACTTAAGCCACCTTCTGATGGAGCTGCAATCATAATGATTCCAAATAGTAAAATTACACCAATTAATACATAACTTGAGATCTTTTCTGATACTCCAACAACCTTCATTCCAAATAGAACAATAAATCCAGCTACTGCATAATATATAAGCATCGCAGCCCATCCTGGAAGATTAAACCAAGATTCAAGAACTGAGGCTGCGCCTGTGATATACGCAGTACAATTTATGACTACTGATAGACCTAAAAATCCAAATATAATCCATGTAACAATTTTTGTTACTTTATTATCCTTTCCACCAAATAATTCATTTTTCATACACTCAACAAACTGTTTTCCTTTGTTATTAAGCGATAATTCTGCAATCATCAAATGTAGGAGTGTATTGATTAAAAATGTAACTAAAAGAATCCAGATAAAGTCCCACCAGTTATTACGTGATGCTAGATAAGGAATTGAAAGAATTCCAGCACCAACCTCATGTCCTAAAAGGACTCCGGTTGATTCTAAAAACGTTAACTTAGATTCAGTTTTAATTTCGTTTGTTACTACGTTCTCCATATATTTCTCCAGTTAAAAAGGCTCAAATTTGAGCCTACATGTTGTTTTGAGAGTTAGGGTCAGTAATTCTAAAAAGAATACTAACAGTATCTTCTGCCCATGAATATTCATTCATGTATTCACCAACGAATTGTTCCATAGCTCTCTTATCGCCTCTTAAAATATCATAATAATCGCATGAAACAATATTAGTGTTTAAAGAATATTGATTCTTAGAGTGTACTACTAAGTCTTCAATGTCTTTTTCTTTTAAAACATTATTAAGTCTTTGGAATACCACTCTAAAGAGTGCCTTACCAGACATTTCATCTTTATCTTCCCAAAGAATATTAACTACTTGATCAAGAGTTAGTGATGAACCCTTTCTATCAACGAGTAGAGCTAAGAATTCTTTACTCTTAGCACTTGGGATAGATACAATCTTTCCATCAACAAACATGTCAAATGAAGGAATGGTTTTAAATCTAATTCTCTTATTTGCTTGATTAGAATCACCAAATGTAGTTAATTGATCAACTTGAGCATTAACGAACTTATTAAACGCTATATCAATCTCATTATTTACGCTTTCAGCATCATATGGTTTTAGTAGATATCCATTAGCTTTAATTTCGAAAGCTGCGATAGCATAATCATAACCAGAGGTGAATACTATATATGCATTTTGAGTCTTAGCTCTTATTGCTTTAGCAATATCAAAACCAGATACTTGACCCATTTCAATATCTAAGAATGCAATATCAATTGGATTTTCATTAACAAAAGCTAATGCTTTACTTGAATTAGAAAAAGCATTAACTTCAGTTATATGTTCATTATTTTGAACGATACTTTTTATATTACCGAGAGATAATAATTCATCATCACATACTAGAGCTATCATTTATCCTATGCACCTCCGTCCATAATTCCTTGTGGTCCATTAAACTTCTTTGGTAGAGTTACTACTACTTTTGTTCCAACATTAAGTGTAGATGAAATAGTTAATTCACCACCAACCATTGTCTTAAGTCTTCCTCTAACGTTTTGAAGACCAATTGATTGACCTGACTTAGATTTTTCTTCAATAATCTTAGGATCGAATCCTACACCATCATCTTCAATTTGGATATAGTAATTATATTTATCGTCAAATGTTGTTACTGTTAATGTACCAACCGTAGGTTTCTTCGCAATACCGTGCTTAACCGCATTTTCACAAAGAGGTTGAATAGTAAGAACTGGAATATAGAAATCAGTAACGTGAATATTTTCAATTACTTTAAGCTTATTAGAGAATCTAATCTTTTCGATTTCAAGATAGTTTCTTAATATTTCTAGTGCTTGAGTAAATGGTACTGGATATTCATATGAAAGTGAATTCATATTATTTCTTAAATACTTAGCAAACCTAATTGTTAAATCTCTTGCTTGTTTAGGATTTGATTCACATAAAATAGCAATAGAGTTTAATGTGTTATATAAAAAGTGAGGTTTGATCTGAGCTAACATGATAGACATCTTAGCGTCAGATTCAGCCTTTTGGTTTTCAATAATATTCTTTGATTTAATAAAGTTTTTATTAAACTCAAACGATAGAGCAAGTGTAACAAACGTTGTAATACCCATTAAGTCAATAAATTCAGCTAAAACTCCAGTCTTAACGTTGAACTCAAGAAGCACAAACATTAAGTCTATTACCAATAAAACGATATTAAGAATTAAGAATGTTACATTAGACTTATTAATTTTAATTGCTCTAACAGCATTAATAATACCTGCCACCGCTAAAGAATAGAATGCAGTATAAGATATGAAGTCAACTAAGAGTAAGTCGATGAAGTTTGTGAATGATGCAAATAATACAAGTCCAGTCATCAATGCCTCAAATACCATCATGCTCTTACAGAAGTTCACCATTCTATTAGAATGAGCTTTTAAATAATAGTAGTGTGTTAATACCCATGTCGCTATTTGGAATAATATTCTTGCCGCAAGCCTATATGTATATAAGTTTCCTGTATTAATTTGGTAATATCCCGCGGTAAATACAGAATATGTAGAATATACAATTCCAAACAATGATATAACAAAGAATTGAGGGATATTATTTCTAATAAATTTATTAAAGAATGATAAAACAAATAGAACAGTAGTGAATGTAAATAAAGCTATCGCAATAAAAAGCTGTCTTGACACAGTTCTATATTGTTTAGAGAATGCAGCATCTAATGTTCCAAAATTCATAAATGAAAAACTGCCACGACCAAAACCATTACTATAAAGTGTGATATATATTCTTCTTTTAGAACAACCTTGATTTAGTTGAATATAATCCCAGTAAGATGAAAGTCTTGGACATGCAGAATCATTTTCACCTTGGTAATAGTGCTCTTCTTGATAATAATCATATCCTTCAGTGAATTGACCATCATCGTTGCAGTCAACCCAAGCTGTATAGTGTCCATTACCTACGATAAATGAAAGAACATAATGTGGACTTTGAATATCAGGTAATAATTTAGAAATTGTAATACCTCTAGTAAGATCTCCTTTTTTAACGAAAGGATTTCCTCCACCTTTTATTTTTGTATTATACATTGAATATCTGTCGTAAACAGAATTAGCTACATCAACATTACTTCTAACTTCACCAGTTACATTATCGTGATAATCCCAATCTTTTGAAAAATCAACGTTGTGTAATTCTGATTTAACTTCATATGCAGGAATTAATGTGCCAACATTTCTTTTAATTTGAACAAGAGATAAAATAACGGTTACGATAAAACCGATTAAAAGAATGATTAATGAAACTAATTGAAATATTAAATATTTTTTTGAATCACTGTATTTGTTTGATTGAAATTCTTCGGCAGATACTGGAGTAAAGAATCTAACAAATGATGATACTTTTTTATTTTCAGTATTTTCTGCCATTTCTTCGTCTTTAGTTTTTTCCTTATCTTTCATAAGACACCTATAAAAATATAATTATAAAATTATATTAATCTTAAACTAGAAATTTGTCAATATTTGACTCTTTTTTATAAAGAAAAAAGAGAAGATTGTTATCTCTTCTCTTCATCATCTAACTTAAGCACTGCAAGGAAAGCTTCTTGTGGAACTTCAACAGAACCAATAGCTTTCATCTTTTTCTTTCCTTCTTTTTGTTTCTCTAAAAGTTTCTTTTTTCTTGAGATATCTCCACCATAACATTTAGCAATAACGTCTTTTCTCAATTGCTTAACTGTGGTTCTAGCGATAATCTTTGTTCCAATTGCAGCTTGAATTGGAATATCAAATAATTGACGAGGAATAATATCTTGAAGTTTTTCACAAATAAGTCTTCCTCTGTTATAAGCAAAATCTTTATGAACGATTGAAGCTAAAGCGTCAATAGTTTCACCATTAAGTAATATATCAAGTTTAACAAGTTGTGCAGGTAGATACTTTTCAAATTCATAATCTAGAGATGCATAACCTTTTGTTGAAGATTTTAATTTGTCAAAGAAATCATAAACGATTTCAAGTAGAGGCATTGAGTAGTGAAGTATTACTCTAGATTTTGACACATATTCCATATCTTTGAATATGCCTCTTTTATCCTGACAGACCTTCATTACAGCACCTACATATTCTTCAGGTGTCATAATAGTAGTCTTCATAAATGGTTCTTCGATTCGATCAAATGTTCCTGGATCTGGGAACTCTTGAGGATTCTCTATTTCATGAAGTTCACCACGTTTATCATAAAGGTGGAACACTACAGATGGAGCTGTTGCAATTAGAGGAATTCCAAATTCTCTTTCAATTCTTTCAGTAGCAACTTCCATATGAAGAAGTCCTAAGAAACCTAATCTAAAGCCGAAACCTAGCGCTTTTGAAGATTCTTTTTCATAAACTAATGAAGCATCATTTAATGCGAGTTTATCAAGGGCATCTCCTAAATCAACATAGTCACTATTATCAACAGGATATAGTCCAGTATATACCATTGGGTTTAATCTCTTATAACCAGGAAGCGGTGTTAGAGATGGAGAATCCTTTAAAGTAATAGTATCACCAACATGAACTGTCTTGATATCTTTAATAGATGCGCATAAATATCCAACATCACCAACAGTTAAATAATCTACTTCTTTTTCAAGCGGGTCTTTGACAAAAAGTGAATCAACATGATAAGTAACATTTGAACCCATTAAGTAGATATCATCACCCTTTTTAATCATTCCATCAACAACTCTAAACGCAGGAATAACTCCTCTATATGCATCAAAGATAGAATCAAATATTAAACATCTAAGCGGCTTATTAACATCTCCCATAGGTGGAAGAATATTCTTTACAACTGCCTCAAGTACATCATGTACACCATAACCAGTCTTCGCACTTGTGTTAACGGCGTTTTCGCAAGATAAACCAATGAATTCTTCTATTTCTTCTTTTACAGATTCAGGATCAGCTGATGGGAGATCACATTTATTTACAACTGGGATTATTTCAAGGTTATTATCGATTGCAAGATAACAGTTCGCAAGTGTTTGAGCTTCTACACCTTGTGTTGCATCTACTACAAGTAGTGCACCTTCACAAGCTGCGAGAGAACGAGAAACTTCATAAGAAAAATCGACATGTCCCGGGGTATCTATTATATTTAAATAATAGGTATTTCCATCGTCTGCCTTATATTCTAAGTGAACTGTATTAAGTTTAATTGTAATTCCTCTTTCTCTTTCAATATCCATTGAATCAAGGAATTGAGAACGTGCTTTTCTTTCATCAAGCGCATTACATTCTTCCATAAGTCTATCAGCGAGTGTAGATTTTCCGTGGTCGATATGAGCGATAATAGAAAAGTTTCTGGTTCTTTCTATTTTCTCTTTTAAATCCATATTACTTCAATAACCTTTCTTTAAGTTTAGATAGTAGGATAACTGTCTTCGCATCCGCAATTTCACCTTTATCAAGCAATTCGTATGCTTCTTTCACAGTTAACTTAACTATTTCAATTAATTCGTCTTCATCTGGATGAGTATCTCCAAGTTCATTATCACTTGAGAAATACAAACGAATAATCTCATTAGTATAGCCTACTGAAGGATAAAAATATCCAATATATTCCATATTTTTAGAAGTGAAACCAATTTCTTCCTTTAATTCTCTTTTTGCGGCTTCTAGAGGATCTTCATTAAGCTCTAATTTACCCGCAGGAAGTTCTAACACTTCAGTGTGATATGGATATCTAAATTGTTTCTCAAAATATATGTATCCGTCTTTTATAGCAAGAATACATACACCACCATTATGTTTAATATATTCTCTATATGACTTATTTCCGTTAGGACATAATACTTCATCGTTATAGACCTTAATGATTCTTCCATCATATATTAAATTTTCTTTGAGAGTTTTTTCTTCTTTATTCATATTTTTACCCATTAAATATATTATAAATTATTTTTATATTTTTATATATAAAAAAGAGTGAGACATTTCATGAATGCCTCCTCTATCTTTAATAATTATAGTGTTTTGATTTATATAATCTTTAATAATTTGATTACCATCTTCAATCACAACTCTTTGAACCCAAGTTTCATAATCAGCCTTAGTACCTTCAAAATAAATTCTAGCGATACTAGCTCCATTAAATGCGTCAGTATCAATTTTCTTAATGCTTGAAGAGATAGTAAGTGTTGTAATACTTACATTTTTAAATAGATTTTTTGAAATAGTTTCAACTCTATAATTCTTATATCTAAAGTTTATAGATTGAGGAATATAGACTGTCTCAAAGTTTCCATAATAATCAATTATTTGAGCTGTCGTTCCTGAGATTCGATATTTAAATGTATCATCTCTTACATCTTTTGTATTAGAAAAGAAACTAGAACCAACAGATATTAATCTCATAAGCGCAAATGACACAGCGCCTAAAAATAAAACTGCGATTATAAACCTAATAAAATGGAATGGGCTTCTAACATATGTATAACCATTTGAATATTCATAGTTTTGATTAGGGTTATAGTTATAGTAATATTGGTAAGTTGTATTACCGTTTGTATTAGGCTCTTCATTCATTGGACCATATTGATCATAATTAGCTCTTTTTTGTGGGTCTTTCAAAGTATCATAAGCCTCGTTAATAAGAGCCATTTTTTCAGTGGCTTTAGGGTCAGTAGAAACATCTGGATGATATTTACTCGCAAGAGTTCTATATGCTTTTTTTATTTCATCTTGAGAAGCGTTTCTTGAAACGCCTAATACATCATAATAATCGGCTCTCATACATACCTCAAAAGTATTATATATTAATTTCATAATATATAAACAATAAACACAAAAAAATCATATTACTATAACAATTAATTTGACAAATTAAGTAAAACAAAAAGGTGACACCTAAGTCACCTTTAATGTTTTGCGTTGTTTATTTAAATACTAGAAGATTGCGACATTGAAGAAGTATACATCTTGTCCGCCATCTATCTCAGACACTTCTAGAGATGGATAAGCCTTTTTGACAGATTCAAAAGCTTCTTTCTTGAGTTCTTCTGTAGTATTTGCGCCATAGATTAAGAGAACATTTTCTTTGTCAGATAAATCTTCATCTTTACCAATAGTTTCAACGAGTGCATCGACTAATTCTTTATTATCTACAACAAGTTGATGGTTAATAATACCAATATAATGTCCTTTAGTTACCTTAACTCCAGATACAGTTGTGTTTCTTGTAGCTGTAGTAATTTCAACAGATGATACGCCTTCGATTGATTGATAGATATCTCTTTCAATAGTTTCTAAAGATTCACTATCAAATACAAACATATTAGCAGCAATGAAACCTTGAGCAACACTCTTAGTCTTAATAACTATAATATTAACTTCTGGTTTCTTTTCTTTATATAAATCACGAGCTTGTTCTGCTGCCATGATTATATTAGAGTTATTTGGAAGAACGATGATGTTATCAGCATCCATCTTATCAAAGCATTTTACGAAATCTTCTGAAGATGGGTTCATTGTTTGATTACCATCAACAATCTTATCTACACCAACTTCTAAGAATGCATTCTTAATGCCTTCACCTTGGCATACTGCTACTGATGCATACTTTTTATGTTTCATCTTTTCATCAAGTTCTTTCTTTTCTTTAGCAACAACATTATTATGTTGAAGTGACATATTTTCAATCTTAACAGTTAAGAATTCACCCCAACGTCTAACATATGATAATACTGCACCTGGGTCTTTTGTATGAACGTGAGTTTTAACAATAGATCCATCTTTGAAACATACAATTGAATCACCTTGAGTTGTAAGGTAATCAATTACTTCTTGTTCATTGAATTCAGATACATTTCCAACTTTAGTTGTTTGGAGTTGTAGAATGAATTCTGTACAGTATCCATAGTCTAATACTGAATCTTCATTAAAGAGTGAGAAATCAAGAGTTGTAGCTTGTTCATGAGGTTTAGCTTCATCATAAGCACTAATGTTTGAAGTAGTATCTGTAACAGTCTTACCTTCAAAGAACATTAAGAAACCTTCAACGATATAGTAATATCCAGCTCCTCCAGAGTCAATAACTCCAGCCTCTTTTAATACATCCATCATATTGATAGTATCATCAAGAGTGATCTTAGCTTGTTTAACTAAAGCTTTTAAGTATTGAAGAACTGTACCAGCAGTTTGTTTAGCAGCAGCCTTAACAGATTCTCTTAATACAGTAAGGATTGTTCCTTCTACTGGATTATTAACAGCTCCATAAGCTTGTTTAACTGCGGCTTTAAATGCTGTATGAAGACCATATACACTTAAAGTCTTTTTAGTTCCAACGCCGTTAGCAAATCCTCTAAATATTTGAGATAAGATAACACCACTGTTCCCTCTTGCACCAAGAAGTGCACCTTTAGCCATAGCTTGTGCAGCATCAGCAATAGAACCTTCAGTAATATCTTTAATAGCATCGAAACCAGTTTCGATTGTTCTTCTCATGTTGATTCCAGTATCACCATCTGGTACTGGGAATACGTTTAAATCATTTACTTCTTGGTAGTGTTTCTTAAGGTTTTTAACGCCCATGTCAACCATACCAACAAATAATTTTGCATCAACAGTTTTTACTGTAGATAATTGTTGTTTAGTCATAATTACTCCTAAAGTATCTTATTCAGACACTTCTTCTACAAATTTTCCTTTAAATCCTACAATTAATGTATCAGGTCCACAACTAGCTCCTACGATTGGATCAAGTTCTGTAACTTCGATTTCTTTTAATTCTGGGATTAATTCCATAATTTTATTTTTTAGTTCATTAGCATCGTCTAAGCAATCGCCATGAACGATATAGATCTTTTCTTGTTTTTCAGGATTAGTAATATACTTCTTAATTTCTTGAGCTAATGCTTCGATAGAACCTTTTCTACCTTTAGCTTTTGAATAAGAAACATTTTCACCAGCTCTATTATTATATAGTAATGGTTTAACACTGAATAAATTTCCAAAGAATGCTTTAGCAGCTTTAACTCTACCAGCTCTTGCGAGGTAAGTTAAAGTACCAACTGTTGCATAGTTTTGGTAATCATATTTATTTTCTTCAACCCATTTATATACTTCTTCAACTGATTTGCCTTCGTTTCTTAATTTAGCAGCATCGATTACTAAGTATTTTTGAGCAGCATTAGATGTTAATGCATCAACTACATAAATCTTTCTTCCAGGGAATTCTTTTTCGATTTCTGGAGCTAATTTCTTAGCAAGTTCAACTGAACCAGATAATTTAGAAGAACAACCAATATATAAAACATCCATACCTTGTTTTAAATATTTAGAGAATACTTCTTTATATTCTTGTGCAGTTACCATATCAGTGTAAACTCTAACACCACCTCTCATGATATTAAAGTATTCACTAAATGATGGATTTTCATAATCTAGTGTTGCATACTTTTCTTCGTTATTTTCTCCATAAGATAATAACATTCTTGCGTAATCTAATTCATACTTTTCTCTTGTAGCTTTATCTAAAGAGCTAGTAGAATCTGAAATAATTTGATAACTATATTTACTCATTTAAAACTCCTTCTTTTCAAAATAGTACTATTAATTATATATAATTAAAGTCATTTTGTCTATTTTTTATTTAGTTAGTTGTTTCTTAGAAAATATCTTTTGGCCTAATAAAACAAGTTCATGAACTACAAGTGGAAGCACTGACATTGCAGCAGTAATTAGCCATTCTTGCCAGTCAAGATTAGATGTAGAGAAGAGTTTTCTCATACCAGGAACTTCGATAACTAAAAGTTGTAGTCCAACACCGAATAAGAATGCGAAGAGCATCATCCAGTTCTTATTCTTAAATACTTGAATAAATGATTTTCTATGATTACTCATTCCAACCATATGGAATAATTCACTAAATGCAAGGGCACAGAATGCCATAGTTTGAGCGTGGTGTAAGTTTTCTTCAATAGAGTAGAATTCTTTAATTCCACTATATGTGAATATACCATTAAGCCATGCATGTGATAAATATGCGACGAGCACAGCAATACTAATAACAATACCATAGAAAACAGTTCTTCTCATTCCGCCATGAGCGAAGATTCCTTCATTTGGATCTCTTGGTTTATCTTTCATATTATTAGGATCTTTAGGGTCCATTCCAAGAGCAATAGCTGGGAGTGAGTCAGTTACAAGGTTAATCCAAAGTAAATGGATAGCTAGAAGCGGAGTTTGAAGTCCGACAAGTACTATTAAGAACATAGCAGCAACTTCTGCGATATTAGAAGATAATAAGAATATTACTGTCTTCTTAATATTAGCGTAGATACCTCTACCTTCTTCTGTAGCTTTTTCAATTGATGCGAAGTTATCATCAGTTAATACCATATCAGCTGCTTCTTTTGATACATCAGTACCAGTGATACCCATAGCAATACCAATATCAGCATTTCTTAAAGATGGAGCATCATTAACACCATCACCTGTCATAGCACAAATGTTTCCAGCCTTTTGGAAAGCTTTAACGATTTGAACTTTATTTTCAGGACTAACTCTTGAGAATACTCTAATAGTCTTAGTAGCCTCAACGAGTTCATCTTCAGTAAGTTTATCAACTTCTGAACCTAGCATACATTGTTCCTTAGTTTCAGCAATACCAAGTTCTCTTGCGATTGCGAAAGCTGTATCTTTATGGTCACCAGTAATCATTACTGTAGTGATACCAGCTTCTTTAAACTTTTCAACAGCAGGTTTAGCTTCAGGTCTTGCTGGGTCAATCATTGCTACAAGTCCAACAAATATTAAGTTTTCTTCTGTAATTTTATCTGATTCAGAATATGCTAAAGCAAGTACTCTTAATGCTTTATCTGCATATTCCATATTAATATCATTAATCTTAGTAATATCTGCTTTTGTAATCTTACGTGGAGTTTCTCCATCAAGGATCATAGTAGTTCTAGCCATAATTGAATCTAGAGCACCTTTAGTAAATACTACAGTCTTACCATCGAATTCATGTTTAGTAGACATCATCTTTCTAACTGAATCGAATGGAAGTTCATCTACTCTTGGACAAACTGTTTCAAGAACAGATTTATGCATATTGAATTCATTAGCCATTACAACGAGTGCGATTTCAGTAGGATCACCATATAATCCTTCATCAACTGATGCGTTAGAGCATAAGCTCATTCCTTTAGCTAATAATTTTAAGTTTTCATCTTTTTGTTTTTCAAAGAAATCTTTTTGTGTGAATTTATTGTTTAAAGTATAAGCTTCAACAACTGTCATCTTGTTTTGAGTGAGTGTTCCAGTCTTATCGCTACATACAACTGATACAGCACCTAAAGTTTCAACAGATGCAAGTTTTCTAACGATAGTGTTAGCTTTAACCATTCTTTGTACACCAATAGATAATACTATTGTAACAACAGCAGGAAGACCTTCTGGGATAGCTGCAACAGCTAGAGCAATTGATGATAATACTGCATCAATCCAGTGGTCAATTGAAGCGCCAAAGCCACCAACGAGTAACCAAACGATTTGAACTAAGAGTACTGCAATAACAATACCTAATGTTAAAAGTCCTAAAGATTTAGATAACTTAGCTAAAACTTGTTGAAGTGGAGTTAATTGTTCTTCAGTATCAAGAGCTGAGGCAATTTTACCAATTTCAGTATTCATACCAGTCTTAACTACTACGCCAAGTCCTCTACCATATACTACTGGTGTAGACATATAAAGCATATTAACTCTATCACCTAGTGGAACTTCACCACTAAATACATATTCACTATCTTTTTCAACTGGGAGAGATTCACCAGTTAAAGAAGATTCATTTGTTTTTAAGTTATAAGATTCAATTAATCTAATATCAGCACCAATTGTATTACCTTCTTCTAGTACTACAATATCACCAGGTACAAGTTCAGAAGACTTAATAGTAACTCTCTTTGAATCTCTAATTACTACAGTTTCAGGAGATGCCATCTTCTTTAATGCTTCAAGAGAAGCTTGAGCTTTAACTTCTTGGATAGTTCCAATAAATGCATTCATTAATATAACTGCAAGAATAATGATTACATCAGGCCAGTCACCAACGTTAAAGAAATCAAATCCTTGTTTTACTGTTTCATAAATAGAAACACCAATAGTAACAAGAATAGCTGCGAACAATACAAAGATCATTGAATCGTTCATTTGTGAGAAGAAAATTTTAATTATAGAATCTTTCTTCTGTTCTTTTAATTTGTTCTCACCAAACTTTTCAAGTCTTGCCTTTGCTTCCTCAGTTGATAAGCCTGTCTCCTTATTAGTTTCTAAGACTTTTAAGGTCTCATTTTTGTTTAAGGTTTCAAAAGAATAACTACTAACTTTATCTTCCATATATAACTCCTATATTTATTATTTTTAAATATCACACTACTCTATTCTATATTAAAGACTCCATTATTTCAACCTTCAATATTTTTAATATTGACATTAAAGTGTCAATAAATTAAAATCATTTTATAAGAGGTAACATATGAAAATTGATAACTATAGAGCCACAAAATTAAAAGAATTACATCTCGTTACAGAGGACTTACCAAATAACCTAGAAGTGTTAAAAGAAAGATTTATTGCAGTGCTATATCAAGAGGCTCCAATCTCAGAAGGATTACTTGAAAGAAGAGTTATAAAATCTGTTGGAATGCAAAAGATTGGAAGGATAATTCAAGAACTTTTAGATAAGTTTCTACCTACTCTTAACTTCAAATATACAATTTATAATGGAGTTAAATTCTATTGGAAGGATGAAGACAATCCAAAGAATTGTAATATAATCAGAAAAACAGTTGAAGGTGAAAATAGAAGAGATGCCAAAGACGTTCCAATCGAGGAAGCTATAAATGCTATCAAATATGTATCAAATGATTCTTTATCTAAAGATGATACAATCAGAGCTGCGGCTAACCTCATGGGTTATACTAGACTTGGAAGTGTAGTATTACCACTATTCACTGATGCATACAATAAAGCAAAATAAAAGAGCGAAATCAATCGCTCTTTTTAATTGTCTTCAATCTTCTTAAAAATATCTTTAAGTATTGAATATAAATACATCTTTATAGGCTTATCAGTCTTAGTTTTAAGATAGTCTTTATACGTATTAAGTTGATTTACGTATGCAGGATTATCAATATTAGATGTCTTAAAGTCTACAATGATATATTCATTCTCTTTTTCAAGTAAATAGTCAATTACGCCAGATTCATTATCACCAAAATAAGGTAATTCATGGAGCTCTCTTAAAGATGGTGTATTAAATAAGAACGTATCTTTGAATTGTTTTAAATACTTGATATAGTGAGTCGCAATCTTCTTCTTTTCGATTTCTTTATCGAAATCATCTGCTAAAAAGTTAGTAACTTCAAAGAATGAATGGAGTAATGTACCTTTATCAAGAATATCAGTTACTTCCTTTGATACTTCAAATTCAACATCATGAGAAGCTTTCTTTCTTTCAATCTTCTCTTTATCTTTGAGTTTTAACTTATCATAAGTAATTGCGTTTGACTTAATATTAGGTAGTTTCTTATCACCATTTTCAGGTACTATCGGTTCAAACCTTTTATAAACGCTATTATCAAATTCAATCGCATAATTTAGCATATCCATAAGTGAACCAAAGCTATAAATATCATTCTTACATTCTCTAAATCCTTCTTGATTGAATAGAGTCAAAGATTCTCTTGGTCTAGTTATCGCAACATAGAGTAATCTATACAATTCAATATTTGTTTCTTTTATCTCTTTCTTTAAGAAGAGTTTATGTTTTAAAGTATCGTCAAAACAAATTCCTAAATCTCTAGAATAGTAGCCTAGATGTTGCCATGGAGCAAACTTTCCATTAAGTCCAATTATATATACAAGTGGAGCTTCAAGACCTTTAGATTTATGCATAGTCATAATCTTAACGCATTTAAGATCATCAAACGTGCCAAGACGTTGCATAGTCTCAGTTCTATTAACCTTTAAGTAATCAAAGTAATCAATAATATACTTGAGTGACATTCCACTCTTTACATATACTTTTATTTGATCAATTAAGATACTAATCTTTATTTCTCTTGATTCTTTCTTATTCAAAGATTGGATTTCTTTATAAATATTAAATCTATTAACGATTTCATTAAATAAGAATGAAGTTCCATATTGATTATAGATATTTAATAAATCGTTTAAATTATCGTATAAATTCTTAAAATAGAACTCAAACTTTTCAAGCATTCCTCTAGAATCAGCAATGAATTCAATTATCTTATTGTCATCTTCTTTGATTACAAAACTTCTAAGTAAAGATAATAATGTCTTAACAAAGTTCTCAGTATCAACTTCATTTATAGATAATAAATAAACTATTTTTAAAGCATTCTTTAAGAAGATTATTTCTTCACTTGATGAATATTCTTCATCGGCAATTACTACTGATGGAATGCCATAATCTTCAAATACTTTTTTAAGTTGTTCGAACTTGCCTTGAGTACGACATAAAACCATTATATCTGAGAATTCAATCTCACGATATAGACCAGGTACATCCTCACCTTTTTCGTTTTTTCTAAATTTATCCTTATCGTATACTAGTTGTTTAGAATTAACTCTGTTTAAGATGTCGGTTGCGAGAAGTTCATATTCATTTGACTTCTTAGTTTTTTCATCTTTTTGGTATTCGATAATCTTGAACTTGTTTTCTATTGGTTCTTCTAGCTCGTAATCTTTATTGCCACATTCCATTAAATCTTTAAAGAAATCAGATTCAACTTCTGGGTCATGAGATAATTTTCCAAAGATATTATTTGAAATATCTAGAACTTCTTCCTTTCTACTTCTAAAGTTCATAGCTAGTTCTATCTTTTTGCCAGCTTCATTATTATCATCGCCATATTGATTTAGTTTTTCATTAAATAATGAAGGATTAGCATTTCTAAATCTATAAATAGATTGTTTGATATCACCAACAACTACAACGTTATTATTAGAAATTAAAGAAATTAATTCTTCTTGAATATCATTTGTATCTTGATACTCATCAATTAAGAATTCTTTAATCTTAGATTTATATCTATTTCTTATTTCTTCATGTTTAGAAAGAATATTTATACATTCTATTTCAATATCTTGGAATGAGTATAAAGAGTATTCTTTCTTAAATTCATTCATCTTAACAATAAGTTCTCTAACAAAACTCATGATTAATGTTTCAACATTAAAATCATTTTGTAGTGATTCTGTTAACTCATTAAAATCAGCAAACTGGTCTGCAATTTCTTTGCATTCTTTAAAGGTATTTTTAATCTTATCAATACGATCTTCTAAATCTTCTTTTTCGCTATCAGTAGCTCCTGTTTTTCTACAAACCAAATGCTTACCATTTTCTTGTCTCGGAATATCTCTTAAGAATACTTGAATAAGTTCCTTAAATCCTTGAGCATCTAATATTTCATTAAAATATTCAATATATCGATCAAATACTACTTTAGTTCCTTCTACGCAATCTATGTCGCAAAGTTTTATTAGCGTTTTAATCTTAGTTCTTAAGAATGGGTCTGTAATATCAATAAGTTTATGTATTTCTTCTTCAGGATAAAAGTTATTAATATAATCATCAGCAACTTGAAGTGGGTCTTTATAGTTAAGTAAAACATCATAAACATTTAAGATGATATCTTTTATATCGTTCTTATTATCAGCCTCGGTAATTTTGATGACATTTTTAAACTCTTCTTTGTTGTCTTTAATATAATTATCAAGCATTTCATCAATGAATTTATTAGCCATCATATCGAATATTGCAGGATCACCAATATTAAACTCTTTCGAGAAGCTTGAATATACTATATTTTCGATTAAAAATTTATGACAGAAAGAGTCAAAAGTTGAGATATTCGCCTCATCTATATGTGATAATTCTTCTTTAAGTCTAGGGTCATCGAAAGCCTTTAAAGCTTTGATAATTCTATCCTTCATTTCTTTAGCTGCAAGATCAGTGAATGTTAGAATAACCATATTATCTAAAGAGTATCCTTCATCCTTTAAAAGATGCATAACTCTTCTAGTTAATACAAAAGTTTTACCACTACCAGCAGCGGCACTTACAAGGATATTTTTTGATTCAGTTGTTACAACATTTTGTTGATCAGGAGTTAAATACTTTAGGAATTCTTTACTTGTCGCCATTAGTTTTTTCCTCCTTTTCATCATCTTCTCCATATGTGTTTACTTTCTTACTGTAACAGAATTCATTAAAGTTACAGTACTTACAAGCATCCTCAGAAGGAGTTTGAATAAACTTTTGATTAATTATATCGTTCTTTATTTCTTCAACAATCTTATTAGTATCTTCAATTCTAATTCTTAAATCATCAGAACAGCATATTGTATACTTTCTTTTTTGGTTGACTATATTATTGAATATTTCCATTGATTTATCTTTCTTTAAAATTGAATATCCACTGAATTTTATGTTAGAATCTGGGTCAAATTCCGATGGTTTATGGTTTATATCAATATAGATTATACCTGCTGGATTATCATTCTTATATCCATCATTTAATAAGGCATCCATATATATTAAGAGTTGAAGTCCTTCTCTTTTTTCTAGGTCAATATCTGGGATTTTACCTGTCTTATAATCAAAGACAAATAAAGAATTATCGTCTTTGTTTTCAGCAACTAAATCTATATATCCTTTTACATAGACAGTTAATTTATCAGATTTAAGATCTTTATGGAATGGTTTTTCTCTTTCAAGTTTTAAATTATCTCTATCAAAATAAGATCTTAGCTTTTCATGAATAATCGGAAGTGTATCATAGAATATTTCAAAGAATACTTTTTCGGTATCTGATGGTTCATATTTAGAATCTTCTTTAACCTTTTTAATATGGTCTTCAAGCATCAATTGAACATCAGTTTGATCAAAATCAATATTTATATATTTTTTAATAAACTTATGGAAGAAATCACCTAAAAAGTTTGCATACTTAACATCAAATTCTTCCAATTTAAGTGTGTTCTTAAATAGATATTTAAATGGACAAGATGCATAGTCAGATATAGTTGAATAAGATAATTTTAATTCTTTATTAATGATTTTTGAAAATAGTTCAAAATTGTCAAATTTGAAATTTGATTCATATTTGTTTTCTTCCATTTCATCTTTTAAAAAATTATACTTTTTTAAGTTATCTGATTCGTGATGATATAAGAAATATGTGTCTTTAGCTTTTAAGTATTTTAAGAAATCTCTTTTCTTAGAATACCCCTTAATTAAAGAATGATTAAGTGCATCTTCTTTTTTAAGTCCAAGCTTTTCAATAAACGAAGATGGAGATAACTCTTTAGCCATATTTTTCTTACAAGTTGAAATATATACAGTTTCAATAGAGTTTATCTTATTTTTAATATGGTCTTCATTATATTCATTTAATACTTTACTTGTAGGAAGGTTCTTCTTTTGAATTATCTCATCAGTAATTAATCCATTATATCTAATTGTTGATGGGAATAGGCCTTGGTTAATGCCACACATAAATAGAACCTTATTTGGTTCAATATATTTATCAAAGTTAGATGTGATCTTTAATACATTTTTATATGTATCAACTTTAATGTGTGCGTTAAGTAAGAATTCTCTTAAATAATCAATAGATGAATATTCTATGCCTGAGAAAAACGAAACTAATGTATTATAAGTATTTAAATTAATATTAGGATATTTTTCTTTATATAGTTTTAATACTTCTATATCAAGTTTATTATTTGATTCTGAATATACTTTAGCGAAGTTAAAGAAAGTGAGACCATCTACTGTTTCGAATAGAGATACTTTTCTTTCAATTTGATATGGAATATCAGTATAAGATAAAACATCTTCAAAAACTGAATAGTATTCTTCATTTGATACATAAACAATAATGTCGTTAATATCTTTGCCTTTATATAGTAGATCAGAAACTAAATCCACTGTATTTTCTACTTCTTCAATAATATTTCCATTATTAACAAGTATTAATTCTTTATTATATTGCTCAGGTTTATATAATTTAGCTTCAATACCATTCTTTTTTAGCTCATTTAAAGCTAAATGAAAATGAAGATTGCTCAAACAATAATCTATATAAACAATATTCATTTCCTTAAGACATTCTATATATCCTTCATTTTTAACGAAGTATTTTATATGTTTATCTTTAAAATCTTTATCATCCAAGAATGGTGCAATACCAATAAGTTCTTTTGCGCCACTCACATTAAGTGGGCCAAAGTCTTTATCTTCTCCTTCTTCTAGTTTCATTACTAAATTATCTAAGTAAGAACCTAAAACTTCAGTAACAAAGTTTTCAGGTGTTTCAAATGTTAGATTGTATAAGAATTCATCTTTTAGAGACTTAAAAATCCCTTCATTGTAACTTGAAGGGCATATAATCATATTCTTTTTATCTTTTACTAATAATTCTTTTACATTCATTATTCGTTTCTTAATGTTGAGAAATCAGCAATAGTAAAGATTTGTTCTGGAAGGTTATCTTGGCCAAGAGCGAAACCTTTGATCGATGAGTCACTAGATATTTCAATCGCAATACCATAGTTAGATAAAGTTCTTGCAGCAGCAATTCTACCTCCACCTTTACTACCTGCATCAATCTTAATGATGGCACCAACCGCAACCAAATCACCATTATAGTCAACAACTGTTGCACCATCAATTGCGACAATTTCTTGTCGTAGTTTTCTATATAATTGGAAGAATTTTCTGTTTCCGATAACTTTATTTAATACACATGCTTTTTCATTTTCTTTTTGTTTTAAGAATTCATCAAAAGCTAAATCCTTAACTGCTTCATATTGTGGGTCATTAGCTTCTTTTAGCATGTTCTTCTTAATCTCATAATATGTTGCGTTAACGATATCGTGAATATTGATATGTTGAAGAGCTCTATTAACTTCGTTTTCATCAAGGAATGAAATAATACCACCAGATGTTCCAAATGATAAGTCTAGAGCTGTAAGATATACTGATTTAGCGAATAATAAATTATCGTTCTCAGATCTACTATGGATGATTCTAATAACTTCTTTGTGGTTATATGGATTCCATCTACCACCACGTTTAGTATATTTAAGTTCATTATCATGGAAGATAAGGATTTCACCTTGTTCTGATAAAACGATACCAACTACTTCATGTCCACAATATTCAAGAATTCTTGTGTAATCATAAGGAGCTAGACCTAAATCACTCTTTTCAGAGTTTAATTGAAGATATCTTAGAATGAAACCATTTTTATCTATTTCAATAAATGATTCAGTACCATCAGTTAATACGGCTGAATAGTTTTCTTGCATGAATTCATTAAATCCAATATTGTTTGATGTATTGTCAGCTTTAAGTATTGTGTTTACAAAAATACCATATTGGATTTTAGAACCTTCATATGTTCTTTCACTTAATCTAGTTAAAGCATTAATAACTTTAAGAATTACTGTTGCAGCACCAGGGAATAATGCATCTGCAATAGCTTTATTTAACGCAGTAGTTCTTAATGCATCAACATATTCAGGACTCATATTAGGTAAAGATTCAATTGTGTTATTTTCTTGGATATATGTAGTTAAAAGTTCAACGTCAGTTGGAAGGAATGGTTGATCTCTTGAAATTCTAAATCCACTAACCGCGTGAATATCACCTTTAACATCTAATGTTCCATCATAATTAAGCTTAACTAAGAATTGACCATCTAAGTCAATTTCAGCACTTATTTCAATGTTTGGATATAGATATTTAACACTATTTTGTAATACTTCTTTTAATCTTGTTACGTTCATAATATGCTCCTGTTTCTTTATTTTATTATAGATTATATCTATGAGAAAATAAAGGAAAAATTCAAACAATTATATAACTCTAATGTATAAGTAAGGCAGGATTTACTCCTGCCTTTTAATTATTCTTCTGTTTCGATTTCTTCTTCGTCATCATCTAAATCAATCTTACGTAATTGAACATTGAGTTTATTAGTTCTTGTAGTGATTAACTTAGTGATAGTTTCTCCTGCTTTATTAACTTGTTTTTGAGCATCAAGGAGAACTTCTTCGAAGTTTCCGAATTCTTTCTTAACATTCTTAAGAAGATCAACTATTTCTTTAGTCTTCTTTTGAATAGTTAGAGTCTTAAATCCCATTTGAAGAGATGTTACAAATGCTGTAAATGTAGTTGGACCAACAATATTAATCTTGTATTCTTTTTGTACTTCTTCAAATAGACCCATGTTAATTGCTTCTAGATATAATCCTTCAGTTGGAAGGAAAATAATACCAAATTCTGTTGTATTAGGAACATCGATATATTTTGTCTTAACATCTTTAGCATATTTAAGTAAATTGTTTCTGAAATCTTTTCTTGCTTGTGTGATTTCATTAGGTGTCGATTGAGGATCGGCTATCTTAGCATATGGTTCATAAGGGAACTTAGAATCTACTGGAAGATAGATGGTTTCATCTTTAGCACCAGGAAGCTTAATAGCAAATTCTACTCTTTCTGTTGAACCTGGCACTGTCGCAACATTTTCTTCATATTGGTTAACTGTTAAGAATTCTTTAATTATGTTACCTAAGATAACTTCACCTAAGATACCTTTAGTCTTAACATTAGTTAATACATTCTTAAGGCTTCCAACATCATTAGCAAGACCCTTAATTTCACCTACAGTTTCATTAACAGCGCCAATTTGTTTAATGATGTTATCGAATGAAGATTTAAGTTTTTCTTCAAGAGCTTTTTCTAACTTTTCATTTACTGAATCTTTAATCTTATCAAGTTTTTCACTATTATCTTTTCTAATATCATCAAGATTCTTATTTAAAGTTTCTTTTAAATCTTTGATAGTTTCTTTAGTTTCAGTCTTGAATTCTTCTACCTTTTCTTTAACTGACTTTAAGAGTTCTTCTTTTTGTTTCTTGTTTTCTTCAAAGAATTGAAGTTTAAACTCTGTATTTTCAGTCTTGAATGTCTTGAATGAGTTAGATAAAGAATCCATTGCTTCATTTAATTTCTTAATATCAGACTTTAATGATTCTAATAACGAATTATTCTTTTCAGCTATGAGTTCAGCTGTGGATTTTGATAATGTATTTACTGAATTAGTTACTGCATCAGTAATTTCTTTAATATCTCCTTTAGACAAAGCGTTTGTCTTTTGATTATTGTTTTTAAGAAGGATAATCAAAATAACAATAACGCCAATAAAAGATAATGCACTTAAAATGATTGCTGCTATTTCCATACTATCTCCTATATAAATAATTATGCATTTATATTATAGTAAAATTATATCATTTTATTGTCCAAAAAATCGGACATTCTATTTCTTATCCATAAAATCATTTAAGATTTTATAAAGTTCTGTATATTTATCAGTAAACATACCTACATTAGAACCTAATTCCATTACCTTTTTATCTACACCATTATATGTAGACCAAGTAGGTAATCCTCCACCATTAGGGTTTCCTGTCTTAATGAAATTAGTCCAATATTTAACCATCATTTGTGAGAGTAATCTATCTTCATCTTTATAAGCAAATTGTTTATTTGATTTAGAAATATTTCCATATGCATATACCACTTCTCCAAAGTGATATGTTCCATAGAAACCATTTTCTTTAGTGAATTGATATCTATAAACAGTATCACCGGCAGCAAGAGCCATATTACTCCACGATTCATGTGGGAAGATAAACCAATATACTGAGTAGATTTCATTAAATGCCTTAGCTGCATTCTTATTGATTGCGTCTTTATATAGGTCATAGACTTGTTTACCATATACTGAACCAAATGCATCTTTAAGTCTTTGTTCAATATTTTTCTTAGTAACTGGGCTAGTTAATGTAGTAAGAATTACAAATGGATCTGCTTCTTTTACGTTATATCCATTAAGAAGTGCTTCTTCATTATTCTCATGAGCTTCGTACACTTCATAAGGATTCTTAGTCAATGCATATCCATCAAGAGTCATTCCTGAATTTTCGAATTTAGTTTGAACTAGTTTTTCAGCTGGTATATTTCTTAATTCTTCAATTGATGAACAACCGAATTCTTCCATAATACTCTTGCCAGTCTTTAAAGCGTTATTTAAAGATCTATAAGTATGAGGTGGAGTTTTAACTACTAGACTTGATGATTCACCAATTGCACGTTTAAATAAGCCGCTCGCAAGTGGGCTTGAACAAATTGCAGAAATTGATGATGAACCAGCTGATTCACCAGCGATAGTAATATTATTTTTATCACCACCAAAATATGCCGCATTATCATTAACCCATTTTAAAGCTTTGATTTGGTCTAAGAGTCCATAGTTACCTGTAGTATTATTAGGAGATTCGCTTATTAAATCTTCATGAGCGAAATAACCAAATACACCAAGTCTATAGGCTACTGTGATCATAATTACATCGTTTAATGCAAACGTTTCACCGTTAATATTGAAATCAGATGCAGAACCAGATGTTAAAGATCCGCCATGAATATAAACTAAAATAGGTAAATTTGTCTTGCCTGCCGGTCTCCAAATATTTAAGTATAAAGAGTCTTCACTAGCTTCTTCTAATGGATACATATTAAAGTCTGGATGCCATCCACCTTCAGCATAAATATCCTTAATTGTATTAAATACGCCACTCTCTTTTGCTTGCATTGACTTAGGAGCAAAAGTTGAGCAATCTCTAACACCTTCCCAGTTTTCAACATCTTGTGGTTCTTTCCATCTAAGTTCTCCTACCGGAGCTTTCGCATAAGGAATTCCTGCGTAAACTTCTACTGTTTTATTAGAATTATATACACCTTGAACTTTACCATTAGCTAAAGTTAATACTTCAGTCTTTTCAGGGTTTTTATCATTAACTGCTTTAGTTCTTTCAACAGTTGGTTTTGCAAGAATAAACATAACTGCTGTTACAGCTATAAATCCTAGTACCGATGCAAATCTTACGAGTTTTAGCTTCTTTGGGATTAATATAGATAATACTAATAAAGTAACTATTGCGGCTAATTCAATAAATAGAATCCACATAGGTCCATTAGCTAAATCTAGATAAAATATAATTAAAAGTGATAATAGAGAAAATAAAACTGCGAATAATATCCACTTAACAATTTTCTTGACCATATTTTCCTCCTCATAAATAATTGTTATTATATTTATATAATACAATAAAAATTATTTAAATAATATAAAAACGCTCTAAATTCGTTTTTAGAGCGTTTTATAATTGTTTTGTTAGATTAATGCTTTAGATAAAACATCTTCAAGCTTAGTTGCTGTAACGATTTGTAAAGTATCTTTTACTTCTTTTGGAATATCATCTAAGTCTCTAATATTATCTTGAGGGATAATAATTGTCTTAAGACCAGATCTTACAGCAGCAATACTCTTTTCTCTAAGACCTCCAATTGGAAGAACTCTACCTCTTAGAGTGATTTCACCTGTCATACCAATGTCATGACGAGCAGGTCTGTGAGTAAAGGCACTTGCGATAGCAGTAGCCATTGTTACACCGGCAGATGGTCCATCTTTAGGTACTGCACCTTCAGGTACGTGAATATGAGTATCAAGGTTTTGGAAATCATCTTCAGTGATGTTTAATTCGTTAGCATGAGCTTTAACCCAAGTAAAGGCAGCTTGAGCAGATTCCTTCATAACATCACCAAGTTTACCAGTGAGTTGAAGTCCGCCTTTTCCTTTAAATGTAGTGACTTCAATTTGAAGAGTATCTCCACCAAATTGAGTCCAAGCAAGACCAGTTACTACACCAACCATATCTTCTTTTTCAGCTTGGTTATTAGAGAAGATTGGTTTACCTAAGAAATCTTTAAGGTTTTCAACTGTAACAGTTACCTTATCAGATTCCTTATTTAAAATCTTTCTAATAGCTTTTCTCATAAGAGTACCGATATGACGTTCAAGTTGTCTTACGCCAGCTTCTCTTGTGTAATCCTTAATAATTAATCTTAATGCATCATCAGTTAAATCAAACTTTTCAGCTTCAAGACCATTCTTCTTAAGCTCTCTATCAATTAGATGAGTTTTAGCGATATTGAACTTTTCAATTTCTGTATAACTTGAAAGTTCAATAACTTCCATTCTATCCATTAAAGGAGCTGGGATATTTTCTAAGTAATTAGCTGTGCAGATGAACATTACTTTAGAAAGGTCATATTGTTCTTCTACATAGTTATCACTAAACATTTTATTTTGTTCTGGATCTAATACTTCAAGGAGTGCAGCTTCAGGATCACCCTTATAATCAGCTCCTACCTTATCAATTTCATCAAGTAAGAATACAGGATTTGTAACACCTGCAGCTCTCATACCATTGATGATACGACCAGGAAGTGAACCGATATATGTACGTCTGTGACCTCTAATTTCTGATTCATCCTTAACACCACCAAGTGATTGTTTAACAAACTTACGGCCTAAAGCTTCAGCGATAGATGCAGCGAGAGTTGTTTTACCTACACCAGGAGGACCTACGAAACATAGAATTGTTTGTGGGTTTTTAGAAGTATAAAGTTTAACAGATAAGTATTCAAGAATTCTATCTTTAACCTTATCTAGGCCAAAGTGAGTTTCATCTAACTTAGCTTTAGCTTTTTCGATATCCATTTCATCAACAGTTTCTTTATACCAAGGGATATCGATTAATACATCAAGATAATTTCTTATCATTGATGATTCAGGAGATGCACTTGATACTGATTGATAACGAGTTAATTCTTTTAATGCGTGTTCTTCAACAGTCTTAGGCATTCTGGCTTCTTTAATAGCTTTTCTTAACTTATCAATATCAGTAGTGTTGTTATCAACATCACCTAATTCTTTTTGGATGGCTCTAATCTTTTCTCTTAAATAATATTCTTTTTGACTTTCTTCCATAGAACGTCTAACTTCAGCGTCAATTTTATCATCAAGTTCTTTATGATAGAATACGCTATTGATATCATTTAAGATCTTTTCAAGTCTAGAATTTACATCTAAATCTTCAAGATATTTATAGAGTTCAGATCCATCAATAGATAATTCTTGGGCAATTACATCTGAGAGTGTTCCTGCATCTCTATTAGCATTGATTTCATCAATTACTAATTTTTGATTTCTTAAGAACATTGCGCCTTTTTCAAGGACTTGTGATGTAATCTTAGATACTAAGAATTTTTCTTTATCTACATCACCAAATACATCATCAAGGATAGTGTATCTAGCCTTTAAGCAATCATTCTCATTATACATAGAAGTTATTTCAACTCTAGTAATAGGAACGAATCTAATCTTAAAGTTTGAGTTTCCAAGTCTAACCTTATTAGTGAACTTAGCAAGAAGACCGATTGTATAGCATTCGCTTAATTCAGGAGCTTCTTGTTTATCAAGGTTATCTTTTTGGAAGATTAATAAAATTTCACTTTCATTCATTAGTTCAGATTGAACTACTGCATTTTTTGAAAATGATCTACCTACTTCAATTCTGAGTTCTACATGAGGTAGAGCTACAGGTACTTTAATAGGAATTACTGGTAAAATATCGTTTTGCGCCATAATTTACCTCCCTTTTTTGGCCTAAGCCAGATTTTCATTACTTCTTTTGAGGAGCAACGAATGGATTTGCGTCTTCGATTAATTTATAAGCTTTTTGAGATTTAATCTCTTCTTTAATAGATTCAGCATCTACAGCTTGACGAACTTGTTCTTCAGTCATCTTGTAGTGTTCAGCTAAATCTTGATATTCTTTAGTGATTTCTTCTTCAGTTACTTCAAAGTTTTCTTTATCAGCAATAGCCTTAAGAACGAATCTTAAAGATAATCTTTGAGTAGCTTGTTTCTTTAAGTTTTCTTTAAATTGTTCTACAGTTCCTCCACCTGTATACATTAAAAGCATTTCAAGTGGCATATTGTATTGTTTAGCTTGAGCTTCAGCATTCTTGAATTCATTTTCAGCATCTTCTTCAACTAAATCTTCAGGAAGTTCGAATTTAGCATTAGCGATAACTGTTTCGAATAATTTGTTTTGAGCTTCAGCTTTAGCGTGTTCTTCTTTATGTTCTTTGATGTGTTCTTTGATATGGTTCTTATAATCTTCAACAGTTTCGAACTTTAATTCTTTACCATCGTGATTATGTTTTTGTTCATTGCACCATTCAACTGTGAGTTCAGGAAGTTCTTTAACTTTAACTTCTTTAACAGATACTGTGAATACAGCAGCTTTACCCTTTAAGTTTTCTGCATGATAATCTTCAGGGAAAGTTACATTGATGTCTTTAGTTTCTCCAACCTTCATACCGATCATTTGATCTTCGAAGCCAGGAATGAATTGTCCAGAACCGATTTCAAGTTCATAGTCTTTAGCTGTTCCGCCTTCAAATGCTACACCATCAACTTTACCTTCGAAATCAAATTTAGCAGTGTTACCTTTTTCGATAACGCCGTCTTCTTTAGTTGCCATCATAGCGTCTCTTTCAAGAGCAGCCTTGATTTCATCTTCAACTTCTTTCTTAGAAACTTTAACTGTTTCTTTAACGATTTGAAGACCTTTGTATTCGCCAAGTGTTACTTCTGGAGTAACTGATACTGTTACGAAATAATGGATTGGTTCTTCAGGATTAATCTTTCTTGTATCAACATCAATTTTAGGATAACCACATACATCAATCTTGTTATCTCTAACTGCTTCATAGTAAGTTTCAGAGATTGCACTATTTAATGCGTCATCATATAAAGATTCAACACCGTATTGAGCTTCATATACATTTCTTGGAGCTTGTCCTTTTCTAAAGCCCTTAACTTCTACGGTTTTGATTTTCTTTTCGAAAGCATCATCTACAGCTTTCTTGAATAGCTCTACTGGAATAACAACTTCAAATTGTACTTTAGAGCCAGGTAATTTGTTTACGTTCATTTTTTATATCTCCTATTTCTAATTTTCTTAAAATTCCTAAATTATTATATCAAATATATAATAAATATTCAAAGTTATTTACTTGATGTTTTTGTGAAGATTAGTTCATGTACTTTTTTTGTCTCAAGCGAGTCAAGCTTATGTGAATCATCTAGATCTTTAATTAGAAGTACTGACTCGTCTTCAATATACTTTATTTTGGCGTTAATTATTACTTCCTTATTTTGTCCTTTTAGAACTATTTCATACTTACCATTTTTAGGTAGGAAGTAATCAGACACTGATAAGGAATAGTTTTTATTTCTCTTATGAAGAACTCCCTTAATTGAATAATCTCTTTGAAGCATTACACGAGCTAGCCACAAATCACCTTCAGATAAAGCTTTCTTAATGGCTTGAGAGCCAATCTTAAGTCCATCAACCATCATACAATCAACAGCAACTACTTTGTCACCATACTTTTCTTCAAGATACTCAACATTTCCTTCAGCGTATTTACCAAAAGAAAAATCGAATCCACAAACTAAGAAGTCTGCATCATCAAAGAGTAGTTTACAACATTCTTCTTTAGTTACATCGCAGAATGCTTGATTAACCTCAATAAACACAATTTCATCAAATCCCAATGCCTTAGCGATTGAAATCTTATCATCATTAGATGTTAAGTATCTAAACTTAAGACCTCTAATAAATGATGCGACTGATGTATCAAAGGTAATCATTGCACTTTCAATATGATTATATTCAGCAATATCAATAGTTTGCTTTAATATCTTCATATGAGCTTTATGAACTCCGTCAAAAAAGCCTAAAGCTAAGGCTTTATTTTTACTATCAAATTTAGTGTTGTTGTTCAAGTATGTTATCTTCATAATTCAAGCATTGTATCTATCCTATAAGCATTTACTTTAGTATCTAGTTTAGAGATTGCTATAGGAGTTCCTAGTTTATCACAGAATATAATATATTCATGTTTTCCATATGTATTTTTCATCCATACACCGTTTTTAAGTGCGGTTATATCGTCAAGTTTAACTCTTTTAAAATTAAGATAATCAAGCGGATTAATCAGTTTATAATTGCCTTCTTCAACATCTTTAAGAGTATAAGCATTATCTACATTAAACTCTCCAACTTTGACTCTATTAATTCTTGATGCAAGTGATGGAACATTTAGTTTATCCCCAAAATCTCGGGCTAAACTTCTAACATAATAACCTTTAGATGTGTGGCACAAACAAGTGAAATAAGAATTATTTTCTATAGTTTTTATATCACTTATTCTTTTGGCATCTATTAATTCAACATCTCTTCCTTTTGGAGTATAGTCAATATTGGCTCTTTCAAGTTCATATAGCTTTTTACCATTTACTTTAATCGCAGAAGCTAAAGGTGGAATTTGAGATTGTTTTCCTATAAATGATTTTAAAGTCTTATCAATTAACTTTTCTTGTCCCTCAAAATCAACATTCATAGATTCTATTATTTCGCCTTCAAGATCTAAAGATTTAGTTCTTGCGCCTAGTCTAATTTCAAGCTCATAAACTTTATCTAAATTGTCAAAATACTTAGCAAGTTTAGTTGCTCTATCAACCATTACTATTAGAAGACCTTCCGCAAGTGGATCAAGGGTACCAAGGTGTCCAACTTTAGAAAAAGATAGAGCTTTTTTAACTCTACTATCTAAACTATTAGATGAAATTTCTCTATCTTTCTTTATTAATAAAAATCCACCATTCATTACTTTAATACCATCACGGTTACACCGCGACCTCCCTCAAGTTCTTCTCCTGGTCTATATGATTTAATAAGTGGAGATTCTTCCGCAAACTTAATAACCATATTTCTTAATGCGAGTGTTCCATAACCATGAATAATTTCAACTTGTTTAATATTTTCAAGAGTTACATCATCGATGAATTTCTCAAGTTCTGCTTGAGCCTCTTCATAACGTAAACCTCTTAAATCTAGTCTAGTCTTAACTGACTTAGCTTTAAACTGTTGCTTAGGCCCCATAATAATCTTATTCTTATCAAATTCACCTTCATATTCAATTTCATCAATAGAATAATTAAATATGAGCGAACCAATTTGAACACTATAATTATTATTCTTAATCTTTATAACGGTACCTATCTTATTATATTCAAGGATTCTAACGTTATCTCCTTCCTTGATTTCATGTTTATTAGCTTTCTTTGGAATTAACTTAGATTCATAAAGATTATCAGTCTTTTTCTTAATCTTAGATAAGGCTTCTTGACTTACTTCATCATTAGATTCAAGTTTCTTCTTAAGCACAGTAATTTCATTAATTAATCTATCTGCCTCATTTTGAGCTTTAAATAGAATTGAATTTCTCTTATTATTTAGGGTTTCATATTCTTTATTTAATTGATCTCTATCTTTCTTAATCTCAATTTCTGCGTTATGGAGTTTCTCAGTTAATTCTTGGTTTAGTGCTTCATACTTTTCTTTTTCAAGTCTAGCTTTTTCTTCTTCTTTTTCAAGAATTTCCATTAAGTTAGATGAACTATTACTAAAACCTTGAGATATTTCGTTGGCGTGATCAATTATGGCTTTTCTTAAACCTAAACGTTCACTGATTAAGAAAGCATTAGATTTACCACTAAATCCGATTAATAAACGATATGTAGGTTTTAAAGTATTCACATCAAACTCTACTGATGCGTTTACGATATTTTCATCTAAGTATGCATAATTCTTAAGTTCAGGATAGTGAGTAGTAACTACTAAATAAACATTAAACTTACTTAAGTGATCAATAATCGCAATTGCGAGTGATGCACCTTCTTTAGGGTCAGTTCCGCTTCCAAGTTCATCAAGTAAGATTAATGAATCATTTGAGAATTCATCAATGATTTCAACAATCTTATTCATATGTGATGAGAAAGTAGAAAGAGACTGTTCAATTGATTGTTCATCACCGATATCTGAATATATTCCATCAAATACTGGGATTTCTGAATCCTTTTCACAAGGAATTAGCATGCCGCATTCAGTCATTAATGCGAGTAAACCCAAAGTCTTAAGAACTACAGTTTTACCACCAGTATTAGGACCTGTGATAATCATAGTCTTATAAGCATTAAGTTTAATAGTATTTGCAACTACTTTTTCTTTATCAATTAAAGGATGTCTACCTTTAATAATATTGATATTCTTTGAGAGTTTTGGCATTACCGCATCAATATCTACGGCATAATATGCCTTACTCATAATAAAGTCTAAATATATTAATGCGCTATAATCTTCTTCAATAGTTTCATAATTGTTTGCGATATTTACACTTAATTCATAAAGAATTCTTGATACTTCTCTTGCTTCTTCCTCTTTAAGTGATTCTATCTTATTCTCAATTTCTATTGTTTGAAATGGTTCAATAAATACTGTTTGACCTGAGGCTGATTCACCTTGGACAACACCTTGAACTTGGTTTTTATATTCTACTTTAATAGGGATTACTTTTCTTCCATTTCTAATAGTTACAATAGTATCACTTAGTTTAGATGCTAAAGATTCAAGTAATTGATTAATCTTAATATCAAGTTTTTGATTTTCGAGTCTAATTCTATGTCTTATTTGATATAAAGCTAGTGATGCATTATCAAGAACATTGCCATCACTATCAATAACTTTATAAATCATATCCTTAATATTCTTTAAAGATACAAATCTATCAAAAGTCTTTTTAAGTTCACTATATTCAATTTGAATATTTTGAACTTTAGTAATATAAGTTAATACTCTTTGAACGTTATCACAGAGATTTAATACTTCAAATATTTCAGAAATAGATAAAGGTGCGGATACTCTTAATCTTTCGATAGTATCCTTTACATTCATTTCAAAAACATCAAGACGACCAATCTTGATTACTGAAGCTCTCGCATGTTCAACTTCAAGGAGTAATCTTTCAACTTCTTTTTTATCTCTTGATGGTTCAACTAAATCAATTAAATCTTTAGTTTCCTCAAATGTTGAATATGTTTTAACTATATTAATAATTTTGTCTAATTCTAAATTCTTTACTACATTCATCTAGATTATTATAACACAATAGATTTTATATACTTATCATAATATGATAAAATTAATATATGACTAAAGTAATTAAGATGACAGAATCTGAAATCAATACATTCGTTAAGACTTATAAAGCATTCGAAACTATGCCTACTAACGAATATATAAGTCACTTCTTCCAAGGTGATGGTTTTAGCGTATCAATTTATAAAAGCGGTAAAGTAGTATTCCAAGGATCGAAACTAGATTATTTTAAGGAATACGTTAAAGAGGATAATAACGAAAGCGATGGTAATTATCCTTATAATCATATGGACACTATTGGAAGTGATGAGGTTGGTACTGGAGATTTATTTGGGCCTATCGTTGTCGCAACATGTCTTGTAAAAGGAAAAGACACCAATGAACTATTAAAACTTGGCGTAAAAGATAGTAAAAAGATTACCGACAAAGAAATAGTTAAAATAGGTAAAACCTTAGTTAAAAAAATAAAACATAAAGTAATCATCCTAAGAAATGAACAATACAATAATAATACTTCTATTCATAATATAAATGAACTTAAGGCAGGTCTTCATAATTCTAATATTAGAGATTTGGCTAAAGTTTGTAAATATGATGTAGTATGTCTAGATGATTTCTGTGGTAAAACTAATTACTTTAAGTATTTAAACAATATTTCAAGCATTAAACCACAAGAAATATTTAAAGATATCAGTTTTGAAACTAAAGGTGAAACAAAATCTATTGCGGTCGCAGCCGCATCAATCATTGCGAGATGCTATTTCTTAACTGAAATGGAAAATCTTGAAAAGCTTTATGGATATAAACTTCCAAAAGGCGCAGGTAAAGAAGCTGACGAATTATTAAAACAAATTAAAAAAGATGGTAAGAAAGATATCCTATACCATATTACAAAATTAAACTTTAAAAATTTAAAGAAGTAGCGGTTATTTTTCCACTACTTCTTTTAATTTCTTATTTAGTTCTTCATCTAATAAAGATGGTTTTAAGGCGGTGATAGAGAAATATCCGTGGTTAGTTAAATATCTATCAGTGCCTTCTTTTTCATTTCTAATATCTCTATATGTAGAAATATAGTTTTCACCAGTCAATCTAAACTTTTCATCAGATACTGTGTGATCAATTGAACCAACCTTAAATCCTTTGAATTCAACCTCAGGTATCGGATAGTTAACACTTAAGAGTGGGGCAATATCAAGCAATTTATTCTTCAAGATATAATCTATAGCAAGAACAGTCTTTTCATAAACTGCATCACCATTATCTCTTTCAACTGTTGATAATGCAATAGCTTTTTTATGGAATAGTGCAGCTTGAACAACTCCTCCAACAGTACCGCTATATAAGTGATCATATGATTCATTTTTGCCACTATTTGTGCCTGATACAACAATATCAATTGTGTCAAAACCAAAGTGATATAAACCTACAAATGTACAGTCAGCAGGGCTTCCGTCAACGGTAATTGTTGTATCATCAATAATATGATATTTTGTGCCTTTATAAATAGTAATTCCAATTGACGCTCCTGATCTTTCGCTAGATGGAGATGCAATATATACCTTTCCAAATTTCTCTAATGCTTTCTTTGTTAGCATTAAATTTCTATGTTTAATTCCATCATCATTTACGAGTAGAAAGTTCATTACTTATTTCTCCTTTTTGAATCCTTTGATAAACCTAAGAAATACTTAGCGTCTTTACTATTTGAGTTATCAATTAATTTTTGGTCATGTAATTTATAAAGAATCTCATAAGCCTCATCAGTCTTATTATCTGATAAAAGTAAATTCTTGTGAGCTTCATCATACTTTTTAAGTCTATAAGCAACTATTCCAAGTTCTACTTGGCTCTTAGTATAACCAAGTGATAAAGACTCTTTGAATAGGTCATATGCCTTATAGTAATTTCTATCAATTACTACGCCATTCTTATAGAACATTCCAAGGTAGTACATTGATTCTCTATCATTATGATCACGTCCGACTTTAAAGTATTTTACTGCCTTCTTATAACTCTTGTGAGCGTAATATAATTTCGCAAGAATAATCGCAGTCTTAAAGTCTTTATATTCTTTATAAATTCTCTTTAAATACTTGATTTGGCGTTTTAATTGATTAGGATATAAAATCTCATAAATATCGCCCTCTTGGTCTATATAACCAAGCGATAAAGCTTTATTTATTAATTCTCTTCCTTTAGTTTTATTCACTACACAGCCTTCACCATAAAATAAGATTTTACCTAGATAATATGTTGAAACTTTAGAGTGTAGTTTATAGCCTTCAAGGAAGTAATCTGTGGCTTTTCTGATGTCTTTTTGGACATAATCACCATGGTAATAGAGTTCTCCCAGCTCTTTTGTACAAAGTGGAGATGAGATAGCAAATCCTTCTTCGAGATAGCTTATAGCTTCTTGATAATCATTCTGTTCCATAGTGAGTTTATATAGATGATAATAAGCATTTGGATTATAGATTGTGTAATACAAATAATACTTTTTAATATTATTGATATCTTCCATCATCTCATAGTATTTAATGAGACATACTAATGCTTCTTTATTAGTACGTGCAACCTGGCTTAAAAGTGGGAGCATCTCATCATATTCTTTAAGTCTATAATACATTAATCCAAGTTCTAAAGCATTCTTGTTTCTGATTTCATCAGTAATAAATGTTTCAGCTTTTCTTAAAGATAATCTAGCACTTGGAATTTCATTTAAGTTAAACATAATTCTCGCACGTTCCATATAGTAGAATAGTGGATATTGTTGTTTAACGTTATAATCTAAGAATCTTAATGCACCAACATAAGAATCCTTATTAGTCTTTATGCTAATGTAATCTTTTAAGAATGGATATTTATCATAAACAGTTGGTTCGACATTATCTTTTTCAGGAATAATTTCTTCAATCTTCTCAATGATTTCTTTATTGCTTTCTTCTTTGTCGTGTTTGCCAAAAAGAGATAAATATTTCTCATAATATTTTTGGCTTAGCTTATCATCTCTATAAGTTTCTAAAGGTTTACCTTGATATACTTCGCTATATAAATAGTAAGCATATCTTGCACCATGATCACAAGCAAATCTTAAGATTCTAAATAGTTCATCATTGTATTCACTATATAGATCATTTCTCTTCATAATAAGCTCAGCAAGCTTCACAGAAGCCATTACATGGCCTTCATTATAAAGGTCTAAGAAAATGTCAAAAGCTTCATCAATCTTTTGAGTTACTGAAAGATCTAACGAGAGAAGGCATGCATATAAATATTTAGCTTCTTTTAAATCATAATTATCAATTAAAATCTTAAAAGCCGTAAGCATTGGAGCTACACTTTTATAGATTGAAATCTTATCTAAATATTCTTTATTATTGTCGACTACATTTCTAATTAAAAGCGAATCAATAAATAAGTTATTTTTACCAAGTTCAAGTAAATCTTTATCTTCGAAATCAATATTTTCATCATCATATCTAGTTTTTACCAAATAAGCATAATAAAGGTATGTAAAAGTAGGCTCATTAGAACTAATAAGCCTATTGTACATTTTTGCGTTATCTTGTGGAATTTTAGAGAGTGATAATTTAGATTCTAACTCTTTAGCAAGTTCTAAATCGATGGAATCTACATATTGATTAATTTCCAATTAAAATCCTCTTTTTTATTTTCTTTGTAGCCAAGATGGAATTTGTTCATCCTTGCTATCTTTTTTCTTATCTTTCTTTTCTTTTTTCTTCTTTCCGCCGAAAAGTCCTCTCCAACCTTTATCTTTTGGAGCATCATATTCTTCTTTTTCTTCTTCGATTTCAGTTTCAGAGAAATCTTCAGTTTGAGTATTAATCTTTAAGAATGGATCTTCTTTAAATCCAGTAGCGATAATAGTGACAATAACTTCATCACCAAGTTCAGGGTTTACAACAAGTCCAGTTTTAACAGTGAGGTCTCCTCCGCCTGCGGCACTCTTAACTTCACGTACAACATCTTGTATTTCATAGAGTGAAAGGTTAATTGATGATGAAATATTAATAATTGCGGTAGTTGCACCTGAAATAGATGATTCTAGGAGTGGAGATTTAATAGCGAGCATTGCTGCATCTTTTGTTCTTTGTGAGCCAGTAGCTGCACCGATACCCATTAGTGCTGTACCGGCATTAGCGAGAAGTTTTCTAACGTCAGCAAAGTCAACGTTAATAACGCCAGGTACATGAACAATTTCAACGATACCTTGAACAGCTTGACGAATTACGTTATCAGCAAGTCTGAATGCTTCAAGATATGATGTGTCTCTTTGTGTAGTTTGAAGAAGTCTATCATTAGGAATAACAATTAATGCGTCTACATAAGGACGAAGTTTATTAATAGATTCATCTGCAACATTCATTCTTGGTACACCTTCAAAGCCAAATGGTTTTGTAACAATACCAATTGTTAGAATATTCATTTCTTCTTTAGCTACACGTGCGATGATTGGAGTAGCACCAGAACCAGTTCCACCACCCATACCAGTTGTGATGAATACCATATCAGTTCCTGATAATACTTCTCTAATTTCATCGATTTGTTCTTCTGCGGCTTTTTCACCAATTTTAGGGTCAGTTCCTGCTCCTAAACCTTTAGTTGTTTGTTTACCAATTAAAATTCTTTCATCAGCTTTTGATAATTGAAGAACACTAAAATCGGTGTTAATACTTACAAATTCAACACCTCTTACACCATTCTCAATCATTCTGTCGACAGCGTTTCCTCCGCCGCCTCCAACACCGATTACTTTGATAACGGCTTCTTTTTTTACAAATTGTTCATCATCATTAAACATATCTATTCACTCCTCTTATAGTACTTTAATAAAAATTCTTTTTTAAATTCTTGGAATCTATCATTCTTAATAGCTTCTCTTGCATCATCAGTTAATTTCTTTAAGAAATATAAGTTGTGATAGCTAAGCATTCTAAGTGATAGCATTTCATCTTCTCTAAATAGATGTCTTATATAACTTCTTGAATATGTTTTGCATATTTCACAATCACATTCAGGATCAAGTGGGCCAAAATCATATTCAAATTCTTTATTTTTGATTAAAACTCTACCATTTGATGTCATAGCTACACCATGACGAGCTATACGAGTAGGTTCTACACAATCAAACATATCAACTCCATTTTCAATTCCATAAAGAATATCATCAGGAGTACCAACACCCATTAAGTATCTTGGTTTATCTTTAGGCATATGGTCTCTTAAGAAGTTAAGAGTTTTAATTCTATCTTCTTGAGCTTCACCAACCGCAAGACCACCGATTGAATACCCATCAAAATCAAGCTTAGATAGTTCATCAATACAATATTGTCTTAAATCCTCATAAGGACCACCTTGAACTATTCCAAATAAAGCCTGATGGTCTGGGTTTAAGTTAGCTTCTTTACCTCTTTTAGCCCATCTAATGGTTCTTTCACATGACGCCTTCATATATTCATATGATGAATTAAATGGAGGGCATTCATCAAAACTCATCATGATATCACTACCAATAGCGTTTTGCATATGGATTGAGATTTCAGGACTCATAAATAGTTTAGAACCATTCTTATAGTGTCTAAAATATACGCCTTCTTCTTCAATCTTTCTTGTCTTAGATAAAGAGAATACTTGAAATCCTCCACTATCAGTTAAATATGCGCCATCCCACTTAGAATAATTCTTAAGGCCACCTACTTTATTTAATAAATCCATTCCAGGACTTAAGAATAAGTGGTAAGTATTTGCGAGAATTAATCCATTTGATACCTTATGAACTTCTTCATTAGTTAAACATTTAACATCACCTTTAGTTCCAACAGGCATAAATATAGGTGTATTATAAGTGCCACAAGATAAGGTAATTTTGCCTAATCTTGCACCACTATCGTTAGTTTCTTTAAGTACTTCAAATTTTAATGGTTTCATAATAATCACTTAATAAACATAGCATCGCCAAAGCTGAAGAATCTAAATTTATCATTAACAGCTTGGTTATATGCCTTTAGTATAAATTCTCTACCAGCTAAAGCTGATACGAGCATAATTAATGTAGATTTTGGTAGATGGAAGTTAGTAATTAATCCATCAATTGCTTCAAATTTATATCCTGGATAGATAAAAATCTTAGTATCTGCTGATTCTTTTTCAAATTTATTGAACTTCTTAAAATTAGATTCAAGAGTTCTAACAGATGTAGTACCAACTGCGATAATTGGTCTACCTTCAGCTTTAGCTTTATTTAAGAAATCTGCAGCTTCTTCTGAAATAGAATAGAATTCACTATGCATTTCATGCTTTTCAATATCATCAACTTTTACTGGTCTAAATGTGCCAAGACCAATAGTTAATGTTACTTCAACGATATCTATTCCTGATTCCTTAATTTTCTTAAGTAAATCTTCTGTGAAATGAAGACCGGCAGTAGGTGCTGCACTAGATCCTTCTTTCTTAGAATAAACAGTATTATATCTATCCTTATTTTCTAACTTTTCATGGATATATGGAGGTAGTGGAACTTCACCAATCTTATCTAAGACTTCATAAAAGATTCCATCATATGAGAATTCAACTTCAACAATTCCTTCATCTTTTAATGTAAGAATTGTCGCAACAAGTTCACTATTCTTTCCAAATAGTACTCTATCTCCAACATGTAATCTTCTTTGAGGTTTAGCTAAGCATTCATACTTTTTATTTCCTAAATCTTTTAAAAGTAAGAGTTCAATCTTAGCTCCTGTTATATCTTTAGTTCCAATTATTCTAGCTGGAACAACCTTTGTATTGTTTATAACAAGCACTGCGTTTTTAGGTAGATAATCAAGAATGTTATAGAAATGGTCTTCTTTTATTTCTTGAGTTTTTCTATCAAGAACCATAAGTCTTGATGAGGTTCTATCTTTAAGCGGTGTTTGTGCAATTAATTCTTCTGGTAAATAATAATCAAAATCACTAGTCTTCATAACTAAAAAGTCCTGTGTTGTATTTAATGTTTAAATGTTTATATGCCTTTTCAGTAGCTACTCTACCTCTAATTGTTCTTTGAACAAATCCTTCTTTAATTAAGTAAGGTTCATAAACATTTTCAATAGTAAGTCTATCTTCACTTAAGGCAGATGCGAGGTTATCAACACCAACAGGTCCACCTTTAAAGTTTTTAATAATAGTTAGTAAATATTGTCTATCCTTATCGTCTAGACCTAATTCATCAATATTTAAGTTGTTTAAAGTTTTAAGAGTAATATCATATGTTACTTTTCCTTCATTAGTAACGTCTGCGTAATCTCTAACTCTCTTAAATATTCTATTTACGATTCTTGGAGTACCTCTACTGCGCTTAGCGATTTCAATCGCCGAAGCTTCATCAATAGTATTTCCATAGATTCTTGCGGTTCTTTCACAGATTTGTTTAAGTTCATCTACACTATAAAAATCAAGTTTAAATGTAGAACCAAATCTATCTCTTAAAGGTCCAGCAAGCATACCATAAGTTGTGGTTGCACCGATTAATGTGAATGGAGGAAGATCTAGTCTAATAGTTCTTGCGTCAGTATCGCGGCCAATAACTATATCAATCACGAAATCTTCCATTGCACTATACAAAGTTTCAGATACTACTTTTTGAAGTCTATGTATTTCATCAATGAATAAAACATCTCCAGCCTCTAAAGATGAAAGAATCGATGCTAAATCACCAGATCTTGTAATAGATGGAGCACTAACTTGTCTAAAATTTGCACCCATTTCATTCGCAATAATATTTGCAAGGGTAGTTTTACCAAGTCCTGGTGGGCCATATAATAAAACATGGTCTAATGTTTCATTTCTAAGCTTTGCTGTTTGAATGAAGACATTCAGCATTTCTTTCAAATTAGTTTGGCCAACATAATCACAAAGTCTCTTTGGTCTTAAGCTAGCTTCACTTTCTTCAAAAAGCATATCTTCATTATTAGCTTCTCTTTTTGTAATTTCATCCATATTATTACCTACAACATTCTCTTTAAAGAAAGTTTAATTAATTCTTGAATTTCTAAATCAATATTTTCACTTAAGAATTTATCTAATTTCTTAAGCTCAGCACTTGAATAGCCAAGGCTCTTTAGTGCTTCCTTCACATTTTCAATTTTTGGATTAATTGGGGCATCACTTACTAATTTACCACGTAAATCTAATATAATTTGGCCAGATGCTTTAGGTCCAATGCCAGGATATTTCTGCAAGTACCTTGCATCTCCCTTTAATATCGCATTTTGAAGTTCTTCGATTTCACCTGATGCTAATATAGCAAGGGCACCCTTTGGTCCAATACCCTTAACAGAAATCAATTTAATGAATAAATCTCTTTCTTCAAGCTTCATAAAGCCATAAAGGTCATTAGTCTCTTCACGAATATAAGTATAGATATACACAATAACATCATCATTTAATTTATATGCATATGGATTAGCAACATGGACAATGTAGCCTATCCCATTATTTTCAACAGTGATGTATTTGGCGTAAATATATGTAATTTTATCCTTGATATAATCAAACATAGCCTTCTCCTACTTCAATAATTTAATTGCTTCATTATAAGATGCTTCAATTTCTAAATCCATCTTTTCTTTTTCTTGTTTGATATTATTTACTTCTTCGTTATATTTATTTTCAAATTCTAATATCTTATCTTTCTTTTCTTGATTGATAGCTGCAATTTCATCTTCATGCTCTTTATCAAAATTAGCACTTTCAGCATCTTTTTCTTGATGATATTTTTCTATTTCAGCATCAAGTTCTTTATCTAATTCTTCATGCTTCTTGCTAACTTCTTCATTTTCCTTATTCATTTCTTTTACTGTATTATCATAATCAGCAAGTTCACCTTCAATGAATGGGAAGGTAACAAGCTCTTTATCATAAGCATCACTTTCAAATGTTTTTGTAGATGAAATAAAACTATTCAATTTTTCTTCTAAAGCCTTATGATAATTAATCACACAATTTTCTTCACTAAGTGATTTCTTTAATTTTTCAATCATCTTATTAACATATTCATTTGTGTCATTAATCATTTCTTCAATTTCGCATCTGTGTTTATTTAAAGAATTATTAGCCTCTTCTTTAAATGAATTATATAAATTATCTAATTCAACTAGGAAATTTTCATATGGCATTTTATTCAATGTTTCATAATTATATTTCGCATTTATTAATAAATTTATATTTTCATATTCTAAATTAATCACATTATTGAAATACTCATTATGAAGCTCTACCAACATTTCCATCATGCCAGCAAGTACCTTATGAAGATATTCGGTGAACTTATCAAGCTCATTTACATAATGATCATTTGTTAATTTAGAACCCATATTGATAGTATCAATATATGCTTTATAATTGTTTTCTTGGACTGTCATTAAATCATTAGTGATAGTTTGTTTGTACTTAATACGTTCAATTTGTGCTTCTTTTTCTTTTTCCACAAGGGCTTTTTTCTCATCTTTATAAGATAAAACTAAGCTATTTTTCTTAGCAACCATCTTGTGATTTAAGTTATTAATTGCTCGTTTTGAACCAAAATCATATTTATCAAGTTCTATTTGTAATCTTTGATTTATATGTTTTTTCTCAACTTCAATCTCTAATTTTTTAAGTCTATAAATAGTTTCAGTTTCTAATAAATCAATTAATAAATTCTTTTTATTCTCTTCATAATTTAATTTTTCAGTCTTAATTAATTCTTGATAATTTAATTTAATTTCTTTTTCAGTCTTTAAACCTTGCTTTTGAATAGATTGGATTTGTTTGTTGATATCTTTGATTTCTTTACGATTATTAGTTTCTAATAATTTCTTTTGTAGATCCTCATAAGATGCTAAAGATGATGCTTTTTCCTTATTAATTTCAATTCTGCATCGCTTTTCTAAATCAAAGATTCTCGCTTTCGCATTCTTTTCAAAATCATCAAAATTATCTTGTTTTTCTCTTAAGGTATCTTTTTCTTCCTTTAAGATACGATCATATTTAAAATTAGCATCATGAGTTTCTTTACGATAGATCATCATCTTAGGTTGTACACCCTTGTCTTTGCTATCTTGTAATTTCTTAGCTTCTCCATCAACATTATATTGATTATAATAAGCATCTAAGCCAATTTTTAAATTGTTTTCGATTTCTTTTACCTTAGCTTGTAAATCATTAAAAGCAGTCTTTTCTAATTTCAATTCTTCTTGGAAGCTCTTTTCAATTTGACGCATTGCATCTACTGCTTCCTTATTACCTCTTTTTAGCTTTGTGAATGCTTCATCAAAAAAGGCCATACGCTTTGATTCTGCTTTTTTCATATTTTCTACTAAGTCTTTTGATAAGATTTCTAAACTTATTTCACTCATGATTTCACCTATTTAGAAAGGCTAGAATCTAAAATTACCTCTGCCTTTTCCTTTACCCTTCTTCACTTTTTGTTTAGGCATGCCTTGGCCAGTTTGCATACTTCTTTGCATGTCAGCCTCACTCATACCACTCATTGCTTTCATTTGTTTTTTCATGTCTTCAAAACGTTTAACAAGATTATTAACTTCTTGATAGCTTCTACCACTACCCTTACTTACACGTTCACGTCTTGAAGGACTTGACGCAATTAAATCAGGTTTTCTTCTTTCTTCTTCAGTCATCGCAAGCACGATAGTATTGATGTATAATAATTGTTTGTCATCAATATCCATGTTCTTAATTTGTGAACCAATGCCTGGAATCATACCTAATAATGATTTTAAAGAACCCATTCTTTTAATCCATTTTAGTTGTTTTAAGAAGTCATTATAATTGAAGATACCCTTTTGCATCTTTTCCATCATCTTCATTGCTTCATCTTCATCAATTGATTCTGTCGCTTTTTCAATGAAGGATACAACATCACCCATACCAAGGATACGTCCTGCCATACGGTCTGGATGGAATAATTCTAATTGGTCTAATTTTTCACCAAGACCAATATATTTAATTGGTACATTTGTTAAATACCTAATTGATAGAGCAGCACCACCTCTTGTATCACCATCAAGTTTTGTTAAAATACAGCCTGTTAAAGGAAGCATCTCATTAAATGTAGTGATTACATTGATAGCATCTTGACCCATCATGGCATCGATTGTTAGTAAGATTTCATCTGGATGGCATAAATTATTGATATCTTGTAACTCTTTCATTAAAGCATCATCAATATGTAGACGTCCAGCTGTATCGATAATTACTAAATCATAATTCATCTTCTTTGCGTATTTGATACCTTCAGCAACAATTGTAGTTACTTTTTCTTTATTACCCATATCAAATACTTCAATGCCTAATTGTTTACCAACAGTTTTTAATTGGTCAATAGCAGCAGGACGATAAATATCGCCTGCAATTAATAATGGTCTTTTCTTGTCCTTCTTTCTTAAATATGCAGCAAGCTTACCTACATGTGTTGTTTTACCAGCACCTTGAAGACCAACTAGCATAAAGATTGACATTCCTTTTTCGTTGTATTTTACTTCAACTGCTTCTTCACCCATCAATTTCTTTAGCTCATCATGAACTACTTTTACAACTTGATCACCAGGTGTTAAAGATTTCATAATCTTTTCACCTAAGGCTTTTTCTTTTACATCAGCACAGAAGTTTTTAACAACTTTATAGTTTACATCGGCCTCTAATAATGAAAGACGAACCTCTTTCATCATTTCATCGATATCATTTTCATTTAATCTTCCTCTTCCGGTAATCCGACGAAGAGACATTTGTAATCTTTCAGATAGACTTTCAAATGGCATAAGTCACCTCTTATAATATATTTCTAATTTTGTCTTTAATTTCTTCTAAATTATTTGAACTTTCTAATATTTTATTGATATTTTCTTTTTTAGCTAAGATTTGCAATTTATCCTCATATTCTTCTAATTTTTCTTCAATACTTTTTAAAGCAGTAAAGACTGCATTTCTACTAACATTAGAATTAGACGCAATTTCTGCTAAAGATAAATCATCAAAGAAATATGATTCAAAATATTCTTGTTGTTTTAGAGTAAATAAGTCTTTATAAATATCATATAAAGAATTTAAATATTCTTTTTTATTTAATAAATCATCAATATTATTCATTATCTTCATCCTTTATGATGTCACTAAATAAACCATAGATGTATCCTTCAATATCGAAATATTCGATATCATCAATCTTTTCACCCATACATACAAACTTAATTGGGATATTGTATTTGTCTCTAATAGCAAGCACAATACCACCTTTTGCAGTACCATCAAGCTTTGTAAGAACGACACCTGATACATCTGTTGCTTCGATGAAGGCCTTAGCTTGGCTTAAGCCATTTTGACCAGTAGTAGCATCAATTACAAGTAGTGTATCTTGTGGAGCACCTTCTACTTCTCTTGATATTACTTTCTTCATCTTTTCTAATTCTTTCATTAGATTAACCTTAGTTTGAAGTCTTCCTGCTGTATCACAAAGAAGCACATCATAGCCCTTATTTTTCGCAACTTGAATAGCTTC
>JAEEXP010000089.1 GCA_016287865.1 Caryophanales bacterium
AAAGAAATAGAAAAAGAAGTTACTAAGACTTTAACTGGAAGTGGTACAACCGCAGTTAAAGAAATAGAAAAAGAAGTTACTAAGACTTTAACTGGAAGTGGTACAACCGCAGTTACTTCAACTGTTGCAGCAGGTGTAGTAATTGGTGCTGCAGTAATTTTCACATCAGTTTTAGGAAATCACTTTAAGATTGCTGATAACTCACTTTCAATTACAACTTATAGAGATATTGAAACAAATACGATTAATTTAGATTATTCATTTGATTTACTTTATGATCGTAGTGGTTCGGTTTATGTCAAACTTCTTTCTGCTGCTCAAAGTAAAACTTCTGAAGAAATCTTGCTTTATTATGAAGAACCTGAAGAAGAATATGTTGAACCAGTTGATGGTGAGCCAACTGATGCAGAACCAGGAAAAGAAGATGAACCTGTAACAAAAGATAAAGAAGTTTACACAATTAATATTGAAGGTACTTTTGATAATTTAATCGAAAAGAATCAATATAATTTTGTTGTTACTGAAGTAATTGATGGAACAGAATCTCAACTTTATTCAAGTAGAGTTTATATCCCTGCATATTATGTTAATGTTATCGAACATAGCGTTGAAGTTTATAAGAATCAACAAAATGAATATGAAATTTTTTATGGTTTCTTCCTTAATTATGAAGTTGAAACTGATGTTTATGTTGAACTTAAACGTATCGATGAAGAAGGAAAATATGTTTTAGAACAAACCTCAGAAAAGAAACGTTTAGAGATTAGAAACATTCAAGATGAACCTGCTTATGAAGAAGGAAACTTCGATGAATATGCTGGAACATTTACAAATTTAATTGAAGATGCAGAATATGTTATCAGCTTAATTAGTGATGCTAACGGAATAGTAAATACTGCATATACTGAAAGAGTTTACGCACATATTGATAGAGAACCAGTTAGTTACACAATCACTGATGAAAATGTTTCAACAGAAATTTTCTTAGATAACAACAGCAAGATTAGTTTAGCCATCATGGTACATTTAGACGAATATAAAGGTGGTTCTTTACAATTTGAACTTATTAATTTAGATAGTGGAGAAAAAACTTTAAGTGAATTATATGAAGTTAATAATTATGGTGCTGATGGAACTGCTGATGGAAGTGGTGTTGAAGCATACATGATTATTGATGATTTATCAACAAATTATGTCCTTAATATTTATAGCGTTATTGATATTGATAATGTCTTAGCTTATACAAAAGAAATTGATACAAATATCGAATTTGGCTCAATTACTGGAGATGCAATCTTAAATAGCCTTAATGGTGGTGGATATATGACTTACACATTAGAATTTGAGGCATATTCTCAAATTCCAGGTCAATTCCATTACGAAATTACTGATCCAGATAATCCTTCATTTAAGATTACTTCAAGAAAATTTGATTTAAGATATAACGATTCGCAACAAATCCAAGACGTAGTAGAAGGGCTAACTGGGAATCGCGGATATGATATTGAATTCTTTGGTAACTGGGGTCACGATGATGTTTCAATTTATACAGGTTCTATTTACGCTGTTGAATATGGAATCACAGTTAATCCAGATGCAATTATCAAGAATTATGAAGAAGAATTTATTAGAGTTCCTATTACACTTTTAGATCCAGAATCATTCTTAACTAATATTGAAGGAACATTGACTTTCTATGATGAAGAAAATCAAGTAATTCAAGAATTTAATCAAAGTTTCAAGGAAGGCGACGAATATATAGGATTTAGCCTTGGTGATAGTGGAATTATTAAAGGAAGTTATGCAGTACTTTCAATTACTGCTAATGATATAAATAGTGGTTCAGATGAGGCCACAGAATTTGTTAGACTAGCCGTTTGGTATTAAAGGAGGATTTAGTTATGGCAAAAAAAGGCAAAAAGAGAAAAGAAAAGGTTAATTACATACCAAGGATAATCTTTGGTGGTGTATGTATCGCTGTTTTTGTTACGTTTTTAATTATTGGAATTGTAGTTCCTGATTCAATTTTTGCAAAATGTGCAAGCTTGATTGGAAGAACATCCTATGAAGGTGCTGATATCGTCAACATTTTAGAAAGAGTTCTTGGCACACTTTATTACTTTGGATTATTCATTGGTGCTCAAACATTAATTAGAGTAATTATCGAACTTTCCATTCAAAAAGCAGATAACAGAGTAAAAAATGTTTGTAGAT
>JAEEXP010000031.1 GCA_016287865.1 Caryophanales bacterium
GTTGTAATGGTACTTAAGAATGTTAAATTCTTTGCTCCTGTATATGGCACAGTTCCAACTGATAGAGATGAAAAGATTAAAACTACTAAGAAATGGTGGATTGGTGCAACTATTACTGTATTATTAAGTGCATTTACTTATCCATTCTTAACACAATTAGGTCACGGATTATTCCCACTACCTGAAGGTTTATTTAGAATGAGTATAGGTAATGGTTTCTTAGTATGGTATTTATTCTTAATCATTTGTATGCTTGGATTTACATTTATCCCAAGAATTAAAAATAAGAAGAAGGGAATTGAAAATCCAGACTTCGTTGATTATGGTCTTGCAAGAATAGAACATAAAGATAAGATGGACTGGGCACTTTTTGGAAAAGGATTACTTGTTGCATTCATCGGTGTACTAGTAATGTATTTAGAAGTAGTAATCACTCAAGCAATCTTCCAATTAGACTTTAGATACATATGGCCATTCTTCAAAGGCTTTAACTGGATTAGACTTGCTCAATTCTTAATTTATATTCCAATTTTCTTATTATTCTTCTATCTTAATAACTCTAAGATCTTCGCAAGTCTTAGAACTAAATGGAGTTCTACTCCTGGAGCTAGAGGTTTCTTTGAAACTTGGTGGAGATCAGCACTCCTCATGGCTGGTGGAATATTCTTCTTATGCCTCTTAGAATATATCCCATTCTTTATTGGTGTAGGTCCTGGTGCTGATTTACTCTTTGGTTTCACATTCGGTGGACCATTCATGTCACTATTAATAGTATTCTTCCCGCAAGTATTAATCTTTAGTTTAATCGCTACATACTGCTACAGAAAAACTGGAAACATCTATGTAGGTGCATCAATTATTGCAATGCTTGCATGCTGGGTAGTTACTGGTGGATCTGCAATGTTCTAGAATAAAATAAAAAATTAGTCTCGGCTTAAAAACCGAGACTTTTTCTTTTAAATAATTCGATACGAAATACCTCCTTTTGAGTACCATTTAATGAGGAGAATAATTGTATGAATGAAAAAGAAGAAAACATCATTGAATTAAATGAACAATCTATTAAATCATTAATTTACGTGGTTAGAGGTCAAAAAGTCATGCTTGATTCTGATTTAGCAAGTATCTATGGATATGATACAAAACGCTTTAACGAACAAGTAAAGAATAATATTGAAAAATTTCCAAGTAGATATAGATTTCAATTAACCTATGCTGAATTTGAAATGATAATGACATCTAGTTCCTATTTGAGGTCTAAAAAATCGGCCTCAAGTTGGGGTGGTAGAAGATATCTCCCTTATGTGTTTACAGAACAAGGCATATATATGCTTATGACAGTGCTTAAAGGCGAACTTGCAACCAAACAATCTATTGCATTAATCGATACTTTTAAACAGATGAAAGATTATTTGGTTGAGAATAGTAATGCTGTTAAATTGATTGATTCATCTTTTTTGTTTGAAAAGTTTAATTTCTATGATAAAAGACTAGATAAAATGGATAATGATTTAAAGAAAGTGATGGAAAATTTTATCAATCCGAATACATATAAACATTTCCTGATATTAAATGGTCAAAAGATAGAAGCATCAATTGCTTATCAGTCCATATATAAACTTTCTAAACACACATTATACATAGTTGATGATTATGTAGACATTAAGACACTTCAATTATTAAGAGTTGTAAATCCAAAAGTTAAGATTGTTATATTTACAGACAATAAAAGCAAAAATTCTTTGAATAAAATTTTTATAGATGAATTTAAGAAAGAATATCAATTGCAAATAATAATAAAAAGAAACAATAATGAATTTCATGATAGATATATTTTTATAGATTATGGATATAATTCTCAAATAGTTTATCATTGTGGAGCTTCTTCAAAGGATGCAGGAAATGGAGTATGTACTATTTCACAAATAAATGATAAAAACATATATAAGGATGTTGTCGAAAGAATATTAAAACATGATGAATTAGAACTATGAGTTTTTGCTATTTTATCTTAAATAAGATATAATAGTAAAAAGAGAGGAAATATAAAATGAACATTTGGCATTCAATTAAAAAAGAAAGAATTACTCCAGAAGATTTTATCGCAGTTATTGAAATTGAGAAAGGCTCAAAGAAGAAATATGAACTAGATAAAGAAACTGGACTTTTAATTTTGGATAGAATTTTATATACATCAACACACTATCCAGCAAACTATGGATTTATTCCAAGAACTTATGCAGAAGATAATGACCCACTAGATGTGCTTGTTATCTGTTCTGAACCACTTGAACCACTTGCAACAGTTAGATGTTATCCAATTGGTGTTATTCAAATGACAGACCAAGGAAAACTAGACCAAAAGATTATTGCTATTCCTTATAAAGATCCTATGTATAACGTTTATAGAGATGTATCAGCTCTTCCTGGTCACATCTTTGATGAAATCAAACACTTCTTTGAAGTATATAAGAATCTTGAAGGAAAAGAGACTTGTGTTGATAGCGTTCAAGGAAGAGATTATGCGATTAAATCAATCGCTAAAGATTTAAAGAGATACGAAGAAGCAGTAAAAGACGGAACAATAAAGGTTGAATAATATGAAAAAGAAACTAAGATGGTGGGGAATTATCCTCATAGTAATTTCATCAATAGTTGCACTCTTTGCGTTAATCGCACTCGTTAATTTTTTCTTCAATTTAGCTTTAAGAAGTTATATTAAGACATTTAGTCCAGTTAAATATGACTATGAACAAATAGCTCCTGAGGAAATTAATTATGATGGTAAGACATATAAAACATTCACAACTGATAGAGATTTTAAAGTTATGCAAATATCTGACGTACATCTTGGTTGTGGATTCTTGTCTTATAAAAAAGATAAAAAAGCAATCAATTGTGTAATCACAATGATTCAAAATGAAAAACCTGATTTTGTAGTATTTACTGGGGATAATGTTTTCCCAATCCCTTATATTGCAGGAACAGTCAACAATAAGATGATTATGAAGACATTTATTGCTATGGCTGAACAAACTGGTGTATATTACACCACACTATTTGGTAACCATGATACAGAAGCATACTCATACTTCAATAGAAAATCTATGAGTAAGATGTTTGTAGATCCTAAACTTAAATATTCAGTATATGAAAGACAAGAAGGTGTATCAGGTGAATCTAATTCAATCGTTCTTGTAAGAAATAAAGCTCATAAGATTACTAAAACATTATTAATGATAGACTCAAACGATTATGTAGATCAATCTTTAAAATCTACACTAAATTGGTTATATGACACAATTCATGAAGATCAAATCAAATGGGCAAAAGAAAATATTGAACATATTAAATCGCTCCCAGAAGGAGTAGACACTAAAGTACTCGCATTCATGCATATTCCAGTGTCTGAATATCATATCGCATTTGAAGAATTAAGAAACAATAACTTTGAAGATACCGCAAATACTCATTATGTAACTGGCGTTAATGATGAACTTGATGATGAAACACCTAGTGGAAGAGTATGGTATGGAGGTTGTTCTAGTTGGAAAGATAAGAGTGAGATTGAATCATTAGATTTATTCTTTGAAACATTACTTCCTTATCTAGATGGAATATTCTGTGGTCATGACCATGTCAATAATTTAAGATGTACTTATAAAGGTGTATATCTCTCATATGGTTATTCAGTAGACTATCTTGCATATTCTAATATTGATAAAATTGGTATGCAAAGAGGAAATACAGTTATTACTATTAAAAATGATGGAACATGGAGTGAAGTTCACAACAATTACTATACAAGTAATTATGTTTCTGAAAAAGGTGAGTTAGATAATGCGGATTATAGTGTATACTATTATCCGGATAACGAAATCCCAAAGAAATAGAAAGAAGGTATTATGATGAAGAAATTATTAAGTGTAATAATGATGTTAGCTTTATCACTTGTACTTGTATCATGTAAAGCTAAACCACTTGATTCTGCAACTAAATCTTATTATGCAGTATTAAATGGTGCTGAAATTAGTGATTCAAACAAGATGGAAGCTACATACATAAATGATAAAAGAGTTAGATCAATTAGAAAGTATTTAAAGACTGCAACATATCTTTATGTAATTGAAGTTGAAGTAAAAGAAGGAGATACTCTAGAAGTTGTAAGAACTACAACTGAAGGTGGCGCAGTAAACTTTAGAGCTCAAGATAAATTATCTGGACCTGTAACTAACTTAACTGAAGCAAACTTAAATGTTCCTGAATATACAGAATTCAATAATGGTAATGGAACATGGGCTGATTTAATGAAGATTAAAGTTACTTCTAAAGTATTAATCGTATTTGCTGAATTAACTCAAGGCGCAAAGAATATCGCAGTTATTACTCTTTAATAAAATTAGGCAAGTGAAAAACTTGCCTTTAAGTTTTTTATAAATATGAAATTTAAGAAATTAATGTCACTGTTTTTTGATTATTTCAAAATCGGTTTATTCACTTTTGGTGGTGGATACGCAATGATTAGTTTAATTCAAAAAACATTCGTAGAGAAAAGAAAATACATAGATGATGAAGAATTATTGAACATAATCTCTATCGCAGAATCTACCCCAGGAGTTATGGCCGTTAATAGCGCAACCTATATTGGTCATAAAGTATTGGGTTTTTTAGGTTCGCTTTTTGCGACTATAGGAGTATGCCTTCCATCATTTATAATTATTCTTTTAATTTCTTTCTTCTACGATAAATTTATCGAGATTAAATGGATTAATGCGATTATCTCAGGTCTCATGGTTGCGGTCACATTCTTAATCTTTAGAGCCGCAATTAAATTATTTAAGAGTGCTCAAAAAGACTATATATCTTATATATTTATGGGTCTTTCATTTATCGCACTATTATGCATTAAAATCTTTAAACTTAATTTCTCAACTATTTATATAATTTTAATCTCAGTAGTTATCTCATTAATCATCTTCTTAATTAAATATCTAAAAATGAAAAAGAAGATGAATAATGAAGAAGAATTAAAAGAGGAGGTAAATGAAGAATGATTTATTTAACTCTCTTTTATGAATTCTTACTAATTGGACTATTTACCTTTGGTGGTGGATATGCGATGATTCCACTAATCCAAGAAAAGGTAATTGGTCACGCTTGGCTTACTGAATCTGAATTTATGAGTATGGTCGCAATCGCAGAATCAACTCCAGGACCAATCGCTATTAATATGGCAACCTTTGTAGGATTTAAGGCTGGAGGAGTGTTTGGGGCATTACTATCAACAATCGGTGTAATTCTTCCATCATTCATTATTATTCTTTTAATTGCGACAGTATTAACTAAGATCATTGATAGACCAATTGTCAAACAAGTTTTACACGGAATTCAAGGTGTAGTAATTGGACTAATATTTGCGACAGCATTCTATTTTCTATATCAAAACATATTTAGTCTTGATTCGCACAACTTACCTATAGAATTCCTATATAAAGCCTTAATTATATTTGGCGTTGTAGTTATTACTACGCTTATCTATAAACTTATTAGAAAGAAGACTATAAGCCCATATTTAATTCTTATAGAAGGTGGCTTATTAGGCTTTATAATTTATTACGCAATACCATTAATATTTTGATATAATAATAAGAGTCGGAGGATATAAAATAATATGAAATTAGTATTAATTAGACATGGTGAAAGTGAATGGAATAAATTAAACCTTTTCACTGGATGGACAGATGTTGAATTATCTGAAAGAGGAGTTGAAGAAGCTAAACTAGCTGGTGAAACTCTTAAAGCTAAAGGATATGACTTTGATGTATGTTATACATCATATTTAAAAAGAGCTATCCACACTTTAAATGGTGTACTCAAAGAAATGGATAGAGAATGGCTCCCAGTTCACAAGACTTGGAAGTTAAATGAAAGACACTATGGCGCTCTTCAAGGTTTAAACAAGAGCGAAACAGCTTTAAAGTATGGCGAAGAACAAGTTAAAGTATGGAGAAGATCTTATGACGTTCAACCTCCAGCATTAACTGAAGATGACGTAAGAAGTCCTAGAACTCAAGCTCCATATAGACAAGTTGAAAATAAGGAAGTACTTCCTTTAACTGAATCTTTAAAGGATTGCGTAGCTAGAGTTGTTCCTTTCTATGAAGAAGTTATTAAGAAAGAAATGAAAGCAGGTAAGAGAGTATTAATCGCTGCACATGGTAACTCTTTAAGATCACTCGTTAAATATTTAGATAACATGAGTGATGAAGAAATCATTTCTGTAAATATTCCTACAGGTGTTCCACTAGTATATGAATTTGATGATAACTTCAAAGTAATTAATAAATATTATTTACTTGATGAAGCTGAACTCAAGGCTAGAATGGAAGCTGTTGCTAACCAAGGAAAAGCTAAATAAAAAATAATTTGACTTAATAAGTCTATTATTATAAAATAATAACGCACCTAAATCCAGGGCAAAGGATACTCCAACCTTTATCTTAGACTTAGGCAAGAATATTAAATAAGGAGAAAAACAAATGGCACTTTCAAAAGAAAAGAATCAAGAGATCGTAGCTAACTTCAAAGTAAATGAAAAGGATTCAGGTTCTCCTGAAGTTCAAATCGCTTTACTTACTGAAGAAATCAATGCTTTAAATGCTCATATTAAAGACAATAAGCATGATTACTCTTCAAAAAGAGGTTTAATGAAGAAGATTGGTCACAGACGTAACCTTCTTAAGTATCTTGAAAAGAAAGATATCAACCGCTACAGAGCTCTTTGCGATAAACTCGGTTTAAGACACTAATCGCATGCTAAATAGAAAAAGATGACTTCGGTCATCTTTTTCTTTGAAATAATATTGTAATAAATAATAATTTATTATAAAATCAAATCGGAGGAAAACCCTTACTAGAATATAACCATAAAGTAGACTACTTATTTTCTAAGAAAATAATTAAACATAAAGATTCTTATTATCAAGATGAGAATTATTATAGGGATCTATTCTATAAAAACATTTGAAAAAAATATTGTTAAAAATGATTAATTCATTACTATCATGTGTTGCCAACTCGTTAATAAATGGCTCAATATTATCTACGCATAATTCTCTCGATTAAATAGTATGAAAAAAATAATTATTGACTTAATATCTTTCACCACAAAAGAAAAGACTTATAAAAAAACATTTTTAAGATTTATTATTGCGACATTGGTTGTTGCGTTTTTGACTTTGCTAGATTACTTAATATCAAAATATTTAATTTCTAAAATAATACTCTCTGTACTATTTATTGTTTATATATACTTATTATTAGCTTTTATCTCTAGAATAATTTGTATAGGTGAAAATAAAAAAAATGAAAAAAAAGAAATAGGGCTATATAAAACAAAATATGAAGCTATTGATTTTGATTATGAAATAGTTATTAAATGGTTAAAAAATAAAAAGGATCCAGAAACGTTGTTGTGTTATTATAATAATAAGTATTTTGAGATTGATATAGTTTTTGATGTTGTGGGAAGAAGAGGAAACTATTACAATAAACAATATTATCTAAATAAAGAAAAGATGACAGAAGAACAAATAATTGATGAAATTGGAAATAGACTAATTGATGGAAAATTAAGGGTGTATGAAACATTTGATCATAATGGTCCTGATATTTTGGTAAAAGAAATTGAAGGAATTACTAATAATAAAAATTACGGTGTTGATGATTAATTGTTTTTGCTCGATATTACAATAGATATTAACGATAATAAAGAGATTGAAACGGTTTGTGTTTGGCGCTGTAAATTGTAATATTTCATAGAAAAAGCATAAAAATACTGAAACAAAATATTGAAAATTCATTTATATAATAATAATAAAAATATAAGTCCTTTGAATAATACATCAAAATGTATTATCATATTCTAGGTAGTGGAGGCATTATATGTTTTACAAGATTAATTCAACCAATGAATCTATATTCAATGTTAATAATACAATTAATACTAATTTAAAAGAAATGTCTATTAAGGAATATGCAGTATTTACTGGATTTGGTAAAAACGTTAAAGATAATCCTTTATTTGAAGTATTAAGAATAAATGAATTAAAGTTAACTGCGTTTGATAAACCAGCGTTTATTTATGTATTAGATTCAAGTGATAATAGTGAACTAGTAGTTGGTTTAATTGAAGATTCAACTAGTGATAATTATAAAGATAATTTAAACGCTATTAAACCAGTTAATGGTAGTTTCTATTACCTTCCAAAAGGCACTTTATTAAGCCTTAAAAACACAACAGTATTACTAGTTAAAGAAACTAAATCAACTAGTGATTTAAAGAATGCTAAATATGTCAAATATGACTTTGAAAATAAAGAAGCAAACAATAAAGAAACATATGATGTTTTATTCTCTAATTTCAAGTTTGAAGTAATTAAGTTAAACGTTAATGATTACTATACTCACTACTCTAATGAATCATCATTTGAACTCATCTATCCTTTATGCGATTTAAAACTAAAAGAAGGAGAAGCGAAGAAGGATGAACTCCTATATTTAGACCCAAATTCAAAAATTATCATCGCAGCTAAAGGTGAAGTATTAGTTATTAGATCTCCAAAATTATATATTGGAATTGACGTTGGCGGAACTTCAATGAAAGGACTCGTTATTGATGATAAAGGAAACGTTGTATGTCAATCTAAAGTTTCTACAATGGAAACTAAAGGTAATGAACATATGACTAAAGGTCTTAAAGAATCTGCTGATATATTATGTCAAAAGATTGATTCTAAATTAAATGAATTTGAAAGTCTTGGAATTGGATTCCCTGGAAATATTAGTCCTGTTACTGGAACTGTAATTAATGCTAATAACTTAGGCGTTAAAGAATTTAGATTAAGAGAAATCGCAGAAGAAGCATTAGGCATTAAAGTTATAACTGATAATGATGCTAACTGTGCTGCTCTTGGTGAATATAAATTCACTCAAAATAGAAAGTATCATGATATGACACTAGTAACTCTTGGTACTGGTCTTGGATCTGGAATTATCATTGATGGGAAACTCTTTAGAGGTGGTCTAAAGACTACTACTGAACTTGGCCATATTAGAATCAAGAGTGAAAAGAACTTTAAATGTACATGTGGACATTATGGATGTTTTGAATCATTCACATCACTCGCAAGAATTAAATATGATACAGATAACCTCAAGAAAGATAAATCTAATGGATTAAGTGAATTAATCAGTGATAAAGATTTATATGTAAAAATCTTCCAATTAGCTAATACTAATGAAGCCGCAAAGACTTATCTATTCAAATATTTGAATAATTTAGTATTAGGTCTTGTTACTGTAGCTAACCTCCTTGAACCTGAAGTAATCGTTCTTGGTGGTGGTGTAACTGATTCACTTGAAAAGTATATTCCATACATCGAAAAGAAATTAAATAAAGATAAAATGGGAGGCAATGATGCTCCATTCATTAAGGTAAGAAAAGCCAAACTTGGCAATCTTGCTGGTGGATATGGTGCATGTGCTCTCACAATGGATGAAGAATAGAAGGAAATTTTTCCTTCTTTCTTTTTATAAATATAGGGATTTGCTTTTGATAAAAGTATGATATAATCATAAAGGACAAAAATGAAAAATGAATTATAAGGAGAAAATAAACTTATGGATGTAAAAGTTTATGAACTTGACTTCAGGGGAAAGAAGTTAAGAGTTGAGCTTGGCGAAGTAGCTAAGCAAGCAAATGGTAGCTGTGTAGTTAGATATGGTGATACAACAGTGCTCACAGCTGTATGCGTTGGAAAGGAACCTATTACACAAGATTTCTTCCCACTAACTGTTTTATACCAAGAAAAAATGTATTCTGGAGGTAAGATTCCAGGAGGATGGCTTAGAAGAGAAGGTAAGCCTACAGAACACGAAACTTTATCAAGTAGAGTTATCGATAGACCTTTAAGACCACTCTTCAAAGATGGTTTCAGAAACGAAGTACAAGTAATCAACATGGTACTCTCATGTAACCCAGATTATAACCCAGTTATGACTGCACTCTTTGGTTCTAGCCTTGCACTTAGTCTTGCAGGTGTACCAATTGAATATCCAATCGCTGGTGTTAATGTTGGTAGAGTTAATGGTGAATTCGTTGTTAACCCTACAGTAGAACAAAAAGCTCAATCTGACCTAGATTTAACTGTATCTGCTACTGAAAAAGCTATTAATATGGTTGAATGCGGAGCTAAAGAAGTTAATGAAGATGATATGACTGATGCACTTCTTTATGCATTTGATGCAATTCAAGAATTAATCACTTTCGAAAAAGAAATTATCAAAGAAAATGCTAAACCTTTAATGGAAATCGAATACAAGACTGTAAGTCAAGATGTAATCGATTATGTAACTCCACTTTCTAAAGAAAGAATTGAAAAGGCAGTTTCAATCAAGGGTAAACTTGAAAGAGCTGATGCAATTGAAGCTATTGAAAATGAAGTAGCTGAAAGAATCGTTTCTGAATGGAAAGAATCTAAAGGTTTAGATAAAGATGAATGCAAACAACTTGAAGCTGACGCTAAGAGCGTTATGGAAGGCTTCATGGTTAATGAAGTTAGACGTTTAATCACTGAAGATAAGATTAGACCTGATGGAAGAAGAGTTGATGAAATCAGACCACTCTCAGCTAAGATTGATTATCTTGAAAGAACTCATGGTAGTGCAATCTTCACAAGAGGACAAACTCAAGCTTTAGCTATCACTACATTAGGTTCACTCGATGAAGCTCAAGAATTAGAATCAGCTAATGGTGAATCTTTCAAGAGATGGATGCTTCACTATAACTTCCCTGCATTCTCAGTAGGTGAAATTGGTAAATATTCTTCACCTGGTAGAAGAGAAATCGGTCATGGAGCTTTAGCTGAAAGAGCTATTGCACCAATGCTACCTTCTGAAGATGAATTCCCATATGCAATTAGAACTGTATCAGAAATCCTTGAATCTAATGGTTCATCATCTCAAGCAACTATCTGTGCTACATCAATGTCACTTATGGCTGCTGGCGTTCCAATGAAGAAACAAGTTGCTGGTATCGCTATGGGTTTAATTAGTGATGGTGAAAACTACACTATCCTTACTGATATTCAAGGTCTTGAAGATCACTTTGGTGATATGGACTTCAAAGTAGCTGGTACTCGTGATGGTATCACAGCTCTTCAAATGGATATCAAAGTAACTGGTATTGATAGAAAGATTTTAAAAGAAGCTTTAGCTCAAGCTCATAAAGCTAGATTTGAAATCTTAGACGTTATGGATGCTTGCATCGCTAAACCTAGAGAAGAAGTATCTAAATTCGCTCCAAAAATTAAGACTCTTTGGATTGATACTGATCAAATTAAAGACGTTATTGGTACTGGAGGAAAAACTATTAACGCTATTATCGAAGAATGTAATGGTGTTAAGATTAATATCGAAGAATCTGGTAGAGTTGTTATTATGCATGAGGATTTAGCTAATTGCGTAAAAGCTCAATCAATGATTGAAGATATCGTAAGAAAACCTGAAATTGGTGAAGTATATGATGGTAAGGTAACACGTGTTGAAGATTATGGCGCATTCGTTGAACTTTGGAAGGGATGTGAAGGTTTATGCCATGTATCTAAATTATCTGACCACAGAGTTGAAAAAGCTCAAGATGAAGTTAAAGTTGGTGATACTTTAAAAGTTAAGATTATTAAGATTGATGACAAAGGTAAAATTGACTTATCTCATGCCGCAACTATTGAAGGTTATGTAGAAAAGGAATTCAGTCGTCCTAAAAAAGAATTCAAGAAAGATTCTAAAGATTCAAAAAAGAAATTCGTAAAGAAATCTGTTAAAGAAGAAAAGGCTGAAGATGAAGAAGTAGTAGTTATTACTACTGGGCAAAACGAATAGTTATTAATTGTATTCGGACAGTCGAGCGGAAACGTTAGGAAAGTCCATGCTAGCACATCCTGCGATGGATGTAGTGTTTGTGCCAAGTGAAAAAATAAGCTTGGGTACCTTAGGGTAACGGCGGGGAAAGGATGTAAAAGGCCTAGTACCTATAACGTGCCACAGAGACGAGCTTTAGAGAACATCTAAAGATGAAACGCGGTAAACCCCTCAAGCTAGAAACCCAAATTTGG
>JAEEXP010000032.1 GCA_016287865.1 Caryophanales bacterium
TATGTATTTGCTGGTTGGGCAACTGAAGCAGAAGGCGCTAAAGCATATGATGACAATGGTGATATTGAATTATCAGCTAATATCGAATTATTCGCTTTATGGACTAAAGCTAACTATACATTAAAGTTTAATGGTAATGGTGGAACTACAGCTACACCTATGGCTGATATCGTTGGTCAAATTGGTGATAGTGCAAATCTTACTAAAAACTCATTCGAAAGAGAACATTATACATTCAAAGGTTGGGCTTTATCTACTAATGGTGAAAAAGTCTTTGATGATGAAGCACTAATGACATTAAATGAAACTACTATTCCAGCATTCGATTCTAATAATACTTTAACTTTATATGCAGTATGGGAAGCAGACACATATGAAGTAACATTCAATGCTAATGGTGGCCAAGGCGAAATGAGTGCTCAATCATTCACATATGGAGTTGAAAAAGCATTAACTCAAAACGCTTTCACAAGAGCTGGATACAGATTCTTAGGTTGGTCGCTTACAGCTACAGGTACAGTTTTATACTTAGATCAAGCTGAAGTATCAATGGAAGCTAATGCTGAATTATTTGCAATATGGGAAATGGTTACTAAGAAAGTAGTAGTACTCCCAACTAACGGTTATCAAGCAGGTTCTATTACTAATAAACTTGGAGAATTTACAATTCAAGATACAACTAATACTTGTGAAGATGAAGGATATGTAGGTCAAAATATTAATGAATTAATGGCTGCTGCTAATTATTCATATAATGGACTCACATTTATCGGATTCTATAAGAATTTCCAAGCTACTCAAGCCGTTACTACTGAAACAACTTATACATCAACTGATGAAACTATTTATGTATATGCATACTTTGCATTAACATTATCTATTGATATGAGTGCAGCAAATGAAGAAGATATCTATGTTAATGTTTATGAAGCAAAAGGAATTGCTAATTCATATAATTTATATGAATATTTACCTGAACTCAAAGCAGACTCAGATAAGATTGCATTCTATGATAAAGCTGATTTAAGAAATGTAACTGAATCATTAAAGGTTAAAGCATATTCTATTCCTAAATGGGGAGCTGATGTAACTATATCTATAAATATGTCTCTTGATACATATGAAATTACACTTGAAGATTCAAGTGTTGTATATGTAACATATTTATATCAAGGCACATATATTACAACTCATAACAATGTTAATGTTATCTTTAACGAAGATAAAGAAAACTTATTTGATGCAACAAATCCTAAAGCATTCGATGTAAAGGCTAAGAAGTCTGGATATTCAATTGCTGAAATTGAAGGTGAATCTGGTGCAGTTAGATTATTCCAAATGTTTACATTCAAGATGACAAGTAGCCTTAGTGCACCTAACTATGCTGAATATAATGGTAAAGATTTAGCATCTACTGGTTCAAGATGGCTTAATACAACTAAAGAAGCTTACCATGTTGGTAGTGCAAATATCTTTAAATTAAGAGTAAACGCATCTGATACAAATGGAACTCCAATCACTAATATTAATGATGTTGATATTAAATATACAATTAAACTTAGTGATAGTGCTAGCGATTTAACTAAAGTGTTCGTTGATAATATTACAATCAATAATAAGAAATATTCTAGAGCTATTGGATTTAAAGATGGTTCAGATAAGATTTATTTATATGTTTTAAATGTTGTTGATACAGATAATACTTATATAGCTATTCAATTCACTGAAGAAGCAATTGGAAAAGGATTTAATATTAAAGTTGCATCTAAGCAGGGAGTTGTGGCCGAAGATGATAACTTTACAATTCAAGTTCTTGTAAACTCAGGTGTTAACGTAGAAAGCCATGAAGAACTCAAAGCTTACTATGCAGATTTAAATGTAACTGAAATCAATATCCATAAGACAATTCAAGCACAACTTTCTGCTGATCAATATAGACCTTATGGAGATAAGATGTATGTTAAGAACTATGAACCATATTATCAATTATATTATGCTCAACAAGGTCTTGCCACTGGTGACGTTTATGTAAGAGCGGTTAGAAATGCTGATGTTATTGATAATCACTTAGTAATTAATGGAAACTACTTTGTAATCGATGGTTCAGGTCTTCCAATTATTGATGACGTAAATCCAGATACTGGTGAGGCATTATTCCCTGAAAACCACAGTGCTGTTAACAAGAATCAACCTTGGGGAACAGATTCAGAAGGTAATAATATTTGGATTAAGAACAGCCAAACATCAATTTTCGCTAACTTACTAGCTTACGCTGATACAACTGGTACATACAACTATGAACTTGTAGGAGAAGATGGAGACTTAACAAAATACCAAGATATGTCTGACGATATATTCAGAAGAGGTGTAGGTGCTTATAGCTTGGTTTATAGACAATACGATAACTCAGTAACTTACAACAATTTGTACATTATTAGTAATACAATCACTCCACAAGTTAACTACAGCCAAGCCGCTGAACTTGTTAAGAGTGAAGAAGAACTTGCTGGTTATAACTCAGGAGGTTATAATGGTATCATGGTAAGAGGTTGTACAGCTAATACAAATAACGTTGTTATCGACTATGCTAATACTGGTGTTAACGTATCTTGTGATAAGGCTACAGCTAACTGTAAAGATACATATATCTTCTATTCTTGGGGTTATTCACTTTATGGTTGGTCATCTTGTACAGTTAACCTTACAAACTGTGACTTCAGATATTCAGGCGGTGCTTGTGTACACATCGATGAACACAGAGAAGAAAAAGGACATGTAGAAGTATATGACTGCGCTGAAGGTTATAAGAAAGGCCAAGACAATGAAAGAACTATCACTATCGATTTCGATCCTGTAATCAACATTGATAGAAAGACTCAATTAATCAACTGGGTAGTTGGTAATGAAGTATGGTTTAGACTTATGGGTTTAACAGTTACAACAGCACAACTAACTGCTGGTATGACTAACATTTTACATGGATATACTAATAGTCAATATTCACTTGTTAAATCATACAACAATTTAAGTCCAGCTGATATTGCATATTCTCAAGGAACTGATGGCAACCCAGATATGTGGAACTTCGCAATAATGCTAAGAGAAGGCGAATTTGATAGAGCAGCTACTGAAGGTTTGTTTGGTGTGTTTGATATGAATGTTGCAGGACAATCTATCAAGAGAGAACCTACACTACCACAAGGTTCAACAGCTTCTTGGTTATCATATGTTAAAAATTCATTAAGAGATGAACTTATTCCTGGAACAGAATTAAATGGATTTATGCAACCTACTAAAGCTCAAAATCCAGGCCTATTCGTATTCCCAGTATCACCAATATCAAGTTATGTTGATTCATTAAATGTACTTACTGGAACTACTCTTGAAGCACAAGTCGCTTTAATTATGGGTATTTATGATGCATTCTCTGGTATGCCGGCACAAAGAAGTGAAATCATTAATATGATGGCAAGCCAAGCTGCTGGTGAACCTGTTGAAGTTCCTGCAGCACAACAAGTATTCAATGCTTGGAGTGCTTATGCATTAGGTTTATCTAAAAATGGTGTTCTAGATCATGAAGGTAACGCTCGTGGATATGGATATCTTGAAGTTGGACTAGATGTAGAAGGTATAAGAGGTTCAATTTATACATATTACTATGAAGGTTAATAAAAATTAATTTTTAGCCAAAAGAAAAGCTTTTAGATTTCGGTCTAAAAGCTTTTTTATTTGTTTAGATATATTAATGCTATTGAGTTTTCTCCTGCGTGAGATGCGATTGTAGAGCCTGACATAGTCTCAATTATTCTTTTGAATCCTATGTCTTTGAGTTCATCTTTAATCGCGTTAATCATTTCAGGATCATAAGATGTATAGTTAATGAAACATAATTCTTTATCTGGGTTATTATATTTACTTAATACATTCTTAGTATATTCTTTAATACATCTAATATAATTACCCATAAATTTCTTAGATGGTTCAAGTTTACCATTTTGAAGTAGTAACATTGGTCTAATCTTTAGTAAACTTGCGCCTAACATTTGAATCATTGAACATCTACCACCTTTATGAATGTATTCTAGATTTTCAATGATTAATGATACTTCTATATCTTTCTTTTTTGATTCGATCATTTCAAGAGCCATTTTTATATCTACTCCTTCATCTATTAGTTTCTTAAACTCTAATAGAAGAAGTAGTATTCCACTTGAGAGTGATAATGTATCAACCACATATACATTCTCAAAGTTACGCGAAGCTATAACTGCGTTTTGGTAAGCACTAGATAGTTTAGACGACATTGAGAAGTGAACGATTGTGTCATAACCTTCCTTTTTAAGCAATCTAAAGTGTTCAATAAATTCGCTAATATTAACTGCGCTTGTTTTAGGAATGGTTTTATATTTTCTCGCAAGAGAGAATATTTCACCATTTGTAATTTCACCATCCTTATATAAATTATTATCTATTGAAAAAGAGAATGGCACTACTTTTACATCAAATTCATTATTTAATTCTAAATCAATTGCGGATTCCGCACTATAACATATTTTCATACTTTACCTCCGTCTGAAATTATTCTATTATTATTAATAAATAATTGTCTAAACTATGAGTATAAGTATTCTATACTTAGTAAATATCTAATTCTACTCTAAGTAGATAAGCAATCTACTTAGATTATAATTAATAATTATGATATAATTAATTAATCAATTTAAGGATATAATATAACTATGATTGAAGAAAATAAGATTAAAAATAATATTGCGAAAAATATAATATTCTATAGAAAGAAAAACAATATGACACAGCTAGATTTAGCTAATGCTTTGTCATACTCTGATAAAGCAGTATCTAAATGGGAGCGTGGTGTCGCTATTCCTGATCTAATTGTATTAATCAGAATTAGTGAACTCTTTAATATTAGTTTAAATGATTTAATCGGTGATGAAATTGAAACTAATATTAGTGATGAATCTATTGATGATGAAAGAGCTAAATATCTTAAATCTAAACATAAAATTATTACTGCCTTATCAGTTGGACTTACTTGGCTTGTTGCTGCAATATTATTCTTTATATTTAAGATGATATTTAGAAATAACCCAGATATGTTCTATTTATTCTTTGTTTATGCAGTACCTACATCATTTATAGTATGGTTAGTATTCAATCTTATCTGGGGTAATCCTAAACATACTGTATATATTGAATCACTATTATCATGGACTTTATCAGGCGCAATAATTGTGAACCTCTATCCATCGCTTGATGACCCACAATTATTATTTATATTAATTATTCCAGGAGTTCTTCAAATACTTATAATACTCTGGAATTTACTTCTTAAAAGAAGAAGGGAAGCCAAGAAGAAAAGAATTAAAGAATAAGATGCATCATTTGGTGCATCTTTTTTATTATTTTTCTTGCATTATTTTAATTTATCATTTATATTATATGTGTATATGTGTATTTACGCATATAAGAAAGGATAAAAGGTGTTAAATATGAAAGTAAACACAGAAGAATTAGCTTTATTTTTTAAAATGTTTAGTGATGAAACTAGACTTAAGATAATAGAAGCATTAGTAATTAAAGAGTTCTCAGTTAATGAACTCGCAGAAGAAGTAAATATGAGCCAGACAGCTGTCTCATATCAATTAAGAATCTTAAGAGATTCACATATTGTTAAATATAGAAAAGATGCTCAAAATGTATTCTATTCAATTGATGATGAACATATCTCTTATTTAATCAATGTCGCTAAGCGTCATCTTGAAGAGGAGGACTAATTATGTGTGCATGTTTTAAAGGAGAATGTTGCTGTGGATCACATTGTGAATGTGAACATGAAGGTAAGAAACATTTAATAGTATCTATTATTCTATATAGTTTAGGTGTACTATTCTTAGTCCCTGCTATTCTATTTAAATATGTATTTAATACATATAGTTATTCTATTTATTTAGAATATGTATTCTTTGTAATAGCGTTTATCTTTATCGCTCATAATACAATCGCTGATATGATTGAAGAATTTAAAGAAGGCGAAATCTTTAATGAAGGTCTCCTCATGATAATAGCTTCAATTGCGGCCATTGTTATTAGAGATGAAATAGAAGCTATTATTCTCATTACTCTATCTGCGATTGGTGAAGCCTTAGAACATTTAGATCGTAAAAGAAGCGAATCACAAATTAAAGATATGATTGATTTAAAGACTGATGAAGTAACTCTTGAAAACGGTGATATTATTGAATCAGCTTTAGCTCAAATTGATGATATTATTATGATTAAACCTGGAGAGAGAATTCCTCTAGATTCTATTGTAGTAAAAGGTAATTCTTTAATCGATACTAAAACTATGACAGGCGAACCAGTACCTGTTGAAGTAAGTGAAGGTTCAACTTTAATTAGTGGAACACTTAACTTAAATGGTGTAATCTACGCTAAAGTAACTAAATTATATTCTGATTCAACTGTATCTAAACTTAATAAGTTGATTGAAGAAGCCAAAGAAAAGAAGAGTAAGAGTGAAGACTTTATTGAGAAGTTCTCAAGATACTACACTCCAATCATTATCATTATTTCAATACTAGCTTTCATCTTAAGTTATTTCGTATTTAAGAATGATTTAAATACTGCACTAAGAAATAGTGCCACAATGCTTGTAATAAGCTGTCCTTGTGCACTTGTTATTAGTGTACCTCTCTCATTCTATACTGGACTTGGAAGAGCTTCTAAAGAAGGAATTATGGTAAGAGGTTCTGAATACCTTGAATCAATGTCTAAGATTAGTGAAGTGATCTTTGATAAGACTGGTACACTCACTGAGGGTTCATTTGTAGTAGATTCAATTCTATATCAAGATATAGATGAATCACTAGCTTTAAAGCTTTTAGCTACTATTGAATCAACCTCAACTCATCCAATTGCTAAAGTTTTATCTGAAACATTTAGTAAGTATATAGATAAATCATTAGTAAGCGATATTAAAGAAGAACCAGGATATGGTTTAAGCGCTAAATATGGTGAAAGGATAGTTTATGTTGGTGGACCAAAGATGATGGATAAACTAACTATCAGTGATCCTGATTTATCATCTGTTGGTACTACTATATATTTAATAGTTGGCGAGATGGATAATCATGGATATTCATACCAAAGAAAACTTAAGATAGTACTCAAAGATAAACTAAAAGATAATGCTTTAGAAGCTATTAATTACTTTAAAGCTAATAATATTAAAACTTATATGATGACAGGAGATAATGAGGCTGTTGCCAGTGAATTATCTAATAAGTTATCACTTGATGGCTTTAAAGCATCTTGTCTTCCAGAGAATAAAATAGAATATCTTAAAGAACACTTAAATAATAAAGAAGGTCTCCTAGCTTATATTGGTGATGGTATGAATGATGCACCATCACTTAGAATGAGCGATATTGGAATATCTATTGGAATGGATTCTAGTGAAGAAGCAAAAGAAGCATCTGATGTAGTAATCTATCATAATGATATTAAGAAGGTAGAAGACCTTCATAAGATATCTAAATATACAAGAAAGATAACTATAATGAATATAATATTTAGTTTAGCTTTAAAAGTTATTTCACTAGTATTATTATCATTCAATTTACTTGAATTCTTAGGTAGTTATTTAATGCTTCTAGGCTTATTTATGGATACAGGTGTAACTTTACTTTGTATCTTAAATACAATTAGAATATCTAAATATAGACTTAAATCATAGAGGGCAAGGTTCTTGACCTCTATGATTTTATTTGTTATATTATAGAAAAATAGTATAAATACTATTTACAGGTGAAAAATATGAAGAAAATACTATCTATTTTTATATTAGTTTTAAATCTAATGTTACTTACTTCTTGTGAAATAAAATCATTATTCACAACTGCAGGTAATAAAACTTCTAAGTCAACTACATCAAAAACTACTACTAGTCAAGTAGTTACAAATCCAACTAGTAAATCAACTAAATCTAATTCTTCATCAAATACTACAGGTAATACTGGTGAAGGTAAGTTTAGTGGAAGAAGTGTAGATACAGTTGAAATTATGTCTATTAATGATACACATGGTCAACTAGAAGAAGGCACTAACTATAATATGAGCCTTGCAAGAGTTGATGGTGCAGTTAATTATTTAGAATCTCAAAACAATCAAAAATATATTAGAATTATGGCTGGAGACTTATTCCAAGGCTCATTCGTATCTAGATTTACTTATGGTAGATGTATGATCGAAGCTATTAACGCTATGGATTTTGATGTTATGGTTTTAGGTAACCATGAATTTGACTGGGGACTAGATGTTGTTGAACAATACTTTGATGGCGATGAATCTAATGGTGAAGCTAATTTCCCACTACTTTGTGCTAACTTAATCAATAAAACCACAGGACAAAGACCTGATTGGGTAAAGGCTTATACAATCATTAATTACTATGGAATTAAAGTAGGTATTATTGGTTGTATTGGTGAAAATGAAGAATCAGATATTGCCACTTCATCTTTAGGTGATTATGAATTCACTGAAGAATTACCAATCGTTAAAGAATGCTCAGCTACACTTCATTCACTTGGTTGTGATGTAGTAATTTATGCTTGTCATGATTATGCTAATGAAGGCGCAACATTTAGAACTATCGCTGAAAGTGTTTCTAGCACTCAATATATTGATGCATTTGTTGCTGGACATATGCATCAAGAAGAAGAAGAATACTTCAGAAGAGAAGATGGATATTTAATTCCTCTTGTTGAAAACTATGCTAAAAATGGTAGCTTTGCTACTATTACATTAAATCTAACTAATAAGAAATCTACATCTGGAACTATTCATCATTATAATAAGAATTCTGATTGTGTTAAAAACTCAACTCCAACAAGTGATGTAGAAGCGGTAGTAACACGTTATCAATCTATTATTGATGAAGGTAAGATTGTTGTATATAACCTTCCTACTAGACTTTCATCAAAACAAGATGTAGCTAATTATATGATGGACGCAATGAGAAACTATATTAAATCTCATGAATCATCATTCTCATATACTGAAGTCTATGTATTTATTAATACTGGTGGTGTTAGAGCGTCTTCTTGCCCAGCAGGTGAGCTTACATTCGCAGATATGTATGAATGGTTCCCATTTGATAATAGAGTTCAATATGTTAAGATGACTGGATCCCAACTTAAGAATTATGTATCTAGAAACTATTCTTATAATGTTTGGTCAAGTGACTATGATTCAAGTAGTATTATTGATTCAAATACATATATTTTAGCTTTCTCAGACTTTAGTGCTAAATACGTTTCAGGCTATGGAACAATTTATAATACTAATGTAATAATGTATAATATGCTTAAGGATTACTTCCTAAGTATTAAATAATTAGGTGACTAATGAATAATAAGTTTATATTCTTCACAGGCAAACAAAATAAACTCTATAGAACGAGCACAGTGCTTGCTTCTTTAGGTTACGCCATAAAGATGAAAGGATATTCAGTTAACGCTATAAAAATTGAGACAGAGGTAAATAGTGACTCACAAGCCCATAGTGAATCATATATCATTGATAATATTTCAACTAGTTTTGATTTAGGTATATATGAAAGACTCATGTCGATGAATCTTTCAAGTAAATCTTCAATTATATCTAAATCTAATGAAGATATATTAAATAGATTAAATGAATCAGTAGATAAATCTAAAGATATTAATCTAATTGAAATATCATCAACTATAGAAGATCCGCTAGAAATCATTAATGAATTTAGAACTATGTATGGATTTGATTCAGTCTATCATATCCATATAGATAGTAAAGTTGATTTAGATTTAATCCCTAATATGGTGATGGTTAGAACTGATGTGAAATTATCTAAAGACTATAACACAGATATCGCATATCTTCCAAGATCTTTAGATAACATCTATTTACTCCCATCAATTCTTGAAAACCAAGGCACAACTAATGTGTGTCTGTCATATTTAGGTCTTCAACCAAAACCTACTAAACTACTTAACTATGGTGAACTTATTAGAATGATTCCTAAACGTTCTAAAGTTAAACTTGCGATAGTTGGAAGATTCACAAGTAATAAGTACGCATATCTATCAGTAGAAGAAGCACTCCTTCATGCATCACTCGCCTTAAATAAGGCAATAGATATTAAATACATTGAAGCTCAATCAGTAAATAAAGATAACGCAAAAGATGTATTTAAGGGTATTAATGGTGTAATCTTACCTGGTGGATTTGGTTCTAAAGGATTATCTGGACTTATTGATTCAGCTGAATATCTAAGAACTCATAATATTCCTACCTTCGGAATATGCCTTGGTATGCAGATAGAATCTATTGAATTTGCGAGAAACGTATTACACCTAAAAGACGCAAATTCAATGGAATTTAATGATAAGACTAAGAATCCAGTAATTGATTACTGTAATATTAATAAATTACCTAATGTAGGATTAAATGATATTAAGATTAAAGATCAGTCACTTCTAAAAAAGATTTATGAAAAGACATTAATCAAAGAACGCCACGTACATATCTTTAAACTTAATCAAAAGTATTTACCACAATTCACATCTAGTGGTTTTGTTGAAACAGCTAGAGATAATAAGAATAATATAGTAGAAGCCTTAGAACTTAATAATCATTCATATTATTTAGGTGTGCAATACCACCCTGAATGTTTATCAAGAATTGATGGACCTCACCCTCTGTTTGTGAGTTTTATAAAGGCTGCGCTTAAGAAAAAGGAAGAGAAATAATCTCTTCTTTTTTAGTATAAATTATCAAAAAAAAGATATTTAATAACAACTATATTAACTGTATAATTTGCTATAGTATATTTAATACTATTTTAATAAAAAGAGGAAATATAATGAAAAAGAGAAACATTTTATTATCTATTTTTGTCCTAGTTTTAAATATATTATTACTCGCAGGTTGTGAGATTAAGATTGATATTGATCCTAAAACTAAGACAAATAATAATACTACAACTTTTCCACCCGTAAAACCTAGCTCTAGTAGTATAACTACTAAACCAGTGGTTACTCCTACTACAACAACATCTGATTCTAGCCCATATAAGAGCGGCTATAAGTATGACAGTGATAAACACTGGAAAGAATCAAAAGATGAAACTGATACTCTACATTATGAGGAAGCTAAACACTCAATTATTGAATATAGTTCATTTGATATTGTTAATGGTGAATCAGTAATTACATTAACTTTAGCTTGTAGTGTATGTAACTATGAGAAAGAAATGGTATTACACTTTAATGAACCATCATATGTATTAAAGTCAAATATGGAATATCAAGCAGTTACAGGTGTTGTAACTCATATTGGTAATAATGAAATCACTCTTAAAAATTTTGATGGCGCAGAAGGCGAAATCGTTCTTAAAGGTGTATCAAATCTAGGTACTCAAGATATTTGTCTATATGACACAGTAAAAGCTTGGGGTCATATAGTTAAAGATGGAGAGAA
>JAEEXP010000033.1 GCA_016287865.1 Caryophanales bacterium
AGAGGCTCTTTGTCTATATCATTTAAGAAATCAGAAGTTAATCTTAATTTTGCCTTACAATCATCTGCAATATAGTTTAGTCTTTCCTCTGGATAGTTGATGTCTAGCGCCGCAAAGCAAGCGCCAACCATAAATGATCCTAGGATTGATGCGATATAATCACACGATTTAGTAAGTTCGATTGTGATATTGTCTCCCTTTTTGATTCCATTACTTAAAAGTTTAGATGCGATTCTTTTAGATCTATCTAGTAATTCTTGATAGGAAAAAGCACAGTTTTCATCTTTAACTGCGGTGTAATTAGGGAATAATTTAACTGTTTTAGCTAACTGTTTTAGTATCATAGTATAGCCCTCCAAAAATTGTTTTTATTAATTTCATTATATAAAGTCGTATTTTTAAAGACAATTAAGAAGGCGAAAAAAGAAGGGATTATTTATAATCTCTTCATTTTTTCTCACTCTTTTTTCATAAGAATAATGGTGTTATAATATGAGTAATAAAATAGCTTTTAATAAAAGGAGAGTTATGAAAAACACTGTTTTTAGAATAATTAGAATAGTTGGAACAATATTAGCGTTTTTTAATGCGCTAATGTTCTTTGCTATGAGACCTTGTTGGAGTGGAATCAGTTCAACACTCGGATATAAAGGTGGAGATAATGTAATTTTATATAATCTTCCAATCTTTATTTGTATATTATTCTTTGTAATATTACTCGCAGATATCATTCTTAAAAAGATATTTAATAAGAACTGGATGCACATCATGTTCTTATCAATTTCTTTTGTGTTCTTTGTAGTAGTGCTTGTAATTATTAAGATGGGCGCAATAGATTACATGAGATTTATTTGGCCTAACTTCTTTACAAGTGTGGGTCTAGTTGCGGTAGTATTCTTCCTATATTTCTTACTCTTTATTTATCCAAACACAACTCTTAAAGAGAATAAGATATTTAAATATTCAATGGTTGTCGCATCATCTTTAGCTTTAGTATTAGTATTATGTAATTTTTCAGTTAATAGAATCACATATGAACCAGTAGTATATGCGGTTGAAGACAAATATCAAGTAGTATTCTCAACTAATAGTGAAGCAACTGCCTGGGTAGAAGTTAATGGAGAAGAATTCACTGATTCTTATAATGGTACTAATAAGACATTTGAAAAGGTACACAAGATTGAAATACCTATGGAGAAACTTGATGTGGCTAAGAAATATACAGTTCATACAAGAAGAACTATATATGCAGGCCCATTTGGTGGATGGCTTGGAAAAGATATATCTAAAACAATTAACTTTAAACCAGTAGATACTACAGATGGAATTCAATATTTATCATTAAGTGATATTCATATGAATATAAAACCAGCAGTTAAGACTGCGAGCTTCATTGAAAATATGGACTTCTTAGTGCTTGCGGGTGATATGATTTCTGTGGTTGATACATTTAGCGATGCGAACTTCACAAATCTAATCGCTTATAACATCACAAAAGGTGAATATCCTGTGGTATATGCGAGAGGAAACCATGAAGTTAAAGGAAGATACGCATCTCAACTACATAAATTTGTAGGAGCTAAAGGCGAATCATTCTACTATAATTTCTATTTTAATAATGTTTATGGGTTAGTACTTGATTTAGGTGAAGACCACGATGATGGTTGGTGGGAATACTATGGCACTGCATATTATGATGAATATCATGATGCACAAGTTAAGTTCTTAGAAGAAGAACTGGCTAAGAGAGATTTTGATCATTATGATTATCATTTAGCTGTATGTCATATTCCAATGGTATTTGTGAATAATAGAAAGAACCATGAAACAATTAAAGCTCAAATGACTTCTTTATTAAATCAAATGGATATTGATATGATGATCTGCGGACATCAACATCAAATTATGATATTTGAGCCAGGACTTATTACTCCAAATACTGAGCTTAAATATAACCAAGAATTTAAAAAAGATAAGAAGTACAAAGGTTATTTAACTGATTTCAACTTCCCAACACTTATGGTAAGTAAACCTGGTTTCACATTTAGTGATGATACAACTTTAACGAATGCGAAGAGCCAAATTGGAATGTTCACAGATGTAAATCTTATACTAAATAAAGAAACTGTTTACTATCTTAATAGTAAGGGTGAAAAGGTTGATGTAATGAATATGTTCTATGATAAGAATTATGGAACTGAATTTGAAATTAACTTAATCACAAAAGCTTTCACAAACAAATAAGTAACTAGCCATCCTCAAATGGATGGCTTTTTATAGTATAATAAATCCATAAAGAGAGGAATATTATGTATAAAATTGGATTCTTAGGCATGGGTAAAATGGGATCATCAATCCTATCTGGAATACTTAAAAATGGATTATATAAAAGAGAAGAAATTACCTTTTATGCACCTAGCGAAAACACTCAAAATACCTATAAAAATATGGGGTTAAATTTGTCTTTAAATGAGAGAGATCTGTTTGAAAATTCATTGATAATTATTCTTGCGGTTAAGCCTCAAAAATATGATGAAATTTTTAGTAAATTAGGTGGAATAAATTTTAACAAAAAGACAATAATTTCACTCGCTCCAGGGAAGAGTATTTCTTATTTAAAAGAAAAATTTGAACAAGCAAATATTGTGAGAATTATGCCAAATACCCCAGCTTTAATTGGTAAAGCGGTAACTACTGTGGCATTCGAAAATGATGAAGATTTAGAAACACTAAAAATTGTGAAATCAATTGGTGATTATTTGGTCGTAAAAGAAAGCCAAATTGATGAACTAATTCCTCTTAATGGAAGTATGCCAGCCTACCTATTTGAATTCGCAAAATCTTTCATTGAATGTGCTAAAGAATTTGGTATAAATGAGAGTGATGCAAGAAGACTTGTTTTTAACTCAATAATTGGTTCAGCTGAACTTGCATTAAATAGTAGTGATGACATTGAAACTTTGATTAACAATGTTTGTAGTAAAGGTGGATCAACTATTGAAGGTTTAAATGAACTAAGAAATAATGGTTTTAGTGACATTGTTAAGAAGTGTTATTTAGCTTGTGTTAAAAGAAGCAAAGAACTTGGAAACGGTAATTAATATTTATATAAAACATTAATTATTGACTTATTTATGCCAAAAATGTATAATCATACACAAGGCATATATACCTTACGTTAGGTATATAAATTATCCCTAAATTCTCAAGTATTTTGAATACTTAAAATTTGAAACTTAAACAATCCAACGTAGTTTTGGATTGTTTTTTATTATAATTTATATTAATATATAAAGAGGCGGAGGATTATTTATGAAAAAAAGAATAATTATCAGTATCATAATTGATTTAATGATGCTCGTCGCTTTCCCAATTGTATACTACTTCGTATTACACCAAGATATTACTGCTTGGTATTTTGTTGCACCAGCAGCAATGCTTATTTCTGTTTTTGTAATACTTGTATGTGTACTTGGTTTAATCAAAAAGGTTAATGCCAATAACCAAAAAATGAAAGAACAAGTTCAAGCGAGTAAAAAGTTAATTGATTCACTTGAAGCAAACACAAGATATATTCAAGAAGATTTACCTGTTGGTATTATTATGTATTCTGAAAAAGGAATCATAACATTTGCGAACGTTCAAGCTAAGTTAATGCTTCAAAGTTCTTTAATAGGTAAAGACATTGCGTTTGTATCACGTGAATTAAATGAAATAGTTAAAACTAAAAAGACATCATCAGTAGTTAGTGCCTTTGGAAAACAATTAAGATGTGAACTTAAGATTCTCCAAAGAACTCTTTATTTAAGAGACGTTACTGATGAAGTAACTATTACAGAAGAAGCTAAATTAAAAGCTCCATCAATTATGATTTTATCTCTTGATAATACTCAAGAGTCTATCGAAGATTTAAACCTTCAAAGAAAAACAGACCTTTTAGGTCAATATTATGCAGCTATTGAATCATGGCAAAACAAATATAATCTATTCTCTTTATCAGTAGACGATGAAAAACATGCTTTCGTAGTTACTAAGAAAGAATTAGATTCAATCGTTGCTGATAGATTCTCAATCATCGAAACAATCGACCAAATATCTAAAGAAAGAGGTACTGGTATCTCAATTTCTGTCGGTGTTGGTATTGGATCGGATAATTATCAACAATTAGGTTATTATGCTCAAACTGCCTTAGATCTTGCTCAAGGAAGAGGTGGTGATCAAGCAGTTATTTATGATGGTGAAACTGAAACAGCCTTTGGTGGTAATGTTCAATTCAGTGAAAGAACATCTAAACAAGAGACAAGAGCTTTCTCTAAACAACTCGTTAATGTTATTAAGAATGCATCAAGTGTAATTGTTATGCCACACACTGATACAGATGCGGATGCGATTGGTTCAGCTCTTGGTGTTCTTGAAATGTCTTTAGCTTGCGGAACACCTGCTAAGGTATTAATTGATGAAAATAGAATTGACTCAACAGTTAAGAAGATTATTGATAACTCAGAACATGAATTTATCAAGTTAAGACAATTCTTAATTAGTCCACAAGAAGTTAATGCATTCTTTAAGGGTAGAACTCTACTAATTATAGTAGACCATCACTCAAAAGACTTATCAGTAGATAAAGCTGTATATAATAAGGCTAACCAAGTGGTTATTATTGACCACCATAGATTAACTGAAAGATTAGATATCGAACCAACTTTACAATATATTGATCACAATGCATCAAGTGCTGTTGAATTAATCACTGAATTTATTCAACTCGCACCTATTGAAATCAAAATTCCAAACTTCGTTGCGACTATCATGTTAATTGGTACAATTATTGATACTAATAACTTTGTTAACCATACAACATATAGAACATTTAGCGTTGCTGCTCAATTAACTGAGTTTGGTGCTGATACACATGAAGCTAAGAGATATTTAAGACAATCTGTTCAAGAACAGGCTGATAGAGTATCTCTCCTTCAAAAAGCTGAAATTATCTATGATCACTACGCTATCATAGTAGACCCTAGTGACATAGTTCAAAGAGATATGTTATCAAAGACTGCTGATGCTCTACTTAATATTGATAATGTAGAAGCTTCATTCTCTATTGGTAAGATTTCAAAAGATACTGTTTCAGTATCTGCAAGAAGTAATAAAGTTAATGTTCACATCATCATGGAAAAACTTAATGGTGGTGGACACTTTAACGCCGCTGGTGCACAAATTAAGAACGCTACCGTTGGTGAAGTTTATTCAATGTTAGTGAATGCTATTAAAGATACTTTAAGAGGAAAAGGTGAATACATGAAAGTAATTTTAATCGAAGACGTTAAGAAACAAGGTAAGAAAGGTGATATCATTGATGTCCAAACTGGTTTTGGTAACTATCTATTAAGTAGACACTTAGCAATCGAAGCAAATGCTTCTAACATTGCTGCTCTTGAAGAACAAAAAGAAAATGAAGAAAGAAGAATTGAAGAAGAAATAGCTGTAGCTAAGAAACTCAAAGATATTCTTGAAACAACAACTGTTAAAGTAACTGTTAAGACAGGTTCAAATGGTAAACTCTTTGGTTCTGTATCTACAAAAGAAATAGCTGATGCACTCTTAGAACAAAAGAATATTAATGTTGATAAGAGAAAGATTATGCTTCCAGATGAAAAGATTACTGCTCTTGGAACATATCAAGCTAGTGCAAGACTTTACAAAGACGTTATGGCTAAATTCAACATCGAAGTAATCGATGGGGAGGGTAAATAATGCCTGAGATGAAAGTGCTCGCTAGTAAAGACGCTGAACAATCTGTTCTTGGTTCAGTGTTTTACGATGAATCACAAATTAAACTATTAAATGATAAATTAGTCACAGATGATTTCTATTATGAACGTCATAGACACATTTTTAATGCGATGATTGACCTTCATAAGAGCCAAACACCTATTGATTCAACTACTGTAATATCTCTTCTTGAAGATAGAGGTCAACTAGTTGAATGCGGTGGCGCTGAATATATTATTGAGCTCACTGACTCAGTTCCATCTGTTACTAACCTTATACATTATATAGATATAGTAAAAGATAAAGCTGCTGAAAGAGCCGTAATTAACGCATGTAACGATATCATCAAGAAATCTAATGAAGGTATCGATAATACTAAAACATTCTTAGATGAATCTGAAAAGCTTATATTCAATGCGACTAGCTTAAGAACTACTAAAGATATGGTATCTATTGGTAAGATTCTTGAAGCTACAAGAGAAAAGATTATTGAAAACCAAAAGAAAGCAGGAAGAATTATCGGTCTTGCAACTGGTTATGATGGAATTGATAGAGCGACTCTTGGTTTCCAAGGTTCTCAATTAATCATCCTTGCTGCACGTCCATCAGTTGGTAAATCAGCCCTTGCGTTAAATATCGCAACTAATGTATGTAAATTAAGTAATAAACCATATGTTGCATTCTTCTCACTAGAAATGGGTCTTGAAGAAGAAGGTTTAAGACTTTTAGCCTCAACATCAGGAGTTGACTCTAATGACCTTAAGACAGGTAAATTAAATGATACAAGCGATTGGGAAAAAGTAAACTGGGCTATTAAGAACCTTCAAGAATTAAACTTACTATTTGATGATAGTGGTTCAACAACTGTTCAAGATGTAAGAAGTATATGTAGAAAGAAAAAAGCAGAAGGAAAGCTTGATCTTGTAATCATCGACTACTTACAACTTCTTTCAACTGCCGAAAAATTTGAATCAAGAACACAACAAATTGGTGAAATTACGAGAGTATTAAAGGAACTTGCTCGTGAACTTAAGATTCCAGTAATCGCCTTATCACAATTAAGCAGATCAGGTGAAGAAGGTGAACCAAAGTTAAGTGACCTTCGTGAATCTGGTTCTATCGAACAAGATGCGGATATTGTAATGTTCCTTTATAGACCTAAAGAAGACGTTATGCCAGACCAAAAAGATGATAAATCTAAACGTATCATCAACTGTTCAATCGCAAAGAACAGATCTGGTATGCTTGCTAAGTTTGAACTTTTATTCCATGGTCCTACAACAACATTCCACAATATCACAGATAGAGATGAAGAATAGGATATATTTATGATAACTACAAGACTAGAACAAATTGAAAAAAGATCTAAAGAAATTGAAGAGATGATGCAATCACCTGAAATAATGAAGGATATGAAAAAATATGCTTCACTTTCACGTGAATTTTCTTCATACGATAGAGTTCTTAAATGTTATAAGGAATGGAAAGATTTAGAAAACTCTATTCCTGAACTTAAGAAATTATCTCAAGATAAAGATGAAGAAATCTCTTTATTTGCTCAAGAAGAATTAGAAAATGCTAATAAGAGAATTGATGAACTTGAAAAAGAAATTGAAATTCTCTTAGTACCAAAAGACCCTAACGATGATAAGAACGTCGTTATGGAAATAAGAGGCGCAGCTGGAGGAGATGAAGCTAATATCTTCGCTGGTGACTTATTTGATATGTATTCTAAATATTGTGATTCACATGGTTTTACTATGTCTATCACAAACGCAGAACCTTGTGATGCAGGAGGATATTCTCAAATAGAACTTATTATTAGTGGTGCTGGCGCATATTCTAAACTTAAATATGAATCAGGTGTACATAGAGTACAAAGAATCCCTGTAACTGAATCATCAGGAAGAATTCATACATCTACAGCTACAGTTTTAGTTATTCCTGAAGCTGAAGAAACTGACTATGTGCTTGACTTAAATGAAGTAAGAATTGATATCTTCCATTCACATGGTGCTGGAGGACAAGGAGTTAATACATCATTCAGTGCCATCAGAGTAACACATATTCCAACTGGAACTATTGTTATCTGCCAAGATGAAAGAAGCCAAATCAAGAATAAGGAACAAGCCCTCAAGATTCTTCAATCACGTTTAGCTGATAGATTTAGAGAAGAACAGCTCGCAAAAGAAGGAAAAGAAAGACAATCTAAGATTGGTACAGGTGATAGATCTGAAAAGATTAGAACTTATAACTATCCACAAAATAGAGTTACTGATCATAGAATTGGTTTCACTATTAACCAACTTGATAGAATCATGGAAGGTAAGCTTGATCCAGTAATCGATGCATTAACTTCTGAAGAAATTAAAAGAAAACTTGAAAATAAAGAGGACTAGTCCATGGCTACTTATCACAAGCTATGACTATAGGACAGAAAAAAGCTAGTGATGCAGGATTAGAGAAGACAGCGGTTAAAAGTCTTCTCCTTTTTGCGTCTAATATGTCCCCTACCGAAATATATTTAAATTTAAAGACTGAGGCACCTAAAGAAGTAGAAGAAAAGTTCTATGAATGCCTTGATGAATATATAGTAAAAAGAAGACCTCCTCAATATATAATAGGATATACATATTTCTATGGATATAAGATGAAGGTAAATGAGAATGTCTTAATCCCAAGATGGGAGACAGAAGAGCTCGCTCAAAATACTTTATTATTATACGATAAGTATTTTAAAGGTAAAAAGGTAAAAGTATATGATATCGGTACAGGTTCAGGCGCCATCGCCATTGCCTTATCTAAAGAAGAACCTAATATGACAGTTAAGGCATCAGACATTTCTCCTGAAGCACTTGAGGTCGCAAGAGAAAACGCTAAGATGAATGATGCGAATGTTGAGTTCTTTGAATCTGATATGCTTAACGCAGTAAAGGATGATGAAGTATTTGATATCATAGTTTCTAACCCTCCATATCTTATGACTCATGAGTATGTTGAAGATATTGTGAAGAACAATGAACCAAACATTGCACTCTTTGGTGGAGAGGATGGCCTATATTTTTATAGGATAATATTAAGAGATGCTTTAAAACACCTAAATAAGGATAATTTTATTATGGGTTTTGAGCATGGATATGATAAAAAGAATGAACTAAATACCCTTATAAAAGAGTATTATAAAGACGCAGAAATCATCAATTTAAAGGACTCTGCAGGACTAGATAGAATGACCTTTATTGTTAAAATAAAGGTCTAAAAATATCCTAAACATTTTTATTGACTTGACTTATTTTTAGGGCTAATATTCTTAATTGGAGCAAATAATGAAAGTCGTAATCGTAGAAAGCCCTAACAAAACTCACACAATTGAACAATACCTTGGAAAAGAGTATAAAGTAGTCGCATCAGTAGGCCATATAAGAGAACTTGTATCTACTGGAAAAGATAACTTAGGTTTAGATTTTAATAATCATTTAAAACCAATTTATACAATTACTGATACTCACCAAAAAATAGTTAAGCAATTAAATGAAGCAGTTAAGAATGCTGATACAGTATATCTTGCAACCGATCTTGATAGAGAAGGTGAAGCTATAAGCTGGCATTTAACTGAAGTTCTTAACTTAGAAGGTAAAACAGTAAAGAGAATTGAATTCAATGAAATTACTAAATCAGCTTTAGCTCATGCTATTGAAAATCCTCGTGATTTAGACATGAATTTAGTATATAGTCAAGAAGCTAGACGTGTAATTGATAGAATCATTGGTTATAAATTATCTAATATTGTACAAAAAAGACTAGGTGTACCAAGCGCTGGACGTGTCCAAAGCGCTACTTTAAAGATGATTACAGACAGGGAAAAAGAAATTAATGCTTTCGTTCCACAAAAGTATTCAACTATTAAAGCTGTAGCTAAAGATTTTGAAGCTAAATTATATATAGATAATAAAGAAGAAGTATATAAGATAGAAGATGAAGCTCTCGCAAATAAGATCTTTGAATCAACTTCTAAAGAAATGGTAGTAACTAATATTACTAAATCTATTAGAAAAGAATACGCAAAAGCACCATTTGAAACATCTACACTACTTCAAGCTTTAAACCAGGAACATAACTTCTCAACTAGTACTTCAATGAAAGAAGCTCAAAGCTTATTCGAAGGTATTAATATTAATGGTAAACATATTGCCTTAATTACTTATATGAGAACTGATGAGACAAGACTCTCAAAAGACTTCATCTTCACACAATTAAAGCCATTAATTGTAAGTAAGTATGGGGCAGAAAGTGTTGGATATGTTCACACAGGTAAGGGATCAGACTTCGCACAAGGCGCTCATGAAGCTATTCGTCCAGTAGACTTAAAGTTAACTCCTGAATCACTTAAAGAATCTTTAACTAAATATCAATATTTAGTATATAAGACAATTTATGATAGAACTATCCAATCAATGATGAAGGACGCTGAGATTGAAGTTACTAAAGTAGAATTTAGAGATAAATCAAATAATAGATTCGTTTGTGAATTTGATAAATATATTGATTTAGGTTATAGAGTCGCATCTGACGCTAAACTTCCTAAAGAAATTGAATTTAAATACCAAGTAGGCGATGAATTCAAGTTTAATGATATTAAATTAGAATCTAAAGAAACCGAAGGACCTAAGAGATTTACTGAAGCTCAACTCATTAAGCTCATGAAAGAAAAAGGAGTTGGTCGTCCATCAACTTACTCATCAACTATTGATGGTCTTAAAAATAAAAATAAAGGATATGTGGTTAAAACTAAAAATGTTTTAGTACCTCAAAAAAATGGTATGGCATCTTTAGAATTCCTTGAAAAGTATTTCCTACAATTGGTTGATATCCCATTCACTGCCCAAATGGAACTTGAACTTGATGAAATAGCTCAAGGTGAAAGAGACAAGACTGAATACGTAGAAAATTTCTATGATATGGTTGATAAACTAATTATAGAAAAGACTAAAGAAATGAATAATAGTAATGAACCACTATATACTGGAGAGACTTGTCCAGTGTGTGGCGCTAAGATGGCATATAGAAATGGTCAATTTGGTTTATTTGAAGCTTGTACTAATTATCCAAATTGTTCATATATTAAGAAAAATGTATCTCAATCAACTGTAACTGATATTATTTGTCCTAAATGTGGAAAAGGACATTTAGTTCAAAAGAGAGGCTACAAAGGCAAATTATTCTACGGTTGTAGTGAGTTTAGTAATACTGGCTGTAACTATATGATTAGTAAACTTCCAGTTAATAAGAAAGGAAAGTAAGCGATAAGGTCGCTTACTTTTTCACTTAAACATCATATCAAGTATGTTATAATAGATTTGCGGTAAATTAATATGGGATTTTTTAAGAATTTATTTAAGTCAAAGAAAGAAAAAGAAAAAGATAAAAAGATGGCTCTTGGAGTTAAATCCTCTAAAGAGTATTCTTTTGGCGCACTTAGAGATTTAATTAACTCTAAGAAGAAAATAGATGATTCATTCTATGATGAATTAGAAGAAATTTTAATTCTCGCTGATATGGGAATGGATTTCACGCT
>JAEEXP010000090.1 GCA_016287865.1 Caryophanales bacterium
ACCTAACCCAGGTAAAGGATTTGAATTCGTTGATGCTATCGTTGGTGGTGTAGTTCCAAGAGAATACATCCCTGCAGTACAAAAAGGATGAGAATCAGCTTTACAATCTGGTAACTTAGCAGGATATCCAACAATTGATATCAAAGCTACATTATTCTATGGTTCTTACCATGAAGTAGACTCTAGTGCAGTAGCATTCGAAGTAGCTGCTTCAATGGCATTTAAGGCTTGTAAAGATAAATGCCAAACAGTATTATTAGAACCTATTATGGCTGTTGATGTAAGAGTTCCAGATGAATATGTTGGTAATGTAATTGGTGATATCACTTCAAGACGTGGTCGTATTGATGGACAAGAAGGACATGGAAAATTACAAAGCATTAAAGCTTTCGTTCCACTTTCTCAAATGTTTGGATATGCAACTGCTTTAAGAAGCAATACTCAAGGTCGTGGAAACTATACAATGCAATTTGATCATTACGATGAATGTCCAAAGAGCATTGCTGAAGAAATCATAAAGAAGAGAAATTCTTAATTATTTTCAATAAATAATTAATAGTTCTTGATTTTTTGAAAAAAATAAAGTAAAATAATATTACATAAAGCTTTTTTTATAGGAGGAATTTTAAAAATGGCAAAAGAGAAGTATGTACGTACTAAACCCCATGTAAACATTGGTACTATTGGACATGTTGACCATGGAAAAACAACTTTAACTTCAGCTATTACTAAAGTATTAGCTAAAGCTGGTCATGCTAAAGAAATGGCATATGACCAAATCGACGGAGCACCAGAAGAAAAGGCTCGTGGTATCACTATCAATACTGCACACGTTGAATATGAAACAGATGCTCGTCACTATGCACACGTAGACTGCCCAGGACATGCTGACTACGTTAAGAACATGATCACAGGTGCTGCTCAAATGGATGGTGCTATTCTAGTTATCGCTGCAACTGATGGACCTATGGCTCAAACAAGAGAACATATCTTACTTGCTCGTCAAGTAGGTGTTCCAAAAATCATCGTATTCTTAAATAAGTGCGATATGGTTGATGATGATGAATTATTAGAATTAGTTGAAATGGAAGTTCGTGATCTATTAAGCGAATACGGATTCCCAGGAGATGAAATTCCAATCATCAGAGGTTCAGCATTAAAGGCTATGGAAGGTGATCCAGAAGCTGAAAAAGCTATCGTTGAATTAATGAAAGTTGTTGATGAATATATTCCAACTCCAGTTCGTGAAACTGATAAACCATTCTTAATGCCAGTTGAAGACGTATTCTCTATCACAGGTCGTGGTACAGTTGCTACTGGACGTGTTGAACGTGGTACAGTTGTTGTTGGTGATCCAGTTGAAATCGTTGGTATTAAACCTACACAAACTACAGTTGTTACAGGCGTTGAAATGTTCCGTAAGTTATTAGACAAGGCAGAAGCTGGTGATAACATTGGTACATTACTTCGTGGTATCACTCGTGATCAAGTAGAACGTGGACAAGTTTTAGCTAAACCTAAATCAGTTACACCTCATACTGAATTTAAATCACAAGTATACGTATTAACTAAAGAAGAAGGTGGACGTCATACTCCATTCTTCTCTAACTATCGTCCTCAATTCTATTTCAGAACTACAGACGTAACTGGTGTTATCCAATTAGCTGAAGGTACTGAAATGGTAATGCCTGGCGATCATGCTGAATTAACAGTAAATCTAATTCACCCAATCGCTATCGAATTAGGAACTAAGTTCTCAATCCGTGAAGGTGGACGTACAGTTGGTGCTGGTAACGTTACTGCTATCATTAAGTAATCTAAACTTAATATAAACATAAAAAGTACTATTCAATATTTGAATGGTACTTTTTTATTATATTCCTTATTATTTCTTTATATTATTTTTAAGAAAAATGTGTTATAATATAAATAATTAATGATAATGGAGGAAAATATGCTTAATAAAAAACATTTATTCTTAGCTATATTTTTATTTTTATCAATATTTACATTATCTTCATGTTCTCTTATTAAACAAGCA
>JAEEXP010000034.1 GCA_016287865.1 Caryophanales bacterium
ATTGATTTCAGAAGAGTAAACTCTAGTTTGTGAATCAAATGGTTTTTGAACTAGTGTAACTACTTGATTACTATTTTCTTCATTAATCCACTTTAAAGTAGTAGAAGTAGTGAATGACTTTAATACTGTCTTAGTTTGATTGAAGATATCGATTTGAGTTAATTTAGGAAGGAACTTGTAGTTGTTTTCATCACCTACTAAGTAATCTTCATTTTCACTAACATATAATGCACCTTCAAATCCTGCATCAGATTCATCGTCATTTAATCTACCATTTTCTAGTGTAGAGTTAAAGTTTGTGAGTGATGATGGTTTTTCAAAACCATCTACACCATTACCACTAACGAGTACATCGATTATAAATTCATCAGATACAGCTTTACTATTATAAGTGTAAGTAAGTTTAACTTCTCTTTCACCTGATTCATTAGCGATTGTATCTAATTCAAGTTGAGTGAGAACTTGATATACACCACTTACTTTTAAGCTGAATTGAACTACACCATATATGAATGATTCACCATCTTCTTGAAGTAGGTTAACCTCAAGAGTTCCTGCATATTTAAATGTTCCATTTACTTTGAGTCCAGTTAAATCAACTGTACCATTCTTAACAATCTTAGTTGGAATAGATGTTTCAACTACTTCAATTGATTCTAATATATCATTTATTGTAAGAGAAATAGTAGTAGTGAATGTTTCAAATGTGATAGTTACATTCTTAGTTTCAGGTATTTCAATTGAGTTATTAGAGAATGTATATCCTGTAGATAATAATTCTTTCTTACCTGATTTAAATACTTTGTATACTTCTAGACCTTCAAATGAAGTTTTCTTTGCACCAATTGTAGTATCTACATCACAACTGAATGTTTTAGTAGTGCCTGTCTCAATACCTGTAACGAAGTCTTCAACTTTGATATTGAATGATGTTGCTACTTCGTTGTATTTAACTGTAACAACCTTAGCTTGTGCTTCTGCACCAGTTAATGAATTTAGAGAAGAAGTAACTTCAGTTTCACCATCAAAGAACTTGAGATCGGCATAAGCTAATACTAATGTTCCATGATTGAGTGTTGCAGTAACTTTAATATTACTAAAGTCTACAGTATCACCAATCTTGTAGTTCTTTTCAATAGATGTTTCATCTACAGCAATTGATACAACTGCGTTATTAATAGTTAAATTAAAGTTCGCAGTCTTACCCATAACTTTAACACTTACTTGAACGGTATTTGCACCAAGAGTATTAACCTTAGTTACATTATTAATGTTTGTAAGAAGTGAGTCATTGAAGTAGAGCTCTACATCATTATCAGTGAAGTCAGCGAATGCGATATCTTCATCAGCTCTAGCTAGCTCATCTTTATAAGATAAAGTAATAACGAGACCTGCGAATGATACATTTTCAGATCCAGCTACATAAGTAGAAGTAGTTGGATTAGATTTAATAGTTAATGACTTTAAGGCACTATCCTTTTCAAGTACTACAACATTAAATGTTGTTGTCTTGTTTTCATACTTAACTGTGATAGTCTTAGTACCTGCAGTCTTTGTGATGTTTGAATAATCAATTGCTGCACCTTGAGCGTTTAATGATTCAACGCCTTCAGCGTTAAGTTTGATTGTCTTATTGTCTTGAGTATCTTTATATACTACATTAACTTTGATTTCTTTGAAGTTATCAATAGACACTTCATCATCCATAATGAATTCTAAGTTAATATCTTGAGTATCTAAAGAAATTGATTCTACATAGTTTTCAAATGTTAAAGCGATTGTTTCAGTCTTAGTAAGAGAACCAAATACGGCTTTAACTGTGATGTTCTTAGTACCTTTAGTGTTTGAAATAGTAGATAAATCTATTAAAGCTTCACCAAGATAGAACTTAATATCACTAACATTTTCTTCGGCACCGCTCTTAAAGAGTGCTTTTGCTGTGATACCTGTGAATGATACTTCATCACCTACTTTATAAGTAGTTTTAAAGTTTTGTGGGATAGAAATACTTACTGACTCTGCTTCATCAGTTACGTTAATAATGAATGATTCTGTAGAAATAACTGTCTTATAACGTACTTTGATAGCTTTTTGACCGAGTGTTTCAGTAATCTTATTAAGAGAAGAAGTAATATTTACTTCACCCATTAAGATTTGAAGATCACTATCATTTAAAGTGATTTCTTCTTCACCATCTTCACCATATAAAGCATAAACCTTAAGGCCTTGGAGTGATACTTGATCACCATAGACATAAGTTTTGACTACATTTGTCGCATCAAATCTTACTCCACTTAATACCTTAACGTGTTTTTCTACTACTTTTATAGTGACACTTCTAACAATGTTAGAATATTTGATTTCAATAACTTTTTCACCCACAGATTCTGTGGCTTTATTGATGTTGTCTAATGTGACTTGGCTACCATCAATAGTGATAGTAACTTTTTCAAAAGGAATGTTTTCTTTTGAATCGTCTGAGAATGTTGCGTAGATTTTGACTTTAGATAAATCAATTTCATCTCCTACTTCATAAGTTTTCTTGAAGTCAGAGAAATCAGCAACAAAGTCTTTCATTTTGTATTTACCTGTACATGCAGCAAGTCCAAATACTACAGCTAAACTTAATGCAAGTGTGAGTAATACAGAATAGAGTTTTCTTTTCATATATTTCTCCTTTTATTTATACTAGCTAACTAAAGATATACCGATTTCAGCTTTTACGGTTGAACCATCTCTAGCCGTTAATATTACATAGATAGTTTTTGGTTTTAAGAATATAAATTCATTTGTGGTTTCATCAAAATAGACTGAACCAGCTGATGCATCTTTATCATACGCAAAAGAAATAGTTTGATCAGATGCATTATAAGGATTAATCTTGTAGTCAATCTTAATCCTATTAGGATTATTCTTAAGACTTTCTTCAGATAAATCATAATCTCCAGGAATAAAATATCCTGCGTAATGATTTTCTTTCTTACCTGATGAATCAGTAAGTTGGACAATCTTTTGGTATTTCTCATCAGTGATATCGTCTCTTTTAGTGAAACTAAAACCACTGATTTCAATAGATGTGACATAAGTGTTCCCTCTCATCTCAACAATCTTAAGACCAAAGAATTGTACAATCATAATGGATGCGATGTATGCGATTAGTATTGCGAATATTACAGGTTTCTTCATACTAGTTACCTCTACTGTAATAAACTTTAATCCTTAGGAAATAAAGATAAGCTTTAAGCCCTAAATAGAATAAGCATACACACATTATCTTTATCCAGGCAGTTTTCTGTGAATCCATCGCAATAAACATATAGAAACCTGCGAAGATGAGTGATAATACAAATGCGAGCACAGTTGATTTGGTTTCATTAGGGTTATTAGTTTGACTTGAGAAAGTCTTAAACTGTTCAGCTTGAGAGTTCATGATATCAAATCCTGCACTACCAAGTAGATGTCCTACAAAGAGGGCAAATACAGAAACAAAGAACATTAAGTATTCAACTGGCTTAAGTGCGTTATATAGTGAATAAATCACTACAACAGTCGCAATGCCAAGGATACCAACTACTAAATTACAAGTTAACTTCGCAAATAGAAGTTTACTTGATTCAGATGGTTGAAGTTTATTTAAATAAGAAGCAGCACCATCTTTACTATAGGCACTAGCGATTCTTATATTAGATGCGAGCATAAATAGTAATGTAATAAAGAAGTTAAAACATACAGTTAATTGTGTTCCTAAGAATCTAGTATTCATCGCATTATATAAACTATTTAAGAGTGCGATAGATAAAGGCATCACAATTAATAGTTCTATTACTAAAGATGTGAGTGTACCATCTCTTAATGCGAGTAGCCATTCTTTCTTAATAACTGCGAGGAATGGTGATAACTTTCTTTCTTTTTTGATTTTAGCGTTAGGATTAGTACTATATTCGAATGGTTTTGAAGCCATTTTATAGAATAATGGTTTAGAGAGTAAGAAACATAAAGTGAAAAGAAGAACTAGTGAACCAATAAATCCAAGCCCAATATATAAGGTATTCATAGTGAATACTTTAGTACTTAAATTCTTACCAACCATAAGCTCAACTAGTAACTTAAATGGTAAAGCTCCTCTTTCAAAGTCTCCTAAGAAACCTCTAATCTGGAAGTATGTAGTACCCCAAGTTTCTTTAAAGTTAATGTTTGGTGGAATGATTGAGATTAAATATCCAGCGAGGACAACTAATCCAATTACTCCAATAATAATTAATGAATACATAACTATCTTTTTCTTCTTTAAAGCTTGATATACATACATTGAAGGGATTGAGAGTAATGCACCAATAAGTACTGGAATCATTACTACAAAGAGGAATATTACAATCATCCAAGGATAATAATAAATAGGTAATTTAGTGTTTATTCCATAAGCTATAAATAGTGGAATTAAGAACATTATATTTCTCTTTAGTTCGAAGATATAATGAACTAATAACTTAGATAAGAATACGACTTCTGGTGTAGTTGGGAGTGTAAGAAGTACGAAATTATCTCTAGAGAAATATAATGTCTTAATTAAACTAACAGTATTAGATATGATGGAGAGAGCCATCATAATAGTAAAGATGAATACTAAGACATTTGTCGGGAATGCTCCAGTAAAGTCAAAGATCATCATTTTCTTTGAAAAATAGATTAAGAAGTAACAGATTACAGTAACTGCTGCGAAACCAATAATAAAGAATGACAAAGATAGCAAACTCTTTTTAATGTTTTGCTTAAACGAAATATTTAGTTTCTCTTTTAACTGCATCATAGTTAAGTTAAAAAGAGAGACTATAGATTTTACGTTTCCTTTCTTTGTCATAACGTTTTTCATTATTCTATTACTCTTTCTACCTTACATTCTTCAATAGTAGTTCTATAGAATTCTTCTAGTTGAATATTATTAGTCTCAAGTTCTTTTAGACTTACAGTCTTAATAATATGGCCATTCTTAATAATGGCGATTCTGTCACAGATCTTTTCAACCACATCAATGATGTGAGATGAGAAGAAGACAATGTTTCCCTCTTTAGCGTGAGCTTTCATTGTCTCTTTAACTTGATAGATTGAGTCTGGATCAAGACCAGTTAGAGGTTCATCAAGAATCCATACTTTAGGGTTATGGATTAAAGCTGACATAATAGTAATCTTTTGTTTCATACCATGGGAGTATGTCTTAATAGGATTTTCAAATGCGCCTTCAAGATTGAATCTCTTAACATATTCATCCATTCTCTTATTTCTATCTTCGATTGAAACACCATAAAGGTTAGCAATATAGTTGATGTATTCTCTTCCTGATAGGTTCTCATATAAAGCGTAGTGATCTGGGACAAAGCCAATATTCATCTTAGCTAAAGTTGATTGATGTTCCATATCGTATCCACAAACATTAATAGAACCACCTGAAATAGATTGGATACCTACAATACTCTTAATAATAGTTGATTTACCGGCACCGTTAGGGCCTAAGAAGCCAAAGATTTCGCCACCATGAATAGAAAGGTTAGCGTCTTTAACCGCATAGACGTTACTTGTTGAGTATTTCTTTGAGAAGTTATTTAATATGAGATCATTAGTAGCGTTTTTATTCATAGGCTCACCTTTATTTCTTCCTTGAAGGCTCTTAAGTAGTGCCTCCATATCTGATTTATATTTTCTATTCTTAGTAAATAAATCATCTAAATTATCTTGAAGCATAAACATTACAAGATATATGTACCACATCATAAATGCAACTCCGTTATATACCATATAGAATAGAGATTGATATAACGGATAGAAGACCATTTCACCACCTGATTTAGTTTTAATAGTTGCGGTGATTAGTCTTAATCTTTTAGCTCCTTCACCAAATTTAGATGCGATATAATCACTATTGATGAAGAAGAAGTCTGTCGGAGTACCTATTGATGTGTAGTAGGCATTAACGAATAATACTAGTACGAAATATCCTAAGAAACCCATCATAGAATATCCCATTTCTTTCATCTTCGGTCTTTCATATAATCCAAGAACCATTATTACAATAGGCATAAAGAATGCATCATAGTGGTTAATCCAGAACTTCACAGTTAAGGATGTGAATATGGTCGCTTCATTCCCAAGACCCGGGAATAGCATCGCCATAAACGCTCCAAACACATTGATAAAGAATGTGAAGTAGTAGAAGTGTGGGATCTTAAATATTAGACATAATGGAACCATGTATACAGCGAGGTTACATAAGTGAAGTGGATATGACCTTAAATGAGTCAAGTCGCTAAATGAATAGATAATACTATAACTTATGCATATCGCAAGACTCATATAAAGAAGTGCATATCTCTTATGGTCATAATCCCATCTATACATAATTAGAATAATTATGACAGGTAAGATGAATGCTCCATATAGAACCATTCTGTGAATGAAATTAAAATCTTCTATAAGAAGTCCCTCATTTCCCTTTCCAAATAGAAGTTGGAATGCGAAACAAGGCACAGATACTAAGATCATTCCAAGTAAGCTTAAGATGAAATCTCTAATGAACTTACCTGAAATGTGTGTTCTATATTCTTTTATCCACACTGATAGAATCATTGTAAGAGCTAAACCTATTTCAATAGAATACATGATTCCACCATAGAATACTTTATCTACCGCTTGAGTTCCAAACAAGGCAGTTATATGAGTCTTAAGTGTTACAATCGATAGAATATAGATGATTGGAGCGAAGAACTTAACTAAGTGTTTTAGAATAAATACCTTATCCTTAAAGAATGGATATGTCTCAAGTAGTACCGTCGCAGTCATTGTGAACCAGAAGACAAATAAACTAAGTACTGCTTGATTAATTCCATCTACTCCAAATATCGAATTAATATTGAGGCCGATGATGTATCTAATCTTGAAGTCTGCACTTAAGTATCTTGCAATAAAAACAGACGCAAAAAGGAGGCTTAAGCCTCTTAATAACCATGTTTTTCCTTTTTCATTTTTGATTTTTCTATCTAATACAATGAATAATGCACTAAAAAGTACAAATGTACTGATAATCGATATATAGTAGTAAATCATTTTCCTTTTATTTGTTCGTACACTCTACCTTACGAATATATTTAATATATATAATAAAAATAGTTAAGTCAAAGATTAATTTATTGATATTATACTAATATTCAATAATTTTGTGTTTTTCTTCATAATTTTTTCATAGGTTTAGTGTATATAACAACTTTTACTCTCAATAGTGTGTCTAATCACTTATAAAAAATGTTATAATTCTAAAAAGGAATTATAGAATTATGTCAGAAAATAATAAAAAGGAAGAAAAACAACTATCTATTTATGATTATGAAGATAGATATGTGAAAAGAGAAAACACAAGAGCTGTGAAGTTCTTTTTAAATCTAGTTATACTACTCGTTGGTATACTAATTTTTACATGTCTATTCTTTATGGTAGAAAAGATCTACAACATTAATAAATACGCAGGATATGGAGCTATAGGTGTCGCAGTAATCATCTATATAGTATTCTTTATCGTTCCTGTCGTAAAAGTAATGAAGAGCGATTACTTCATTACTAATGTGAATAGAAAACACGCAAGAGAAGCTAAAGCTCATAATAAGAAAGTACGTCATAATATCGCAACTAAAATCGTTGATTTCAATGCTCAAGTTGAAGGAGCTGGCTGGTATGATGATAAGGAAGTTAGAAACCTTGAAGTTGCACTTGCAACAAATGATGATAAAGCTTTAAAAGATACGCTCACAAGAATGTATTCTACTTCAGTTAAAAAGACTGCGAAAGAAATCATTAGCGAAGCATCTTTAAGAGCGGGACTTTATTCTGCACTCTCTCAATCTAATACAATGGACGCAACTATTGTTGCCTTCACTGATCTTCAAATGATCAAAGATATCGTATTCTTATATGGATTCAGACCAAGTGATGCGAAATTATTTAAGATTTATTCAAGTGTTCTCGCATCATCAATGGTAGCTTATGGTGTATCAAGCGCAAACATTGGTAAAGGCCTCGCAAATACTATGGGTGGAATTGTGAAATCTATTCCTATTTTAGGTGCCGCAATTGGCGCAGTAGTAGATTCATCAATTCAAGGACTCACAAATGGAGTATTAACCACAGTTGTTGGATATCAAACAATAAAATATATTTCAATGGAATATCACCTACAAGATGTTCTTGATGGCGTTGAACTAGAAGAATCTAAAGAAGAAGTTGAAGCTTCAATTAAAGAACTCGAAACTGAACTTAAGGATAATATAAAATCTAAAGCTAAACCAGTAAAATCAGCTTAGATTTTATTATGATATAATAAAGTTATGAAAGCCAAGGAATTAGTTAAGAACCCTAAAATTAAAAAGTTGTGGATCAAATGCGGTAGTATTTTAATCGCTCTTTTTGTGCTTCTCATAGGTCTTGTGGTTGTAACTTTAGTATTAAATAATAACTATAAAGTCGCATATCACTATGAAAGTGAATATGCAGTAGAAGTTGATAATCCAACTAAATGTAAAAAGAATAAAACCTATGAATTATTATCCCCAACAAGAGTTGGTTATGAATTCTTGGGTTGGACAGATTTAGGTGGTAATTTCTTTACTGAATTAAGCGGAATTAAAGCTGATCAAATTGATTTATATGCCTGCTGGAGTGAACCATATTTTATTGTTGATAATGGAGTGATAAAGAGTACTTCAAGTCTACTTAAAACAAAAGAAATTGTAGAAATCCCAGAGACTTTTGAAGGTATAGAAATTAAAGGTATCGCATCTAATGCATTTAGCTATGATGCAGCCTTAAAAGAAATCACAATTCCAAAGTCAGTAACTGAAATAAAAGAGAATGCATTTATCGGTTGTATAAACTTAGAAAAAATAAAATATTTAGGTACTACATCTGAGTGTAGTAGTAGCCTTGAATCTTTAGATTCAGTATTCAATTATTTAGATATTGAATGTACAAACGGAACTATTGATGGTACAAACAAAATTAAAACAATGTATACCATCCATTTTGAAACATTTGGTGGTAGTACTATTGAAGACATACAAGTTGAAAGAAAACATCAATTAGAACGTCCTCAAGACCCAGTTAAAGATAAGTATTTATTTAAGGGTTGGTTTAAAAATGAAGCTTGTACTCAAGCATATAACTTTAATGATGAAGTAATGAATGGATTTACTTTATACGCTAAATTTGAATTAGACCCTGATCAAATAGAAAAAGAATATGTCACAGTAATCTTTGAGACAAATGGTGGAAGCCATATCGATGATATGGAGGCTGAAAAGAATAAACCATTAACTCTTCCAAATAATCCAACAAGAGATAACTTTTCATTTAATGGTTGGTTCTATGATAATGAATTCAAAAACCCATTTGAGCCTACTAAACCAGTAGAAATTGGTATGTATTTATACGCTAAATGGGGACCAATTGTATATGAACCAGTACTAGTTAAGTTTGTGACATCTGGTGGTTCTCAAATTCCTGATACTTATACAGGAACTAATGGTAAGGTAGAACGTCCAGCTGATCCTGTAAGAGGTACTGATGTATTTAAAGGATGGTTCAAAGAACCAACTTATCAAACTCCATTTGATTTTGATAAACCACTCACTGAAGAAACTACAATCTACGCTAAGTTTGAAGGACTTGTGATTAGTAAAGTTACAATTAAATTTATTGATATCGTAGGAGAAAATGAAGTAGAACTTGGTTCACTCACAATTAATGAAGGTAGCGTTATTAACTCACAAGATTTATTAATTCCAACTAAAGATGGTATTACATTCTATGATTGGTATTATGATAAAGAATTTAATAATCAATATTTATTAACTGATAATATCAATGAAGATACTAAATTATATGCAAGATTCGAACATTTACTTGGCTTTGTTTATGATGAAGCTGGTACAGTAACTGGAAAGAATAATACATATTACATAGAATCAATAGGAACTATTAATTCTAACAACATTACTATTCCAAGTACATTTAAAGGAAAGGATGTAATAGCTATTAAACAAGATGCGTTTAAAAATTCAACTGTATCAACTGTAGTAATTGAAGATGGTGTTGAATTAATATGCCAAGATGCGTTCGCTGGTTCATCTCTTCAATCAATTACTCTTCCAAATTCAATTAAGAGAATTGAATCAGGTGCATTTAAATCTTGTTCACTCCTTCAAAAAGTAATCCTTAATGAAGGACTTGCTCAAGTTGAAATTGATTTATTCAAGGATTCAGGATTAACTGAATTAGTACTTCCAAGCACTATCATTAAACTAAATGATAATTCAATTCCAAACGGAACTAAACTTTATGTTAAATTTAGTAATTATGAAGAATTTAGTTCACATGTAGAAGTAGATGTAACAATTGATTTAGCTTCAATGACTCTCTATTACTATAGAGATGACCTTACTGGACTATCTGGTCCATACTGGTCATTTGATAATGATGGAAATATTATAACAGCATAAAAAATACTGCCGGCAAAGGCAGTATTTTTTAATTGAATGTAATATTTATTTTCTTTTTACTTTTATCACATTCTTTTAGATAAACATTTATCAATGTTTGATAGGGAATATTTGTCTCTGATGACATTTGTTTAAAATAGTCAATGGTTTCAACATCTATATTAATAGTAATTTGTTTCTTTAAACCATTAACATAAGGATTTTTCTTAGCGTCTTTAACATCGTATTCGTCTCTCATTTTCTTTTCTCTCCATAATAAGCTAAGCTTTCGTTTTTTGTTGCTTTTCTAGCTGAAATAATTCTTATTATTGAATCGGAATCGCGATAACAATGACAAACAACTAAAAGATTTGCAACATTACTATTTCCAAGAATAATAAAT